>JBCDLA010000076.1:0-11977 GCA_038745945.1 Cyanobacteria bacterium P01_H01_bin.74 | reverse complement strand
TTTTTTAACATTCAATACCACTGGTTTTGGTGTTGTTTCATTTTTTATTTCAACCAAGTTAAGCGCATTCCCCTTTTTAATCCTATCTATTCTAAAGCATGAATACCATCGTCTATTTTTTGAAACACACTGCTTGAGGTTATTATGTTTCTTGCACGCAATGCAGCAATGCTTGCACAAACATCAACCCCTAATTTGACCCAAAACAGCAGAAACCAGCACGCCAAAAAATTTGGACTAAGCGCTTCAGGTCAGCTAAAGCACCTTAGGGTGCCCATTACAAATGAGGCAACGGGCAAAAGGCTTTCTGACTACTTTGGTAACTTCAGTGTACAAGACCGCCCTTTTGGACTGTCACGCCAGGATGTTACATCAAGAGTCAATGTTGGTACGTCAATTTATATGCCGGCTTTTTTCTTTTCACTGTTTCCACATCCCAAACATTTTTTTGAAACCAATGGTCGCAACTTTATCATTTGGTGGCTCACACTGGGCTTTACGTTACTGACCAAAAACGATCAGTACGGCATTAACCCTTTAATGAACTTTATGCTGATGAACCCCAAGAACCATCAGCCGAAAGCACCAGGAAACAACGTTTTTGCCAAGGCCTTCCACCACGGCATTCAGCGACCGCTCAATTTGATGACCAAACCGTTAAGGCCCAGCTACAACTACTTTGATTTGCTTGAAGGGCTGTTGAACAAGACCTTCAGTGACAGTGATAGACAAAAAGCAACATGGGCCAGTTTGCAAAGCCACGAAAACGGCAAGCTGCAAAACGAATTTGACAAGCTTCAAGACGGCAGTAACAAGTTGACCCAACTGACGCAAAAATTAAAGATTCAAAACAGTAAGGCTGCTTTGGGCAAAGTCTTTAGTAATTTTAAAACCAGGGTGCTTGCCTTAAAAATTGCTGCAGGACTGGTCAATATGGCCCTGGCAGTATACATTTTAGGGATTGCAGCAATGCAATTTGTACTTCATTATATTGCCCCCCTCGATTATGACTTTATTCCGCCATCTGATTTAAAAAACCAGAATTTAAAGAATAAACTGCTACAAAAATCGCAGCCAGGCCAGGCTTTACACGATCTTCCCATCAGTATGGGCAGGCAGGCTTATGGCTTCAATCCCAGTGTACCTGCTGCCACATCTTATTTGGAATTTAGTCAATATTCACAGCTTGGTCAATATTCAGAGCCCGTTCAGCAAAATCTGGCGGTATTGCCTAAACCATTCTCTGTTTTGCCTTTAGCTTCACAAATCCCGCCACCTGCGCTAATCATGCAAGCGCCACAACCTTATTATGAGTTAGCCGGAATGGCGCCAAACGCAATCGTTTATTCGCCTGGGCAAACAAGCAGTGCTGCTGGGTCAATAACAGCAGGGCCTTATCCATTTTATGGTGTTGCCAGTGACAGACCAGTGGGAGGCGATTATGTTTATCGTTAACACCTTCAGTAAGTTTGCCCAAGGTTTTTCTGACAACATTACGCATGTCAACTACCTGGCGCGATCGGCTGCGAGAACACCAACAATGCCTGAAAACAGGCAAATGGATTACTTCTGGCGAGATGGCATTATGGCGGTGGGAACCATTTACGCCTTTAACATTTCATATGCTCTGGTTGATACGTTTTACAACAACCCAGAGGCAACAAGACGACTGGGGTTGCATAAGCTGGCCGAGTGCTACATTGACCAATGCCTCAAAAACAAATATCCAGCCATCCCTGATAATGCGCTAAAACAAGACGACATGCTGCAAAAAATACTCACGCCAGCCAGACAAAAAAAACTATCAGAGGTGTATAATTTTTCTGCCCTGCCGCCAGAACTTGAATCGTTTGGATACCGGGATTTATCGGACAGTTATATGCCAGAACGGCTTGAAATTAAGCTAAATAAAACTGAAGCCGGTATGACCGCAAGAAACAAGTTGCTGGTTCAGCACTTGTATAGAAAATTGAATTATCCAGACTACCTTGCGCGGTATCAGCAGGCAGCTTTAAAGGCGTTAAAACTTCAAAAAAATGATATTGAAACAATAATAAAAACGGTCTACGATCAAATTAACCCACCCATCGACAGCCAATCTGAACCTTTTCGATTTTTCAAGCCTAGCAGTTGGTTTAAGCAATTGTACAAGAACAACCGCGCAGAAATTGCCCGGCTGGACAACACAAGCTTTCAACGCAGCATTAAAAGTCACTTTGAAAACAAATTGCCTCAGTGGCTGCCTAAACACTTGAAACAGGCCGGCTTAAAACAGCAAACCCTGTTTAAAAAACTCATTGTAGACGGCTTAAAAAGCAAGCGAACGGTTGCTTCTTTGCAGCATTTAAAAGGGTCTGGCACGGTGCCCAGTCTGATGGCAACCATGGGTATTTTATTTCTGAGTTATGGCCTGCTCGCCAATTGGGCAGATTTCCATGTGATATTGCCGTGGCAGAAAAAAGTCTCTGAAAAACTGGGTGGGGTTAGCCAACTGATGGGATCAGCTTATGCGGGCCTGGCGCCCTGGGCTGCTACTTTTCTGGCCCTGAAAAGCGGTCCACTCAGGCTGGAAAAACTTATGCCGAAAGCCAGCAGCTTCAAACGGTCATTGGTTGAAGCCGCTGTTGGCCTTTCTGTATTGGGGTCAGCAACCTATGGCCTGGTAAAAAGAAAATTAAACCAATTGCTCACCACACAAAATAAAGCCATTGCCCAGAAAAAAGAAGTCGACTCACGGCCTCGACCTGTCAGTTACCCAGGGTATCCGGTCTATACAGGGCTGCCCAGTTTTTATTCGCCATCGATGTCTTATTCATCGTATTCGTCATTGCCCTCCTCTCCTTTTCCATCCCATAGCCCCCAGAATTGGAATGCCCCCGCCAGCAATCCGTCTGATAAAATAAGGAAGATATAGAATCAGGCAAAGTGGTTGTCAGTACTTTTTTGTCAGCACTTTTTTTCAGTGCCCAGTATTCATTCATTTTGATTTACGTTAAACTTTAAAGCCAATATATTTTCAAAATTTATGCTTTCTAACTCTATTTTTAGTATTCATTCTTATTCAGTTGTAAAACTACTACAGTTGTAAAAAATAATGAGCTCTCTCCATGCCCCAACCCATTGATCTTTCAAAAAAAACAATTCTCGATCCCAGGGTCCGCCATTTTTTAGACTTAAACACCGATTTAGCGCAAACAGCAGATCTGGACTTCTTTTTGCAAACCGACTATGCGCTGCTTAATTATGTGACTTCCGTAAACCTGCCTTGTGCGGTCCATGATGGTGATCCGGTGCAGATTATAAAAGCCATTGAAATTGCCAAGCAGTTTAACTGCCCTATTGGTGCCCACATTGGTTATCCTGATCCCGAAAATCAAGGCTATAAAGCCCATAATCTTGATGAGGAAACCCTGAGCGCATGGATCTATTTACAGCTGGGCGCCTTGCAGGCACTGGCCCATGCTGCCCAGACTGAAATTGCTCACGTTCGTCCTCACGGGGCATTGTATCAAGCTTTTATTGACAATGAAGCCGTTGCGGTATGTGTGGCGAAGGCCATTAAAAAGCAAAACAACTGGCTGCCGCTTGTTGCTCCAGCCGGTGCTGTTCTGGATGCGGTGCAGGATAAAACCGGGCTGCGGACGGTGCCTGAGGTTTACCTTGGTAAACGCTATACTGATCAGGGCCAGCCTGTCTTAAGTTCCAGTGGAAAAGCCTTTCTACCCTTTCAGGCCTGTATTGCCCAGGCCAAACAGCTTGTCGATGCGGGTGAAGTGCTCTCTGAGTCGGGTCAGGCCGTTAAAATAGCAAACAAGACCATTCACATTAGTCCCAAAATGCCGCAGGCCATTGAACTTGCCAAAAAACTCAATCAGCTGCTGATCCAGCCTGTTTCTTTGCCCCTGGCCGATATAGGAGCATCAGGATGGTTGTAAGTAAAGACAGAATGCAGCAAATAGAAAACACCCAGACCAAAAAAGCCCCTTTTTTAGTCATTGGTCCAATGGGTTCTGGTATTCAAACTGCATTGCAAGCCTTTTCTGAGTATGGCTACACCGTGTTGCAAAACATCCCCGTTACGGGACTGACGCATCAAGCAGGCAGTCTGCCTGTTTATCTCACATCGCTTTTATCAGCCATTGAGCACGGGGTACCGGTAGCGTTCAGTCTTAAGCTTGACTTTGAAATGTCGCAAGACGTGGTGAACGAAACTGTTCAAACATTGCAGCATGCATATCCTGGGCTTAAAATTTTACAGCTGGATGCCCCGCCTGCGGTGTTGGAAAGCCGCTTTTTGGCTGCCGAAATAAAACACCCGTACGAAAGTCTTATGGGACTGGGTCTGGCTGATGCTGTTGCAACTGAAAAAAAGCAACTGTTGGGTCTAGGCCAGTTTAAAAACTTTTCAATGGATACCAATACCACAAGTCCAAAAGAATTACAGCTTAAAATTGCCAAAATTTTGGGTATTTCGGTCTTGCCTGACCCTTTGGAGGTTTATATTAAAACATTCGGCTTTAAGTACGGCATGCCAACCGATGCGGAATTGGTTTTTGATATGCGGTTTATGACCAACCCTTTTTATGATGAATCCTTGAGAAGTTTTACGGGACTGCATGCCCCGGTTGTTGACTTTTTGAACAAGCTGCCAGAAATGGCCACCTTTTTTAACCAATGGACCGCGCTAATAGAAACCATGTTGCCGCTGTATCATCGGCAAGGGAAATCACGGATTACCATTGCTGTTGGCTGTACAGGTGGAAAACACCGTTCTGTGTGCATGGGCATGAAATTGGCGGATCATTTAAAAAGGGTGTTTCCAGACAATCCGGTTTCAGTATATCACCGGGAGCAGACCCGCTGGATCCCGCTTTCAGAATCAGAAGAAGCTGTTTTGGCCGCATTTAATGACGTGACTGAAAATAATGACGCAATTCAAGAGAATGCGGCGCAGGGCAAAGGAGACCAGCCGGTACAATGTTAAAAATTTCGAAAATGGCCAACTGGTTGATTCCGGGCCTGTCTTTTAAACGCTGGCTTTTACTGACATTTGCCGGCTTAACACTCTTGGCCACTGGCATTGCCTTGTTGCTGAATTTGCAGCCAGTCTCGCAGCTCATTGAAGCTGTTCGTGCACTGGCCACTATTTTCCCGGCCCATTACAGTGGCCCTGTTTTCATTGGCCTGGGTTGCCTGCTGTTTTACTTTGGGTCACAAAAAACATACAGAAATGTGCGAGAGGCCCTGATTCGTGATGGCAATAACCGCTCGGGCCTGTTTGAAGCCTTGTACCGTCAAAATAAACTTTTGCATGGCCCCAGAATTGTTGCCATTGGCGGTGGTACTGGCTTATCAACCCTGCTGAGAGGCTTGAAAAAGCACACGTCAAACATCACGGCTGTTGTGACCGTGGGTGATGACGGAGGCAGTTCTGGCCGTTTGCGTGAGGAACACAGCATTATTCCGCCCGGAGACATTCGCAACTGTGTGGCAGCCCTTGCCGATGAAGAGCAATTAATCACATCCCTGTTTCAATACCGCTTTAAAACAGGGTCAGGTTTAGAAGGACACAGTTTTGGCAATTTGTTTTTAACCGCGATGTGCCAGATTACCGGCGATATGTTTTCTGCCATTAAAGAATCCTCAAAAGTTCTGAACATTTCAGGACGGGTTTTACCGTCCACACTGGATAATATCAAGCTGTCTGCCACCATGGCCGATGGCTCTGTGGTCATTGGTGAATCTCAAATCCCTGAAGCCAAAGGACGGATTCAGACACTGGAAAGTATTCCAAAAAACCCCAAAACCCTCCCCGAAGTTGTTGAAGCCATTCACAGTGCTGATATTATTATTCTTGGGCCAGGCAGCCTTTACACCAGTGTGATGCCAAACATTATCATTCAGGATATTGCTAAGGCCATTTCAGAAAGCAAAGCCCCAAAACTCTATATTGCAAATATCATGACCCAGCCCGGGGAAACCGATGGCTACTCGGTTGGCGATCACTTGCAGGCCATTTTGGATCATGCTCCCTACCCCGGTATTTTGGACGGTGTTATTGTTAATAATGCGCTGCCAGAGGCATTGTTGAAACGCTACATTGAGTACGGCCACGAGCAGGTAAAATTTGACCCTGAGCGCATTAAAGCCATGGGCATTGCCATTGTTGAAAAACTGCTGGTTGATGAACGGGAACAAAACGTCATTCGGCACAACCCGACGCAATTGGGCAAAGCGGTGGTTGAATGGTACAAAAAAGAGTATAATGGCAATGGCAAAAACCGGTCGCTCATCAGCGATCAGCCCAAAGTGCGTCAAAAAGCCACTTCTGTTTGTACATAAAACAAGCGCAATCATCCAGACACCACCAACATGTCGATACAACGTTCACTCCAGAAACAAAAGCCTGTAACCGTTAATACGCTAAAAAGCCTGGCGGCCACCGGCAAGAAAATTGTCAGCCTTACTTGCTACGATTACACCACTGCTAAAATTTTGGATCAATTGGATGCTGTTGATTTGCTGCTGGTTGGCGACTCTCTGGCCATGACGGTTTTGGGTCACCCTGATACGTTAAGTGTGACGGTTGATGAAATGCTGCACCATGTTAAAGCCGTCAGTCGCGCGTGTGGCCGTGCTTTTTTGGTGGCAGACATGCCTTTTATGAGTTATCACACCAGCTGTGACCAAGCCATACAGAATGCAGGCCGTTTTATACAAGAAGGCCGTGCAAAAGCGGTGAAACTGGAAGGGGCTTCTGCTCAAGTTTGTACAGTGATTACCCAGTTAACCCAAATGGGCATCCCGGTGATGGGACATCTGGGCCTGACACCCCAATTGGTGAACACTCTGGGTGGCTTTACCCTGCAGGGCAAAACTGTTGATTCGGCCCAAAGCCTTTTAGGGCAGGCTAAAAAACTGGAATCGGCTGGTGTTTTTGCCATTGTACTGGAAATGATGCCCACTGAGGTTGCCGCATTAATCACAGCGCAGCTATCCGTACCGACCATTGGCATTGGGGCAGGCAACAAATGCAGTGGCCAAATTCTTGTGATAGATGATCTGCTGGGACGGTATCAGGCTTTTACGCCGCGCTTTGTTCGCCAATACGCTGATTTATCTCAAAGCATAACCCAAGCGGTTCAGCAGTATGCCAGTGACCTTCAATCGGGTGATTTCCCGAATGCAAAAGAGTCGTTTGCATTTGAAACCCCTGATGCACTGAAAGTATTGCAGCCAGCGTGCGCCTTATCTTAAAATGACACGGCTGATGCCTTGTTGTTATGGCGTTTTTATTGTGCCGGATCTTTAGTATGCATGTTTTACACACGCCCGATGATTTCTATACCTTAAAAAAAGCATGTCTTCAAAACCAGACTCTGGCCTTGGTGCCCACCATGGGCGCCCTGCATGACGGCCATCTGGCATTAATTCGCCATGCCAAAACCTTGTGCGGCTTTGTGGTGGTTAGTATTTTTGTTAATCCGTTGCAGTTTGGTGAAAACGAAGACTTTGCCCATTACCCCCGTCCCCTGGCGGACGATTTGGCTGCTTGCAACAACTTGGGGGTCGATGCTGTTTTTACGCCCAGTACCGAAACGTTGTACCCTAATAAAGAGCTGCCCATTACCCGGGTTTGTCCCCCTGATCACTTGACCAACAGGCTTTGTGGACTCGATCGGCCTGGGCATTTTGATGGCATGGCAACGGTTGTTTTAAAGCTTTTGCAAATTTTCCAGCCGAGTTATGCAATTTTTGGCGAAAAAGATGCCCAGCAGTTGGCCATTATTCGTCATATGGTTCACGATTTTAATTTAACTGTTGCTATTGTGGGACATCCCGTTGTTCGAGACCCCTCAGGCCTGGCCTTGAGTTCTCGCAATCAGTATTTAAAAACCTCCGAGGCAAAGCATTTGGCTTTATTGCTTTATAAAACTTTGCTGGCCAGTCAAATGGCTTATCAAGAAAATTTACGTAACAACAACACGGACCCGCCAGCGGCTGCCCCGTTGTTAAAAACGGCATACAACACGGTCTATAACCAGGTGATGGCAGAAATTTCACAAAACACTATTGAGCCCGGGTTTGCTGCTGGTGATTGTTCGAAACAGGTTGTCCTGCATTACCTTGAGGCCGTTGATGCAGAGACGTGTTTGCCGGTCGAAGCTTTACGAGAGAATACCCGGCTTGTTATGGCTGCCACTGTCTTTGGGGTTCGCTTAATTGATACATTGGCTTTGTCATAGACATTGAACTAATGGCGAGATTTAGAAAACGAGAGGTATAGTTAAAAACAGGGATAGTATTGCTTCAGTTGTCATAGTCAGGTGGTGAATTATGTCATGGATACCTGTTCGATGGTTCCAGAATACGGTGTTAATGAACTGTTGGTTGTTTTTTGCAATGCCGCTTTAGGGCGCTTGATGACTTGACAAGTATGACTCTAATAATGCCTATACGCTTTCTTTAGTATCGTGCCTGCGGTTGTATTACTAAGGATCTCATATTATTTATCTCGTCGCTACAACGTCTAGAGTGTAGCTTCTTTGAAGCGGCTCAATTGAAAGATCTGCGAAAAGTCAGAAAAAATTAAACATCGTAATAAAGCACAGTGTGATATCGCCGTTTAATCGGTTGCAAATAAATTGAGTTGAGCATTGCCTGCAGCTACAGCCTCACCAAAGCTCTGACGTTGTATGGCCGTAAGCTCTTTCTTTTGCATCTGAGACAACAGTTTCTCTGCTTTTAACACAATGCTGGCTGGGACCCCTGCCATTTGGGCCACTTTTAAACCGTAACTTTTTTGGGCCGATCCCTGCATCACCGTATGCAGAAACCGAATATCACCCGCATCTTCCTGAACACAAACTTTGTAGTTCTGAATTTGCGGGTAGTAATTCTGCAGCAGGTTCAGCTCGTGGTAATGGGTAGCAAATAGTGTCCGGCACCCAATGGTTTCCGCCAGATATTCTGAAACGGCCCAGGCAATGGAAACCCCGTCGTATGTGCTGGTTCCACGGCCAATTTCATCAAAGATGACCAGGCTTTTCTCGGTGGCGGCATTCACAATTTGTGCGGTTTCATTCATTTCCACCATAAAGGTTGATTGTTGCGAAGACAAGTCATCGACGGCGCCAATCCGCGTATATAGGGCATCAACCAGGCCAATCACTGCGCGGGTGGCTGGCACAAAGCTGCCGATATGCGCCATGACAACAGCCAGACCCACTTGACGCATGTACGTTGATTTCCCCGCCATATTGGGCCCGGTAATCATCATAAACTGGGGGAAGTCTGGCTCTTTAAGAGCTGTCTGTTCAAGATCTGGTTGTTCAGGGGTTGGTTCTTCAGAATCAGGCCTAATGGCCTCTGGTTCTTTAATGACTGTCTCTTCAGTTGGTGGTGATTTTTGAACCAATGGCGGGGGTGAGTTTCGTCCGGCAATCTGAATGCCGTTGGCCACAAATTGCCCCATCGGCAGTATTTTTTCCACCACCGGGTGCCGGCATCCCTGCAATGACAAGACCATACCATCATTAAGCTCAGGACAGCAGTAGTTTTGCTCACTGGCCACGGTGGCAAACGACTGCAGAACATCAAGGGCAGCAACGCGGTGTGCCATATCCAGAAGAACTGCCGCATAAGGCAACAATTGCTGTCTGAGCGCCATAAACAACTGGTATTCCAGATCAAAGCAGCGCTGCTTAGCGGCTGTAATTTTGATTTCAAACTGCTTTAGGTCTTCTGTTGTGTAGCGCTCAGCATTGGTTAAGGTCTGCTTGCGATGAAAGAAATCGGGCATCAATTTGCTGTTGGCCCGTGAAACTTCTATATAGTAGCCAAAGGCACTGTTCAAAGAAATTTTCAGCTGCTTCACCCCGGTTATCTCGCGTAACTGGGCTTCATAAGCAGTCAGCCACTCATCCTGATTGTCAATCAATGCCTGCAATTCATCCAATTCAGGGTGATAGCCCGCCTGAATAATGCCCCCATCCTTTAAGGTCAGGGCTGGCAGGTCTTTCACCGCTGACTCAATAGAACCGCAAATATCAGAAATTTCTGGTGCGATGGTTTTTGCACGTTCCAAGTAAAAGGAAGAAAAAGGCTGTAAACAAGCTGCAACAAGGGGCAAGCGTTTTAGCGACTGCATCAGTGCAACCAGATCGCGCGGCATGGCGGTTGCATTGGCCACTTTGTTGCTTAAGCGTTCGAGATCGTATACCTCAGACAAGCATTCCCGCAAGCGCCCTCGATTTTTTTCGCTGCCAACCAGCTCACTCACAGCCGCCAGGCGAGAACGAATTTCATACAGGTTTTTCAGGGGCTGATTGATCCACTGGCGAATGAGCCGTTTGCCCATCGTGGTGCACGTTTTATCCAGAACCCAGAGCAAACTGCCTTCCACACTGCCTTGCCGCACAGTTTCAACCAGCTCCAGGTGTTTGCGTGTATTGCTGCTAATCAGCATGGCATCGCTTAAATTGTAGTATTGAATTTTATGAAACACGGGCTTTTCAGATAAAAAATTCTGGGCCAGATAAAAGGCAATGGCTCCAGCCGCCTGAATGCCCAGAGCATGGGCTTCAAATAAAAACCCTTCAAGGTTTTGTGTATTAAACAATGCCTTTAAACGCGCTCTGCCCCCAGACTCTGTAAAGGCCTCATTGGCAAGTGGTGTGCAATAAAACTGGCTGGCAACAGCCTCAGGCACTGCGGCACTGGTTTTATCCAGATGAATGCTGGTTTGCGATCGGTGTCGCGTACTGGGTGTCAGCAACTCGGCAGGCTGAATTCGATCAAGTTCTGTCAGTAAACCTGCTTCATCCAGCTCGGTATAGTAAAATAAGCCTGTCGTCACATCACAGAAGGCCAGACCGTAACGGTTTTTCTTGGAGGCAGTGACTGCTGGCAGTGTCAGCGCTGCAATAAAATTGTTTTTTTCAGGACTGAGCAACGCTTTGCTGGTGATGGTCCCCCGGCTCAAAACACGCACCACATCGCGTTTCACCAAGCCTTTGCTTTGTGCAGGATCTTCCAATTGCTCACAAATGGCAATTTTAAACTGTTGGGCAATCAGCTTGTTAATATAAGTTTCAGCTGATTTAACAGGTACACCAGCCATCGGCACCCGGCCAAGCTTGCCTGCATCCCGCCGGGTTAGTGTGATTTCCAGAGCCTTTGAAGCAATGAGGGCGTCTTCAAAAAAAGTCTCGTAAAAATCCCCCATCCGGTAAAACAGCAAAATACCGGGGTATTGTTGTTTGACCTGCAAAAACTGTGCAATCATCGGGGAAGCCAAACTTTGATCGGCCTCAAACGAATTGACTGTATCATAGCTGCTTTGCAAGAATTGGCCAGGCAATGCGTCACTGGTCATCTTGTCCGCCGCTGGTTTTTCTGGTACATTTGGTGCCGCAAGAGAAGAATCAGATGTAATCATAGGGGGTATTTTATCAAAGGCGATGTGGTCAAGCAAAGCTTCTTTTCTGCCTTAAGGCAAGATTTTTTTTCCTTTTTTAAAACATATTTTTCTTTGTTTCGTTAGGGGCCCTGGCTGGCCCCGAGCTTAATTTTTACTTTTCGACTGGATAACTTCCAGTAGCCCAGCCGTTTTTTTACATTGAAGAAAAATTTTCACTCGCCACGGTTTCAATAATCTTCTTAAAAATTTATTCTTCTTTTTACTTTGTTTCGTCAGGGGCCCTGGCTGGCCCCTAACAACCCCAGCCGTTTTTTTATACTGGCGGAAAAATCTGAACTCGCCACGGCTTCAAACAATTTTCAAAGTGGCACTGCCTCCAAGGCTTCGGCTGTGCGTTTGTTTTAACTTGCCTATCTCAAACAGCAGATTTTTCCGCCAGTGTAAAGCCCCGTAGCAAGTTTGGAAAAATAGCAGAAGTTGCTGGTTCTGAGGGGTAAAATGGCGTGAGCCAGACCCCTCAGAAACTGCCTTTGCGAGTGAGCACTGGTATAGCTG
>JBCDLA010000075.1:0-12018 GCA_038745945.1 Cyanobacteria bacterium P01_H01_bin.74 | reverse complement strand
GTTCTGAATAGGCGTTGCCGTACAAAGTAAGTTGCAATCCTTGAAAAGCCTTATTAATAAGGTTATTAGAATTAGATATACTAAATTCAGAGAAGCGGTTGAGTTGAGTGCCCAACTTGTTAACAAAATGAATGAGTATGGATAAAGGAATAGCCAGAGGGTGGCTTTGCAGAAGTGCATATGCAGTTCTTCTGTTTTGAGACTCCAGTACTTTTAGATGATAAGTTAAACGCTGCAGCCGATACTCAGAAAATACAGTATCACGCCTGTCATACTGGTTTATTAGATCTTTTAAAGTCTGAATTTCTTTTTCTAGCCTTTTTTTTCGTATACGTAAGCGGAAGGTTTGCGTCGGCAAATAATTCTCAAGTCCGCCAGGCAAATCAACATCCATGCTGTTAATGTAAGCACCCGATCCAAAAGGTTCATTACCAGTATTGTTTTTTGAAAACGCCTTACTTTTTACTGTTGGTAGCGTATTCATTGAGAACTGGTTTTGGGTTTCTGTATCTGATTTTAAGGTTTGATCGGTAATTCCCGGCTTAAAAACGGTACTCCTGTCGTTATTGAATACCCCCTGTTTTCCTAGGACATCGGTTAAAAAATAAGACTTCTCTGTCCCATCATTCGTGGCCTGAGCCTGGGCATGTGATTCTTTGCCCGGTTGTGATGGGGTATCTTGATCGTCGGGTTGTGTGGAAAAAAAGCCCATATCTTTGTTGCGTTTGGCTGCAAAGCCATCAATTGCTTTGATACTCTAAAATTTAGCAGTGTTGGTTTTTTTTGAAAATTTGTATTCAACCATTCAATAGGTAAATTTTCGGCGAAAACTTGGTTTACTGTAGTCTCCATTAACAGGATAATGACCGTATTCAATAAATCAATCCAGTAAGTATTATTTCAATGAAATCTCTCCAAAAAACTGAGGAATCCACTCATTTTCAAAGTGGCGCTCAGGTTGTTGTTGAAAAAGCCAACGTCAACAATCTGAAGCAAGTCAGCCTCAGTTTCCCAAGAAACGCGGTTGTTGTCTTTACGGGGGTGTCTGGCTCAGGGAAGTCCTCGTTGGCTTTTGATACCATTTTTCACGAAGGACAGCGGCGCTACATTGAAAGCCTCAGTACTTATGCCAGACAGTTTCTGGGCAACATACAAAAACCAGACATTGAACGGATTGAGGGGTTATCACCTGCAATAGCGATCACGCAAAAGACAACCGCTTCAGGCTACCGTTCAACAGTTGGCACTGTTACCGAAGTCTTTGATTACCTGCGGTTGTTGTACGCTAAAGTGGGTCAGCCTTTCGACCCGGAAACTGGCGAAAAGCTGATTCAGCAGACCCAAGAAAGTATTTTCAATGCAATCAACGGCTTGCCCGTTAACAGCAAGGTTGAAGTCATGTCGCCTGTGGTCCGCGGCAGAAAAGGCGAATACAACGCCCAATTTGTACAATGGCTAAAGGAAGGCTATGTTAGGGCAAGAGTAGACGGCGACATGAAACTCTTGGATGAACTTCCGGAAGGCTACCGACTGGAGCGGCACCAAATTCATACCATCGAGTTGGTTATTGACCGCCTGCTTTTAAAACCGGATGAAACCAGTGCCAACCGGCTCCGGAATGCCATTGTTGAGGCCTTGAAAAAATCCAATGGCTACATTGTTTTTCGTGTTACAGCCCCTGGGCAGTCCGGTCAAAAAGCGTCCCCAGAGGAGTTGGCGTTTTCAACCCACTTTTCGTCAAAAAATCAGACACAGATTAAAGAAATTGCACCCAGGTTGTTTAGCTTTAACTCCCCTTATGGGGCCTGTCCTGCTTGTAAAGGTCTTGGCATTTGTTTTGGCATCGACCCAGATTGTGTGGTGCCTGACCCTTCAAAATCATTGGAAGAGGGGGCCATTGTGCCGTTGCAACGGTTAACTGGGCGGTCTTTCAAGCGGTTTTTGAATGTGCTTGATACTGAGGTGGGAATTTCAATTAAAACGCCGTTTAATCAATTGCCGGCTAAAAAGCAAAATTTTTTGCTGTACGGGAAAAGCAAGCCTGCTCAAATTTCACTTGAGATTGATGAACTTGATGGCGCTGAAGGCAGAAACGATACCGCAGTGATGAAGAAAGACAACCCGTATTCGTTTGGGTTTAATGACTGGGTTGCGCATTTTAATGGCATCGCAGTTGCACTGGAAGCACAGTTTAAAACGGGCTCGCAAACACTGAAAACTTACATTCGTACATTCATGAAAGAGCTGCCCTGTTGCGTGTGTGAAGGTGCCAGATTGTCTCCATTTAGCCTGTCCATTCGTCTGCCGGCAGTCACAACTGATCAGAAAACCCAGTTTCCATCGGGCCTGAATATTAATGAATTGAGTCAGCTTACCCTGCAACCCTTGTTGCAATATATTCAAAGCCTGTCCGCATTTTTAGATCCTGTCCAACAGCAAGTTTCCCGCCAACCATTGTATGAGGCTGAACAACGCCTGCATTTTTTGATTGATGTTGGCTTGTCTTACCTGACTTTAAACAGGGCCGTTTCAACATTGTCTGGGGGAGAAGCCCAAAGGATAAGGCTTGCTGCCCAATTGGGTGCAAAAATGTCGGGTGTGCTCTACGTTCTGGATGAACCCAGCATTGGCTTGCATCAGTACAATAACAATCAACTGATAAAAACATTGCTAAAATTGCGCGATCATGGCAATTCTGTGCTGGTTGTAGAACACGATGAAGATACAATTCAAGCTGCAGACTGGCTTGTTGATATTGGCCCTCTGGCCGGCAAGCTTGGGGGAGAAATTGTATTCAGTGGCACCCCAAAAGGCATTACCGATTGTGTGCAATCCCTGACTGGGCAGTACCTAAGTGGCAAGAAGCAAATTGTCGTTCCAAAATCGACTCGGCCAGCAACAGGACAGGCTTTAATACTGCATCAAGCCAACCGGTACAACCTCAAAAATCTAACGGTTTCTTTCCCCCTGGCAACCCTTACTGTTGTTACTGGCCTCAGTGGCTCCGGCAAATCAACCCTCATTTTTGACTTGTTGTATCCGGCTGTCAAACACCACCTTGACCCAAAACAACCAAACCCGTGGGGGTATCAGGCCCTCAGTGGCGTGTCACACATTGACAAGTTGATTAATATTGATCAATCCCCTATTGGCAGAACGTCTCGAAGCAACCCTGCAACTTACACTGGGTTAATGGACAGTATTCGCCGCATTTTTGCCAATACTGAAACGGCCAAAGTTCGGGGCTATTCAATTGGGCAGTTCAGTTTCAATGTGGCAGGTGGTCGTTGTGAGCACTGCAAAGGGGAAGGCTATATTGTTAAATCCTTGTCGGTTCTGCCAGATGTACATATTCTCTGTGACTATTGTAAAGGCAAACGGTATTCGCCAGAAACCTTGGCCGTGTACTATCAAGGAAAAACCATTGCGGACGTTTTGGCCATGACCATAGAAGAGGCCGTCTTATTTTTTGATCACCAGCCAAAGCTAAAAAAATGGCTACAGGTGCTTGTGGATGTGGGTTTAAACTATCTGCAACTTGGACAGCCTGCACCAATGCTGTCTGGCGGAGAAGCACAGCGGTTGAAATTGGCAACAGAGTTTTGCAAGCAAAGCACTGGCAAGACATTGTATCTCTTGGATGAACCGTCTGTTGGTTTGCATTGGGCCGACTTAGAGAACTTATTGCTTATATTGAACCGATTGGTTGATCAAGGTAATACCGTTATTATGATTGAGCATAACCTGGATTTAATTAAAGTGGCCGATCACGTCATTGATATGGGCCCTGAAGGTGGGAATCACGGGGGAGACCTGGTGGCCAGTGGCACACCTGAAAAACTGGCTGAAAACAGCGTATCTTATACCGGTCAGTTTTTAAAACGCTTTTTTTAAAGGCTCTAGATCACTTTAATAAAAACAATTCACTAGACTCATCATCGTCGGAAGTGTTTGAACTGTTTGAAACTCGCAGAGTTTTGAATAGTTTAAACACTTCATCCCGCATTTTAGCGGGTTTACTTTTCCATCGCCACTTACTTTCCTTAAGATGCAGATAAACCACATGTTTGGCAATCCCATTAAAACGGGCTAAACAACGCTTGGTAAAACGCCAAAAGCTTTCAATGCCACTCACATGCTGACCATTGTCTAAGCTGTATTCCTTCAAAAATACCGAACACGGGCTGTTTTAATGTGCCACGCCCATGCTTGAGCTGTTTAGGGGCTCCGCGTGGGCGGCTCTTTCCAAAATAGCTTTCATCGATTTCTATTTCTCCCGTTAGCAAACGTTTATCTGCTTGGACTATGAGCTATCGTTAAACGACTCATCCCAAACAAAGCAGCCGTTTGAGTCGCGTTTACATCCAGCACAAAGTGACGAATTATTTTTTAATTGGGTAGTTACTTAAACGTTGCTTCTTCATTGACTTTTAAACATCGATGATTCCTCACAAGTGATCTAGAGCCTTTTAAAAACACACTCAGTCTGAATGAAAGCTTGTTTGATAACCGATATTTTGTGGGGATTAAAATAGGCTTTGCGATACAGTAAATAAAACAGAATGGAAGGGTCTGTGACAAAAAATCAATAAAATTAAAATCGTAAATTTTCAATTTCTCCTCTTGACCCGCCCGGCTGGATTATCAATAGACCAATTGGTAACAATTTATATGTATTTTGTCACTTGAGCCACCTGGGAGAATTTCATAAACTAAAACAACCAATCAAGGGGGTTGTGAATTACCTGCTTGAATTATTCAAATCAAAAAACTGAATACTGTGTATCGAGAAATTTGTATAGAGAAGAAGGGTAAAAAAAGATCATGAGCCTGGTGACAAATCGTGGCGAAATGCGGGGGACAAAAAAAATCCGAAGCAAAAAATTGCAAACCGATGATTTTTTATTGCAGTTTGGCTATAGTCTCAGCCGAAGTCAGGCGTTAGAAGATATTTACACAACATTGTCACAAGACAGCATTTCTCCGTCAGTGTTGCGCTTAATTGAAATCTTTCATTTTTCACCAGAAGAACTGTCCGAAACGGGGCTTTCTTATGAAATGATTAAAACCATTGAGCAACTGACCGTCTTAAATTGCATGAACTAAACCAGTGGTTTTGTAAAACATTAGCCCACAATTGAAACCGTTTTATTTAAACTGCCTTGCTTACGCTCAACAGCGGGAACAACAACACTTTCTTGCCATATTTGTTTTGAAATATTCTCCGGAGAATGAACATCATTAATATACTGGTGAAAATTTTGTGCCACTGCTGCAACAGAATGCGGATCGGTTTTATACTCCCAATACACCCGATCAAGTGTATCTAAGAATGCATTGTTTGCTTTTTTTGTAATTTGGGCTGTCTGATAGGCACTTCGAATTCGACGGATTTTGCGTTCATAGTCTTTTGAGTTTTTGGGCACAAGATAAGGGTTTTCATTGCCATCAGAGTTAAAGCTGGCAATATTTTCTCTTTCTCGGATGTCTTGCACATTGCGATAAGCCACAAGATCTTCAGTACTCAAATTCAGGTGGTAACCCGTTTGTCCGTATTTTTCAATATCAGGAATCAGTGCTTTGTAGCCGTTTTCATCTCTGAATGCTTGAGAGTGAATATCGTTTGTACTGGCAAGCAAGCCGGATGTCATGGTTGTAATAGGCACGCTAAACATACGGCCATATTCAAATTGTATCAGGCCAAACGGTTCATATAAGCTTGGCGAGAGGCCGGCAACAGATGCAGCGGCAATGGCTTCATTAATGGGTTGATTGGCCCTTCCTACCATAAAACGAATTTTGTTTTTAAGGGCAGGATTTTTTTGAATCCGCTCAACCAATTGTTTAGACTCAACATGTCCCAAGTCGGGGATACAGATAAAAAACTCAGCATCAGGGTGTGTTTGACAAAATTCTTCAATGGTATCCAAAATCATAAAAGTTCCTTTTTGTCTCGGATCAAGACGTCCAATAAACATGTAGGGAACAGCATTGGGATTATCAGGCATACCCAAATAGTCGTGTACTTTTTTTCGTGCCAATTGTTTCCATTTCAAAATTGCTTCAGTCGAAGGCTGCTGCTGGGCACTTGATACAAATTGACTATTCCTAGAAACAGCGTTTATAGAAGGCAAGCTCAGTGTTTGAGGCTTTCCGTCATGACCATTTGAAAACGGGTTTTTTTCTGTTTTGGATTGAATCGTTTTGTAAGGGTTAAAACTGGGGGGGGCTTCGTGATGAATATCATAAACCCTGCCCTGTTTTTCTTTTTCTTTAAGTGCCTCCCATTGCAACTCAATTTTTGGGCTTAATTTGTTTGTTTTCACCTTTGAGGCTTCATCGGAGGCATAGTTGCCAACAAAGGGGGATGGCTTTCCTTCCATTAAATCAATGGCGTAGTTTTCACAGGCAACAACAGCATCGGCTTCTTTTATTCCCCAGGCCAATGCGTTGTAATTATTTTCGTTGGGAAACAGGCTACCATAGATTCTAGCCGTATTTTCCGGCAAGACTGGACTGATTTTTCCATTTTTTTTGTAACTTGTAACTGGGTCATTAATATACTGATTGTGTAAAACATACACTTTCACGGTGTATGGGTTCTTTACCTCAGTGAATGCTGAGACAGATTGAATATCATTGGCAATTAAGGCGTCTGTTTGTCCCTTGTTATTTGCAGGGCTAAATGGATGGAAGCCGTTGGGGAACATTAAACGCTGAAATAGCGATCGTCTTTTTTCGTGGCCCAGATACATTGAAAGTTCACCGGCCAGCTCTCCAAAAATAAGTTGTGCGTTCAACTTCTCGTCTGTTGTTTTATAACGGCCTGGCTGGCTGCCATGCATATATAAATCGTTGTACGGCGCAAACAGACCGTCAGCTGTTGTTGATTTTTTAACTCCCAAGACCCGTTGAACAAAGTCAGTAATCCCCATAACAATACTTCGAAGCTGGGCCAATGGTTTTGGCAACACCACGGGTTGATTGTCATCCATAATGCTGTAGACAAAGGTGCCAGGACCAGGCTTACGCAATTCCATGACTTTAAAATGTCTCATCTTGCCGTGCATATCTCGTCTTGACATACGAATGCCTGTGTCATGAAAACGGTCCATGAACGGGATTTTACGGTTTTGTTGCGTTCTTGAAATCAGTTTAACCACTGGCTTGACACCTGGCATAATGACACGCGCGTCAATATCGGCATGCTGGTTCATGCCATCTGGAATGGTTTGACTCACACCGCCAAGTCCGCCAGCTTTGAAAAATGGGGCACATTCAGGTGTCACCCAGGTGACGTTGTAAACCCTTTTTCGCGTTGTCGCTGTTTGATTCTTTGGGGTTGCCTGACTCGGTTTAACTGTCTTGGCGTTACGCTGTTTGCTTGATGATGGGAGTGCATAACCAAATTGAATGGCCATGGGTTAGTTGCCTTTCACAAAAACAAATTGTTGCATTTGAGTGCTTCTAGTTCATTTAATCTTGCACTTAAAAAAGAGAGTGACATAAAGAATCACATTAAAAGATCGAGTCTGTCATTCACAATAACTGTGTACATTGCACAAAATTGCACGAAGAAGATAAACAATATAAGACGCTTCATATCAATAAAACCTGATTGTAAATAAAATTGCCCGTCAATCAGTAAATCACACTGCTTTTGTTAAAAACCAAGAGGTCGATTTCATTATCACAGAAGCTTTGAAATGCTGTACAATAAATAAACAAGAGTTTTTAACCACACACAAGCGTGTTTTCTGGTGAATACTGGACCTGATAAAGAAACAATGAATAAGAGCACTTTATGACGATACGTGTTTTAATTGTTGAAGACCATCAAATGACCCTGGTTGGGTTAAAAATGTTGCTTGAAAAAAATGACACGATCATGGTTGTCGGCGAAACACACAATGGGGTTCAAGCATTACAAGAAGTTCGAGAATCCAATCCAGATATTGTATTAATGGATATTGGCTTGCCTGAGATGGATGGGATTGAAGCCACACAAAAAATCAAGGGCATGCATCCCAATGTTCGAGTCATTATGCTGACTTCAAAAGACCGAGAAGAAGATGTTATGGCAGCGCTTGGTGCAGGAGCTGACGCTTACTGCATGAAAGGAATTAGCGCTGAGTTACTGAACAATGCCATTAATGCGGTTAATGAGGGTACGGCCTGGCTTGATCCCACTGTTGCACGGCTGGTTCTTGGAAAGTTCCAGGGAAAACACCCGATGTTAGCAGACCCCAACGCCTCTTCTCATACACAACAATTGGCTGAAAAGAATAAGATTGATTGCCCTTTAACGGCAAGAGAAATGGAAGTATTAACCCTGATTGTAGAAGGCATGTCGAACCCTGAAATCGCTGAAGCGCTTGTCATTACAAAAGCAACGGCCAAAGCCCATGTGCACAGTATTCTTCAAAAATTGTGTGTCGATGACAGAACGCAAGCGGCAGTTCTTGCTATGCGACAAGGCTATGTCTAGAGGATACTGGTATTGTCTCATTCAAAAAAAATTCTTTTAACTTATTTTAAAAATTTTATAAAAAACATAAAACAATTGATGAGCTATGTTTGGCTGTCTCAAGTTTGACTATCTTTTATTTATTTTGTCCTCTTTTTTATTTCGCCTTTTTGAGCTTTTAAAATAAAGCAAGTTGCCTTAATTGTTTTGTCTGTAGACAATTGTACACAAGGCAAGAAACTTTGTTTCACCCGATACAGACAAAGCCGTTGATGAGCCACAACTCAAATGATTAAAATCCGACGATTAAATAACCGCGATTTAAAACAAGTTTTAAGACTGCTCAAGCAATATACTGAGAATGAGTCAGAGTATGCTGTGCTTAAAAAGATGCAACGCTTTTTTATTCCGTTGCATCACATCAGCCATTCTCTCCCAGTTCAGTGGCAATTTTTGCCTGCAATTTTTGTTGCGAGCACGCAAAGTCAAGTACTCGGCTTAATCTGGTTGGTTACTGACAGCAAAGCACACAACCGTTGGCGTATTGAGCATTTGATTCTTGATCCAGACAATTTTTCATATGATGTTGGCAATCAATTGGTCAACTATGTCATTAACCGCTATGGGGCCGAAGGTGTACAAACTTTTTTGGCCTATGTTAACCATCGTTTTGAAAACGCTTTAAGTTTGTTAAAAAGCTGTGGGTTTAGGCAATGCAGCCGGATTAACTTTTACTATCATTCAAATGTTCAAGAACTTACCGTTCAACACTTAGAGAACAATACTAAAAATTATTTTGAAACCAACTGCCAAGATAGCAAATTAATTGCTGAACTTTATAATACAACCTTGCCCGTAGAAGCACGAAATGCCATGAAACGTGATCGTACTGACTTTAACCTGTCTCTGCGGCGTTTAATTGGTCATCGCGTTAAAGGGTACTTCTACAAACGCTGGGTCAAAAAAGATATTGCCCGAGGAAGTATGATCACGGCTATTGTTATTACCTCTCAAAACTACCGAGACTTTTATGCGGAGTTCTACATTAACCCGGGGTGGCCAGAAGCATTCCAGGAAGCCATGGCATTTACGCGACAGCAAATTCTAAACATAACAACCCAGGCGACACTAAGTATTCAGGTACCCACAGCGGACAAAAGCGCTACAGAAGTCTTAAAAACACTTGATTTCCATCATCATGCCACGGTGGAGGTTCTTGTTAAAGACTATTGGATACCCATTAAAAAACCGGAACAAGCACTTCAGTCCCCCATATTGTTATTTAATGACGGCATTCCTAATCCTGCTGCAAACTGTGGCTATTTTTTAAAAAAAACGTGAAAATAGTCCAGTCTGGTTTTTTTCTTCTTTTTCCAAGGGCACAGCAGATTTGGCAACGGCCTCAATGCCATACAGCATATCGTTTTTTTCAATTTGATCAAGAACACTTAGTCCAGAAACCACTTCTCCAAAAATAGCATATTTGCCGTCCAGTGAGCGTTGCGGGGCCAAGGTGATATAAAACTGGCTGCTGGCACTGTTGGGGTCTGCACTCCTGGCCATGGCAACAATCCCCTTTTTATTGTGAGACAGCTTATTTTTAACTTCCAACGGAATGGTTTTTTTTGAACCCCCAGCCCCTGTTCCCGTTGGGTCACCTGTTTGTACCACAAAATCAGGAATAACACGGTGAAATTTCATGTTGTAGCGGTTGTAAAACCCTTGAGAAACCAGTTCTTTAAAATTGCTGACTGTTACAGGCGCCTCACTGTTAAACAGTTGAATAACAATGGGGCCTTTCTCAGTTTTAATTTCATAGAGCTTTTGCTTGGATTGATTAATGTTTGGAATACTTTTTACTGATTTTTCAGTTTCAACAAGTGGCATAGAAAGCAGGTTTTTGTCAGATGACTGATTTTGATGGGTTGTGGTATTCGCAAGGTCTGTTTTTTCTGTTGAACCCGGTTGTGAGCTTTGCTTAAACCAATTTTTGGGCAAGCTGTCTTGCATTAACCCAGCCTGATTGGCTGAGGCAGTGGGGTTTATTAGATTTCTTTTTTGTGAACTGTTTTTTGGTTTCTCGTTTAAGCTGGCCAGTTGATTTTGCTTTTCTGTTAAATTGTCTAACGCCGTTTTAAAAATTGCTTTGGCCGTTATTTTCTTTTGGCGCGCCTTTTCAAGACTGTCATTGGCTCTTTGGGCTTGTGTATTGAACACGCCATACTCTTTTTCTGCCTTTAATAAGGCTTTTTTACTTTCCTCAACCCGTTTTGCCTGCTGAGATAGATCCAAGGTCTTATTGGCTGAGGGCCTGCTGGTCTCGCTTTTGTTGTTAAACCATCCTTGCGGGTTCCACCAGCTGTGATTAGTGGACGCATTGGCGACAGAGCTATTAACAGCAATCAACAAGAAGCTTGCCATTAAACACAGAGTCAAAGCCAATAGATTGAAGCGGGTTTTCATAAAGTCTCTCTCCCTAATGAGCAATAATTGTTTATAATACCGTTTCTTTTTACTAATGCAACCAATGGGGTTGAAGTGTAAATTGAATAAAATAAGATGGAACTGATAAACTTGTTTGAGTTTTAAACCAGTGGTTTTAAAACAAGGCGTATTTTTCGCCCTCTTTTTATTGTAAAGCAATCTAAAAAACTGGTGCAACAATCATTTTTGTTTGGCAAATGCTTCTTCTGGTTTTTTTAACGCCCTTTAATGTGTAAACCGATCTGATCTCTTATTATATGCTCTTTTGAAGCAGGTATTTCTTCTTTAGCATTTGAAAGAAACGTCAGTTTTGAATGGGCAAGCTCTGGCTCTATTTTACGATAAGATTGTTTAAGAGATTTTGTTAAAAATGATTTCAGATCAGCGCAAAAAGCCTTTGTCTGTGGCGTTTCTTCTGCTAAATAATCTTTTGCAATTGCAACAATTTCTTCAAGTTCGGCATCATGATTTATGGTAACAAATTGCTCAAGGTAAAGATGCATTAATTTGACGGTTTGAAGAACCTTTAACGTCATAAAATCTTGTTTTTGCGTTGAAAGCATTGAATAATAATTCATAATTTGATGCAGAATGGGGTCTGTGTCATAGGAGCGGCGCTTTTTTTTGGAATTAAACAGCCCCATAATCTTTTCTTGACCAATACTTTGAATATCCCGCTTTTCTGTGCTGGAATTCATTTCAATTTGTACGGCGCGGTTAAAAATAACAAGCATTATATTGTTAACAGGTGGGGTGAATTCACACAGGAGCTTAACGGAGGTATTCATATGCTTATTGCGTTCATACCAGCGTTTGTATGGTTTGGGGTCAATTTTAATTAAATCTTTCCTTTTCGCCTTACTTTTTTCTGATAGATTATCTGTCATAGTTACAACACTCAACCCGTTTTTATGACTTATCGCTCTTCAAACTAAAATGGGTAAGGCCACTATCTAAAGAAATATGAAAACAAGCATAAAAAATTTAAAGAAAAATACTTTTTAAAAGCCCAAAACAATACTTGCTGGTGTAAGTAGTCTTTCAAGCAACATATGCAGAGTCTTTTT
>JBCDLA010000074.1:0-12143 GCA_038745945.1 Cyanobacteria bacterium P01_H01_bin.74 | reverse complement strand
TAATAAAAACAATTTAAAAGAATAGATTGACTTTTTACTTTGTTTTGTAAAGTAATATTTATTTTTTAATCTTAAGGCAATCATTTTTTGGGTCATTTGGAAAACATCTTGAGGTTTTGAAACTTATAAAAAATTTAAAATAAGAAAAATTAAAAGCTATTCATTTCCAACCATTAACTTATCAAAGTAATCTGTTCAATAATTGAGTCTGCTTTAATTGAGAGCAAAATAAATCTAAACGGTTTTATTCCAAACTTCAATTGATCAGAGGAAGAAAAGAGTTAGAAGACCCATTAAGATTCAACTATAAGCAATCCATTATTAAAAAAAGCACGATTGCATTCTTTTGTGTATTAAGCATTCAAGTTCTCTGATCTTGGCGTTTTCTTATTAAAGTTCAAAATAGAATCACTGGGTTATTTAAATAAGGTTATTTGGGTTATTTAAATTTCTTAATACAGTCTAAAAGTTATTATTTTTAAAAAAAAGTTCATCAAGTAAAGTCGCTGACCAAAGAGTGATTTCACACAAAGCGACATTGTATATATCATCGCCTTTTCTCAATGAAATTTAGGGAGAGCAGTATAAAAATGACCACGTTTACCAGTTCTACAGTTGATGAGTCAATCACAACACCTGCTTGGACCCCGGGACTTGATGATGACGTGTCTGAATCAATTACTCAAACCTGGACTGATCAAGCCATTAAGTGCTATATGACGAATGCAGATTGCGCAAATTGTTCAATTCCCAAAGGGGGTTACTCATTTGTCTGCCAGATGAACAAAGTGGTTCCTGTATTATTACAAACACTCGGAAAACCAGACCCCAGGCGTGTAAAAAAACTGTTGCCCTATTTTAGCCAATTTTAAAAGAAAAAAAGGTGATTTTTCAACAGATTAGACAATTCAAGTAAAAAGCTTTAAACAATTATTCTGCCACCCGTTTACACCGGCAGAAACAGGCCCCCTATGAAGCTGATTCAAAAGCCAGATGTTGTATTACTTTCTTCTGGCTTTTTTTTTATTTTGAATTGAAAAGGCCCAAGCCATTAACTTGAGCCTTTATTTTGCATTTGTCTCTCTCTATTCAATTGTTTAATACGGGTTTTAAATTATTTTTCTTCAATGCTTTTGATTCACTTAAAAAGTGAGGTTCAGCTGGGGTCAAGTTTTTTGACCACCCACGATAAAGCAGCCAGCTTGACCACCCGAAATGCCTGAAAGGCTTTACGCGGGAAACGCAGCAGGGATTCAAGCGAATTTTGAAACCAAAATTTCTTTCTGAATTGAATCTCGCCGCCTTGTGTTTGATCTTTTAGAAGCAGTTTTGAAAGAAGTTCCACAGAAGTCTCAATCTGGTCTTCCAAAAAAAATAAGCTGGACTCAATTTCTTTGGTCTGTACTTCCATATTGTCGGGGTATCGATCATATAAAAACTGCAAGTGTGCCAAGAACCGCTGTTGCTCGTGCAAATCAAAGCAAGTTGTTAATTGAACGGCACGAAGAACACCGGCCTCACCTGCATTAAACAAATGGTATTGGCACAGCTCAAGCAATTTCTTGTCATTGGCCGTCGCCACCGGGTTGGTACCATTAAAGAAATAACCCTTTAAATTTTCAAGCGCAGGAATTATTCCTTCACGTAATTCACCGGTTAAATAATTCATTAATTTTAGATAATTCAGCTGATGTTCCAACTCATGATTTAAAATTTCAACCACGTCGGCCATTATTTCTTCAGAAACAGTCTCATCCAGTTCAGCAGGCAATACAAGAAAAGGGACATCCAGTTTTTTATTAACCAGTTTATTTTCAATATCGGCTTTATCTTTTTTAAAAGAAGATAAACCATCAACCCGCTTTGCTTGAAAGGGGGTGTTTTCTCCGAGCTTGGTTATTGTTTCTTCAGCATTAATCTCAAGCCCAACATTATCAATGGATGCCATGCTTTGATCTTGAGCTTGTTTTAGGCATTTTGTTTTCTCAGGAAACGTTTTATTGACACAAAACCAGTGCCAGGAGTCGCTTTCTGATTGAGACTTGGCTCGTTTACTCATTGTCTTGATACTGACTCATTTTTTATGTGGTAAAAACGAAATGAAAAAAATTGAAATTTTTTTATTAAAAAAACTGACATTTTGCCCAATTTTGATTATGAAGACCTTTTTCTTTTTTAATAAAAACAATTAATAAACAGGTCTTGCGTTTTTGTTACATAAAGCAAGGGATCGTTACCGAGCGTACTTTTTTGCCGCCTATACTGAATAAATCCTGTTTTTTTGTTTCTTTTTTTACTAAAAGGGTTGACAAAAAAATTAATGCACTCTTAAATGTAAATATTATGATTTACACATCGCAGTATTTTTTCTTTTTTAGCTTTTACGGCTTCCCGCAGGAGTCGTTTGTTCGAGTGTAAAATCAAAAAAAGATTTCAACCGTAACAAACAGCTCCCACAAAAAACGGGAGCTGTTTTTTTAATAACCAAACCCCAATACCGATAGATAAAACAATCCGTTATAAAAAAATCCGATCAAATAATCAGGAGAGCACTTAATGACCACGAAACCTTACCAATCGGTTCAGCTGATGATTGCAGGGCCTTGTTCTGCCGAAGGGGATGAGCAGATTACATTTTCAATTGAGCAAGCGGCAAAGCGCCAGGTAGATTTTGTCCGTATCAGCCTGTGGAAGCCGCGAACAAAACCAGGCTTTGATGGCCTAAAAGAAGACGGCATCGATCTGTTGATTAAATCGATCAAAATGGGCGTTAACCCCGCAACAGAAGTGCTTACGCCAGAGCACGCGAGTGCCGTCATTGACCGGGTGTTGCCGCATATGTCAGAAAGCCAGCGGTTAATGATCTGGATTGGAGCCCGCAACCAGAACCATTTAGCCCAGCAGGCCATTGCAAAACTGGCTGCCCAAGATCACCGCATTAGTTTAATGCTAAAAAATCAACCATGGCCCTCGCAATCCCATTGGGAAGGTCTGGCGGCTCATGCCCTTGAAGGCGGAATAGCCCCTGAAAACTTAATTTTATGCCACCGCGGCTTTGCCCCCAGCAAACACGATCCCAACCCCATGGGATGCAGAAATCTTGCTGACTCAGAAATGGCCATGGCCGTTAAAGCAGCAACTGGCGTAAAAATGATTATGGACATTTCTCACATTGCAGGGGATGTCAAAAACATTGAGCCCGTCACTTTGGCCCATATGGTTTACAACTATGATGGCTTGATTATTGAGGTTCATCCCAATCCGCGTTTTGCCTGGACAGATGCCAAACAGCAAATTACCTGGGAAAAACTGGACGATGTGATGCAAAAACTGGATCTGGCCGTTGATGAACTTCGTAAAACATCCAGCTACCCTTTGGAGAAAGTGGCCACCTGATGACTGCTGAAACTGCCCACTGTCAATCAAAAGCCGCAATGCTTATGACCCCGGTTAACCGGCCCTTTGATGCAACCTTGGAAATCCCGGGGTCAAAGAGCTATACCATTCGGGCATTGTTGCTTGCCGCACTTACGGCAAGCCAGACGGGTGAAACCATTACACTGAAAAACCCGCTGCTGAGTGATGATACCGAAGCGGCCATGGCTTGCTTAAAAACATTGGGACTAGCCCTAAACATCACGTATTCTGATTCTGAAACAGCCCCCCGGTGTGCAACAGCAATCTCTGTCTCAGGAAATGTATTTAGTCCGGCAAACGCGAACCGCACCCTTCATATGAATACCCGCTTGTCTGCGGCAACGCTTCGCTTTTTTCTGGCATTGGCCACCGTCATCCCGGGGCAGAAGATCTTACAAGGCCTGCCGGGTTTAAACAAACGCCCAGTTAAAGACTTGGTTGAAGCTTTAACAGCCCTGGGCGCAGAAATTACGTATTTAGAAAAGCCAGGGTATCCGCCAGTTCAAATCACATCCAGCGCGCTTTCTGCTGATAAAATGACTGTTTCAGGCCGTATTAGCAGCCAATACACCTCGGCGTTGTTAATGATTGCCCCGCTTATTAACCCGCTTGAATCTCCAAATACGCCGTTAACGATTCAACTCAGTGAGCCGCCGGTTTCTCAGCCTTACTTGCGCATGACCACAACGGTTATGGCCAGTTTTGGGGTACCTGTTGCTGCCTCAGATCATGCACTGACCCGATTTGAAATTGCACGGCCATCCAATTACAACCTAGGCCCTACCAACAATACGTTCACGATTGAGCCAGATGCGTCCAGCATGGCTTATCCTTTGGCCATTGCCGCCCTCACCCGATCCAAAATCAGTATTCCCAATCTTAATCCGCAATCAGCCCAGGCTGATATGGCCATTATCGCTATCCTTGAAAATCAAATGGGTGCAACCGTTACCTGGACTTCAGATACGCAGAATTCAGCCCAACAAACTTTAACCTTAACAGGCCATGGCGTTTCCCCTGTTGATCTGGATATGCGCGACTGCCCCGATCAGGCCCAAACCATTGCAGTTTTGGCAGCCTTTGCTTCAGGAACGAGCCAACTTCACGGCCTGCAATCGCTGCGTGTAAAAGAAACTGATCGCCTGGCTGCTTTGGAAGCAGAGCTCAGCAAACTGGGCGTGGCGGTTTGCATCAGAGAAAACACATTGGTCATTGACGGTGGACTGCTGGAAAAAAAGCTGCCAAAAAATGTATCCATTGCCACATACGGCGATCACCGAATGGCCATGGCTTTTGCCATTGCGGGGGCTGTTATTCCTGGCCTCATTATTGAAGACCCGGACGTGGTTAACAAAACCTATCCCACCTATTGGCAAGCCCTTCAAAGCTTGGGCATCCATGTTCAAGCAATCCCTGAACCAACATCGGTTGGATCCGTATTATAAATTTTTTCACTTTGCGTACTGAAAAAAACCCTGAACACAAAAAACCTTAGTAAGAATTAGAAAAAAATTAGAAAAAGAACTTAAATAACAAGAAAAACCCCATTATGACAGCCGGAAATTCATTTGGACAATTGTTTCGAATCACAACCTTTGGAGAATCCCACGGGGGTGGTGTTGGCGTGGTCATTGACGGCTGCCCGCCAGGTCTTGCAATCACACCAGAAATTATTCAGCAAGACTTAGACCGCAGACGCCCGGGTCAAAGTCATATTACAACCCCCCGCAACGAATCTGACACTGTTCATATTCTCTCTGGGGTGATGAATGATGAAACCACCGGTATGCCAATAATGCTGCTGGTTTACAACAAAGATGCCCGCTCACAAGATTATGACACCATGAAAAGCAAATACCGGCCTGGGCATGCAGACTATACCTTTACGCAAAAATATGGTAGGCGAGATTGGCGCGGCGGTGGACGTGCCAGTGCCAGAGAAACCGTTGCCCGCGTGGCTGCTGGTGCCGTTGCAAGGCAATACTTAAAGCAAAAACTGGGCATTGTTTGCATGGCCTACGTATCACAAATAGGACCCATTAAAACCAGCATTGCACCCAGTGCAGTAAATGCAGAAGCCATTGAGTCCAACATTGTCCGATGTCCGGATGCTGCTGCTGCCAGCCAGATGATTGAAGCCATTGAAACCATTCGTGAAGAAGGGGATTCATTGGGAGGCACAATTACTGGCATCCTAAACCATGTCCCTGTGGGGCTGGGTGAGCCTGTTTTTGACAAACTCCATGCCGATTTGGCCAAAGCAATGCTGAGCATTAATGCGGTAAAAGGCTTTGATATCGGTCTCGGTTTTGATGCCGTTAGCCTGAAAGGCAGTGAGCACAATGATGCCTTCCACACGGATGATACTGGTGCTGTAAGAACGATAACTAACCATGCGGGCGGGGTGCTTGGGGGCATTTCAACGGGAGAACCCATTTACTTTCGGGTAGCGGTTAAACCCACATCAACCATCCGAAAAATGCAGCAAACAGTGACAGAAAACGGCCATGAACCAGCAACCTTGACCGCTACCGGCCGACACGATCCTTGCGTACTTCCGCGGGCTGTCCCCATTGTTGAGGCCATGGCCGCCTTGGTTTTAATGGATCACTACTTGCGGCACAAAGCCCAAAACATTCCCATCCCCGTTTCTCCGGCAACAAAGACTGAAATGAATACTAATAATACGGTAAATCACACAGCATGAGCACAATTTCTGACCCCAACAAAACCGACAGCAACAGCCCCAGTCACCAGCCAACAGCAGAAGGCTGGCCAAACAGCGAAGCTTGGGCAAAAAGCATTGCTGCAGCAGACAAAACATTGCCTGAGTTGCGGGCATTCATCGATCAACTGGACCAGCAATTGCTTGCCGTATTGTCAGCACGGGCAACTTTGGTTAAAAAAATTGGCGAGATTAAACAGTCTTCCGGCACCCAACCGCTGGATGAAACCCGGTGGCAACAAGTCCTTCAGCAGAACAGACATCACGCCAAGCATTTGCAGTTGTGCCCCGAATTTATTGAAGCCCTGTACACCCTGATTCACGATTACAGCCTATCGCTGGAAACATACGAGTAAACCCCCGAGTAATACAATGAAAGTTATCCCTTATGTTAAACGCACGATCCAAAGCGGAAACCCCTAATCCCAATAATACCAATGACACACACGGCCCAAAACTGGTGGGCATGAACGTCAGTGCAAAAGCCTTCACTGTTGGCATTCAGGGGGGGAAAGGCAGCTTTAATGAAGAGGCTTTTCAGCATTTTGTAAACCAGTTGTCTGGCGGTGTTTTATACGGGCTTGAGTATTTATACACCTCCGATCAGGTCATGCAAGCCGTTGTCGACGGCAAAGTGGGTCGCGGGCAATGCGCATCGTACAATTCTGTGGGCGGAGATGTTATTGAAACCACGGCTGCGTTAAGCCGGTACAAGGTTAAAATTATTGAAACATTTGATATTCATATTGCCCATGCCTTAATGATTCGACCTGATCAAGACCCCAAAGCCATTGATACCATCATGTGCCACCCACAAGTGCTGGCCCAGTGCAAAAGCACCCTAAAAAGGCGATATCCGAATTACGCGCAAACTTCAGGCACCGGCGAATTAATTGATAACGCCAAAACAGCAGAAGCATTGGCTCATAAAATTCTGCCTGATAATATTGGCATTATGGGCAGTAAAATCTTGGCCGATATTTATGGCCTGGTTGTTTTGGAAGACAATTTACAGGATGCCACTGAAAACTTCACCCGGTTTATTCAGGTGGTTAAAGGGTAAAAAATCAGGGGCTTTTCAGGCTAAAGCTTTTCATGATTGCTTTTTCAACGTGTCTTTTTTCTGCTTCCAAACCAAGCTTTCTCAAAACAGTTGAAAGAAAGGTGTTTTAAAACGACGGGACCTTTACTTTGCAAGAGCATCCCTTAACGGTTTAACGTAATAAGCTGCTCGCTGGCTATATTTTGCAGCAATTGCTTAATAATATTGCCCGCCTGCAACTCATCGGCTTCAATTTGATCCAGTAAATTGCTGGCAATCTCAGCATCAACTCCAGACTTCTGCAACAAGGTCTGTGCATCACTTAATGCATCCCCGTCCGGCTTGTTTAAAGCCAGCTGCCGGTTATATTCACGCAGGGCCAGGTTTAAAATTTCTTGAGTTACCGATTTATACGTTCTGGCAAAAAACATGTTATTTCGTGCAAGCGCAATTAATAAGGGTGGAATAGTCCGGGTTTGCGGCTCTTGAAAAACTGGACGCTGGTTCTGAAACAACCCGAGATTCTCATCACTGTTGTCTGGATCATCTGGATCAAGGGCTGTGGGGTCAACGGGAATATCCGGAATTTCCGGGTCGGGAGCTGTTAAACAACTGTCGCATGTCATACTGGGATCGACAAAGGTAAAGATTTCACCATCAACCCCGTTGCTTCCCGGGGAACCATCGGCGGCAAATTGATTTTCACCCACACCCACGGTTGCCGTACCACCGTCACCACCGGTACCACCAGCATCACTGAATGTACCGCCCAGACCATCGGTTGGTTCAACAGGGCCATCGGTAATGATAAAGCCGCCTTGTGCCCCGTCACCACCATTACCGGCCAACGCAATGCTAGTTGGGGTCGCATCGGCCAGGGCATTTCCACCTGCGCCGCCAGAACCGCCTTGTGCTGTGATGGTCCCACTGTTGTCTAGGGTTTCATGGTAAGCCAGGAAAATCTGACCGCCCAGACCCCCTTTGCCACCATTGCCCGCAACGGAGAACTGATCTCCGCTGATAACAGGCGCTTCAACTGAGGCACCAGTGCCGCCATCACCCGCAGCAGCAGTGATTAAACCATCGTTTTTAATTCCGCATTTTGCCCAGATGGCAATCAGGCCACCATCACCGCCTTCTGTACCATCGAGAAACATGTCCTGATCAATGGTATTGCCATCAGAACCGCGCCCTCCCATTGCAGAGAGCACACCATCAACACCCACATTCACCCAGCCGTTGCCATACTGGGTGATTAAATCAAAGTCACGCAAAAGGAAATCATTGCGAACATCGCTCATAAACGGCGTATTATCGACCAAATCCTGATCCAGTTGCTCAGTACTGCCGTGGGCAATCAAGGCAATGGTACCACCAATGGTGCCTGTCGTGGTTGTGCCATCACCACTGGTTGCCACTTCAAGACCGTTGGCCTGAACAATGCCATCAATGTTAATTAAGCCCCCTTGGATGGTAATTAGATTGGTATCATAAGTCCCAATCACATTGCCGGAAGTATCCACAATAGCCCCCCGTTGAATATCAATAACCCCACGGGATTGATCAGTGCCGATGTTAACCACCCCGCCATTGCCAAAACAATCAGGGCCTTTATTTACCCCTTTGGCTTCAATTCTTGCTGTTGGCGTCATGGTCAGACTGCCGACGGCAAGGTTTACAAGCCCGCCGTTGACGCCATTGGCCAAGATTTGTCCAGACTGATACATGTAAGCGGCATTGACAGTGACTTTGCCACCACTGCCAAAATAGGTGCCACCATTGGCAATAGCATTCACATCAATCACCCCGTCAAGCCGAAAACCCTGGTTCGGAATATCAAAGTGCAAGTGGCCCCCGTTACCGGTTGTTGCCCCCCCTGCATCCACCTCAAGGCCGCGCACAGTTGTGCTGGGCGAAATATAAATGCCCGTACCTGAGGTGTTTGTAAATGTGGTTTTATTGCCAGCAGTGTTAAAATAAGTGCCACCGGCAACATTTTGCCCGTTGTTGATGCTGTTTGTCTCACCCGGTGCCGCAAGACTGTAAGGGGCAATAGCAAGGCTAATGGCCATTGAAATTGTAAACACTGTTTTCTTAATAAAATTGGGATAAAGTGGCATGGGCAATCCTTTACCTTGCTGAATGTTTGAAAAAATAAGACGAAAGATAGATATGGCAATTAAGTTAAGGCTTGTGTGTGTTCCAGTTTTTTTGTTTCTGTTTACAAAAGTCTCTAATTTGTGAACGTCAATCGTTTATGGACGTCTCTAATTTTTCATGAGTAGCTTCAGGCCATCTGCTTTTTTGTTTGACTGGCTTGACGGCTATTGTTTTATAAAATGTTCGCAAAACAACCAAGAATTTAACTTACGCAGAAAAAAAGAAACTTGAAGCTAACTGTCTATATATTTTTTACCGCTTTTTTTGTTGGGATGCAAGCAAATTCATTTTAAATTCAGATCTAAACTGCCAGTAAAACAGTGGTCTGCTTTCCTTGCATCTCCTGACTTTACAGGAGTATTGTCAAAATAAAATTAAGTAAACTATAAAAGACAAGCAATTACACAAGGAAAAACAATGCAAAACAGAAAATTGACCCTGACAGCAATAAAAAAAACAATGGCTTGCCTAATACTCTTTTGCGTTGTTTTCAGCGGATGCAGCAATACAGCTGTCAAGGGAAATAAAACAGGAGCGTCCCCAATAAATTCAGGGTTGAAAGCAATGAACCCCCGCGCGTCGCAACCGGATCTTTCCGGCATTAAGGAGGTCAGTCCTAAAGCGCTAAAACCCCTGCTGCAGACGGTTAACCCTGCCAGCACACCAACGGTACTGTTTTTCAATTCAAAGTTTTGTTACGATTGTAAAAAGATGAAGCCGGTTATTCAGCAACTGGCAGATGAAAATCAGGCCAGTCTTGTTGTTTACCCCATTGATTTGCTGGCGCCGCAAAAAAGTGATGCCCCTATTATTTCCGCGATTCGACCGGTGACTGTGCCCACACTGGTTTTTATCAGTGAAACGACAAAAATTACAACGGTACTTTACAACTACCAGCCTGAAATGGCCCTTCGTGATGCTTTGTCAACCATTCTTTAATTACAAATCTATTGAAGACATGATCTGTTGAATACCTGATCTATTAAATAATAAAATGGCTACTTACCCGTTTTGGAAACCCCCGATTTAATCTCAGTTTTCTACAGTGCACTCCAGGAGCAATCGGTTCTGGTTGTTGGCATGGCTTTTGCAGGCGGCATTCTCAGTTCGCTGCTGCCGTGTACGGTTGGCATGTTGCCCATCTTAATTGGATACATCGGCGCCTACGAGGCCAAATCACGCTGGGATATTCTGGGGCAGACCATTTTATTTGTTATGGGTTTTGCGACCGTGCTTACGGTTCTCGGTATTGCTGCAACTTTATTAGGGACAGCGTTTTCAGGCTTGATAGGTGACTTCTGGTATTATGGCATTGCGTTAATTGCCATTCTGGCAGGTTTGCAGCTTATGGATGTCATTCATATTCCTCTGCCCCCATTGGTTCAGAAAATGCCTGCAGTTCAGCGGAAGCAGTTTGCCTGGCTACAACCCTATTTAATGGGGTTGGCATTTGGTGCAACAGCGTCTCCTTGCGGCACGCCTTTTCTCACCGGGATTCTTGGCTTGATGAGTACTCAAAAAAACTGGCTGCTGAGTGCTGCAAGCTTGTTCAGTTATGCGCTTGGGCAGTCGGTATTGCTTATTTTTGCGGGGTTTTGTACGGGCATTGTCAAAAAAATGGCCACATTGCGTCAGGTGGGCTGGCTCATTAACCGCTTCAGCGGCATTGTTTTTATTGCTGTCGGCCTGTTACTGATTCTGCAAGCATTAGGCTGGTTTTAACAGGCGGCTGTTGTCTCACAATGCTGTATGTTTGCTCAGGAAAATACAAAGGCAAAGGCATCGCCTCACCCAGGGGAAATGCGATTCGGCCAACAACGGGCCTGGTTCGAGAAAGTGTTTTCAACCGCATCCAATACAACATTGAAGGGGCGCGTTTTCTCGATTTATTTGCCGGCACAGGTATAATGGCGCTGGAAGCATTGAGCCGCAATGCTGCTTTTGCATTGCTGGTTGATAAAAAAGCCAGCCACACGCAAGCCATTCAAAAAAACTATGCAGCACTCAAAATTCCTGAAGCATCATTTGCCGTTGTCAACGCGTGCGCCATCAAGTTTTCTGCCCGCAAAAACCAGAAGGTGCCGTTTGATTTTATTTTTCTGGACCCGCCCTACGGTTTTTCTGAGATGCCTGGTGTCATTGGTAATATTTTTGACAACAACTGGCTTTGCAAAGGCGGACAGCTTTTTGTTGAGCAAGCAAGAGAAGATGCACCGCTGCCCGGATTTTCAGTCAAGTATTACGGCGATACTGCACTGTATATTCATGGCTAATTCAGTAGAGGCTAGTTGGTGAAAAAAAGGCGTGTTTTCTGTTAAAAATAAACTTGACATTGCCTGCTATGGATCGTACTCTTTCATTCGGTCTTAAACATTGGTTTTTGCTTCTACAACTGTAATAGATTTTGTTAACAGCAAAAATTGACAGAAAAAGCACCTACTTTCTATTGATCTGCGTGAAAAAAACAACTCACTTTTCGCAGGGCTGTATTTATAAATATTTATATTATTTAAAATTTAGCATTCAAAAAGTAATACGAAAAAATTTAATAACCCCAAATTTAAGACAAGCTTGATATTAAGCGGCGTAAGAAAAAAATTTTATTTTATAAGCATTGCTTAATTAAAGCGGTCAATCCAAAGTATCGTTATCCAATCTTGTACGTTGAAAACTGAATAGTTAGAACACACAAAGACTCCGTTCAAGGATAAAAAAGGAGCCGCATCAGACAGGAAGTATCCTGAGGAATTTGCAGCGTGTGTCATTGTTATTTTTGGTAGCGGCCTTATGGGTTATTAC
>JBCDLA010000073.1:0-12348 GCA_038745945.1 Cyanobacteria bacterium P01_H01_bin.74 | reverse complement strand
TTGGCCAACTGCCGCTCATCCGATGAATTTAGCAGCCGGTTATGCCGCCTGCCAATTAAACTGAGGTAATGGCTGCTTAAATCCTGAAACTGTAAACTGTCAGCTTCCTTCTCTTTCACTAACGCTTTAGCGCGCAAATTCCCCATGAGTCTGTTTCCCTTTCTTCACACTGCTACTGTTAATTTCCCCAAAATATAAAACCCGTTATTTTTTTTACTTCAATGAAAGCGTATTAAAAAAAGCGTGATGCTGGTGATTTCTGTGTGACTTATTAAAATGAGCAAAATCGTTACTGTTAGGCAGTTGTAATTGGCTGGTACAGTAATTATTTAAAGGTTCTTTTACAGGTTGAACAGATTAAAAAATAGAGTCAAAAAGCAATTGAGTTTGTTTTATCGGTGTGATTTTTCTCAGAAAAATAAAAGCCCTGACAGTATACAGAAAAGCCAGGGCTTCCCTTCTAGCATAGTTTGAGAGGAGTTGGAAGATATTCGTTAAGCTGAACTTAAAATGTATGTATGAACGTATGGATGTAGAACCCGAAGAAACCCATTTTATTTTTTAGATATCGCTGAACCCGAAACTGGTTGTAATAACAAAAACATAAAGCTGATGTAAATTTAATAATTTATATTTCTATATTATTCCATTAATATATACTTTTCAACCGTTGAGCCTTTGCTTTGTATTATTTCTTTACATTAAACGGGTGAGTCCCCTGAGCGATCTCTTGCAATAAATGGCAATAAACGGGGACAAGTAGCTTTTCCGTTTTCAGCAACGCTTTTAGTGCAATCACCATGCATTTCCGCTTCCCCGCAGTTTACTCTTTTAAGACAATGCATCTCCCCTGGATGGTGGGTTTTAAACCCGAGAAAAGCGCTGATTGTTATAATAACAAAGTAATGAAGAGGCAAAAACCGTTCGACGATTTTTCAGCGGATTTTTAAGTTCCTACAAGTTCAGTAAACCACACGTTTCAATTAAAAGGACGACAGAAATTGGCCAGCAACAAGCAGAAAGAATTCAATGTCGCTGACCCCTCGGAAGGCTATTCACCGACGGATGGCGTCACCCAATCGTCTTCGGATGAAGATGACCAGATTGGCTACAATGATGCTAAGGACCGGGTTGATTTATTTGAAGAAGAAGAAACCAACGTTCGAGAAATTGAACTGCTTCAGACGCCCAAAAGCAGCGCAGATGATTCCGTCAAACTGTACTTACAGCAAATTGGCAAAGTTAAACTGCTGACCACCGAAGAAGAAATTGAGCTTGCCCGGCAAATTCAGGAAGGGGATTTGGTTGCAAAAGGCAAGCTGGTGAAGGCCAATCTCAGGCTGGTGGTTAGTATTGCAAAAAAATATATTGGCCGCGGGCTTTCATTTCTCGACTTAATCCAGGAGGGCAATCTGGGGCTGATTCGTGCTGCCGAAAAATTTGATCACAAACGCGGCTTTAAGTTTTCAACCTATGCCACCTGGTGGATACAACAAAGCATCACCCGTGGCATTGCTGATAAATCCCGCACCATTCGCTTGCCTGTCCACATGATTGAAACCATTGGGCGCGTCAAAAAAATGACACGGGATATGACGCTGGAACTGGGTAGGCAGCCCACAAAAGAAGAGCTGTCAGAACGCTTACAAATGTCATTGTCAAAACTGCGGTTGGCCCTAAAAGCCACGCAATCAACCATTAGCATTGAAACCCCCTTGCATGGCAGCAAAGACGAAATTGCCAAAATCGGGGATTACTTAATTGATGAAGACATTGAATCGCCTGACACCCGGGTTTCTAAAGAAAACCTCAGTGATGAACTTGAAAAAGTACTGAATAGCCTGCGGGCCAGAGAACGGGATGTATTAAAGCTGCGTTTTGGTCTCAGTGACGGCAAAAAGCGGACATTGGAAGAAATTGGCCAGCTTTTTGGTGTTTCTCGCGAGCGGGTAAGACAAATTGAAACCCGTGCCCTGAACAAATTGCGAAAAATCTGCCGAAACAATTCCGGGGTAAGAAGCCTGCGTGGTTATCTTAACGGCTAAAATTAGCCAGAATTTTTAGCAACCGGTAATCTTGTCAGGCAGCCAGTAAGTTATCGTTACAGGCTTTGCCTTAGTCTGTCGTTTTGCCTTTTACTGAAGAACATCAATAGGCTCTAAGGTCGGGTCGCTTACTGAAGCTTGAATGGCAGAGCCGTCATCGCGCAGCAGACTGACAGCGGCCGGACGAAACACGTTGGTTTTTATGGGGGTCACTGTTTCACTGCGGCGCTTGTAGGCATTCGAGAGCAGATCGCTTCTTAATCCAAAGTGAACACGTACTGTGGGTTGCGCTTTCGGTTCAACACTTCTGCGGTCCTGCAGGCCGAAAGCCAGGTCTACAAAGCCCTGAACATATTGCGTGAAAAACGCACGGAATCCAACCCCAGCACTGAGTAGCGAGGTGTTTTCTGCGGTATTGCTAACTCCGCTGATGAAATTTCTGTTGTCGTCATCCAGAAATATTTGCCCGTAATCTGCAAAAAACACCCCTTGCATCCGTTGAGAAACCCAAGGGCTGGCTTTGCTCAGGAAGGGTACGGGCCACTTCCATTCAGCAGAAACATTGTAGCCTCTGTCGCCAATTAAAACCCCTTGTGAGTAGCCCCGAACGCTGTTAATACCACCCAGCTGAAACTGCTCGATAGCGGGCAACCCATTTGAAGTCAATTGGGTGTAGGCACGCAATGTTAAAACATTGTTTTTGGGCAATGCAAAAACACGGGTTGCAAAGTTTTCAAACTTCACAAAATCATCCGTGGCGCCCAGCCAATTGGGGGCAAAAGTCGCTGAAGATCTGACAAACGACCGGCCAAGGGTATCAAACTTGTCGTAGTTAATGCCCAAGGTTAACGAGCGGACATCCGTATCGGTTTTTTCATCAATAAAGCCATCATCAAAAAAGGAGCTGGCTTGCCGGATATTGAACCCCAAATCTGTTGACCAGTTTCTTTCCCAGCCCAGCGGCTGAGAAATTAATAAGCCATAATCAAACAAGTTGCCAGAGACTTCGGCCCCGCTGTCAATGCCAATGCTTTCGAGATCAACATCAACATAATTAAAGCCAAATGATCCGCCAATGGTGGTGCCGTACTTGTTAATCGGCACATTGTAGGATGCCGATGTGATCTGCTGGCCTGCTGCAACAATGTAGTTGGCAAAAAACTGATCGTTGCGGCCCGTGACGTTTCGATCTAGAAATTCAATGCCAGTGCGGTATGTGCCAATGCCTGGGCGACCAGCGTTGTCAAATGTTGCTGACAATTGAAAAGGCTGCTGCTCTTCAATATCAAAATTTACTGTACTTTCTCCAGTTCTGTCACCCGCTGCCAGACGGGCTTTGATTCTATAGGGCTCAGTCCGGTTCAGCACGGCCAAGTCTTTTTCCAGGCTTGGCAGGTTTAAGGGCTCGCCTGGGTTTTGGCGAATCCGTCGGGCAATCACATGTGATTTGGTGTATTTGTTGCCCGAAACCGTCATATCACCAATCATGCCTTCGAGTACTTTCACCAGAATGGTGCCTTTTTCCAGATCCTGGGGGGGAATGAAAGCCAGGGATGTCAGATAGCCCTTCTCACGGTACAGGCTGTTAATCTTGCCAACCAGCAGGGTCAGGTCTTCAGCAGTCAGCTGCTTGTTTTTATAGGAGTCAATGACAGCATCAATTTCTTTTTGAGGAATCAGTGTCACACCGCTGACTTTAATTGTCTCGACATTAAACAGGGCAGGCTCTGCAGCCGAATAAATTGTTGACTGGGGGTCAGCCTGCGTCTGAGAAGATTGAGTGCCTGTCTGTTCTTCTGACTGTGCAGCGGACTGGGGCGAGTCAGTGCTGTTTTTATCAATGCTATTTTCGATGGGATCACGAAACAGGTTTGTTGATGGGTTGGCAGAAGGTGTTTTGTAGACTGGTAAAGCGGGTATGGGTGAAACATTAATTTGTGGATTGACAGGCGGCAGTGATTGCGCCGAATTGATTTGTGCAGAAACACTGCTAGTAAGTATGAACATGCTGCCAGCAAGTATGAGCACGCTGCGCACAGCAGTCAAAGAAAAGCCTATAACAGACTGTCGAACGAGAGTATTGGGACCAACGTGAGAACGCAAGGCAGGACTGACAAGGCTATCAAATAAAAACACTGGAGAAAATCCTCTGTTTGGCGCGAAAATGGTTAATCCATCCGCTTCGTTTCATCGAGTTTCTTAATGGTTGACAGCTTAAGGCAGCTGTAAAAGGTTGGGTTTCTGGGTGAAATTGCCAGAGCATGGTGGGCAAGCTGGGTTTTGGCAGTGCTGCTGGCAAGATTTGAATCAATTAATTAAAATGATTGATGTAAAAATGCAAGAGCCAGAATAAAAGAGAATTAAGAGAAAGAGAAATAAAAATAATAAAAAAATAAAAAGAAGTTAATATAAAAAAAGAGATTAATTGCTTCGGCGGGCAATTGAACGGAATATTATCATGCGTGGAAATTAATTATTTTTGACTTGCAACGTTCTTTACTGGTAAAAAAATGTCAAACTGATTATTGGATTGGAGCAGGGAGTTAAATCAAGCCTTTTCCTGGAATTTTGGCTAAGCCTGATAGCTTTTTGTCTTTTCAGTCATAAGTTTGTCTGACAAAATAATTAACTAAAGTTAACTAACAAGATAAGCAAGTCGCAATAACACGAATAAAAATGCAAGCTATAAAAATTAAACAACACGTAGAGATTTTTGTATCTTATAAGTTACAAAAAAAAATGTAAATTAAACCCGAATGCTTCGTAACATAGATTAACAAGCTTTCACAAGATGCTGTCAACTGGCTGCTCACTCTCAAAAGCACAAACCACACGCCCAATTTGCTTTAATTTTTTTACATTTCAAACCGCTTGCCAGAAATTAACAGTTGTCTGGCATGCTTTTTAAGGATAAAGTTTAGTTTATTATTTGTGTTACCTCAATAACTCAATGCGAATAGAGCCAATTTAACATATTGAAACAGACAGATTGGTTTTAAACAAACAGACTGATTGCTTGCCAATTAAGCAAATCAAACCAAGCTAGGCCAATCAAATCGGTCAATAGGCAACAAGCAAGTCATCAACATATGACCTAAACGCATTACTAAAATAATGTCAATTCATTGTTTAGCCCGTAATAAAGTTATATTTAATTAAATTTTACTTTTATTTAAAATTAAATGATATTGAATTGACAATAATAGTGTAAAAACCTCTTGCCAGTTTATTCAAATAATTAAAAAATTAATCGTTCCCTCTCATTCTTTTTATAATTTCTACTCTCTCTCTACATCTAACTCTAAATCTAATTTCCACACGAAAAAAGAAACTTCCAAACCGAACATTTTACGTAAATCTCAAAGACAACTGGATTTTTCTAGCCAATTCTGAGCCAGCCTTATTCACAACACCAGATTAATTGCCCTCAATCAAAACCTAAAAAACTTTATTAATTTATGAGTTAACCCGACACAACCGCACCCCAAATCCCACTGCCACCCCGACACTCAGGAGCCAATAGACCGTGATTTCTTCCTTTTTTTTATTACCTTTTTTACCCTTAAAAAAAATAACGCCAGCAAAAAGAATGGTTTCAATAGGCCTGGCACTTGGCTTTTTTCTCCTTTCGGCAAGCTATGTTATGGCCAACGGTGTCACCGCAGTCAACACCGTTAACGATGCCCCCACTGTAGCAGGTGGCACGTATTTTAATACACCCGGAAACAAAACCACATTCACCAACTCTGCCGGAACCGGGCTTTCTGTGGGTGCAGGCACCACAGTCATTGGGCGTGAGGTCAATGCAGCCCTGGAGCAAACGGGCAACGGGGGTCACCTGCACTTTGAAGCACCCAACCAGCTGGTTCGTATTGATGGCAATATTGATGTCAGCGGGGTGATGAAGAATGGGGCCTACATTGGCAACGGCGGAAAAGTCACCATTAACTCGGGATTTCTTTATCAGAACGGGCAGATTATTGCCAACGGCGCCAAAGGGGGAATGGTTCAACTGAGTGTCACTGGGCTGACAATGGGTCCTAATGCTGTGATTAGTGCCAAAGGATTTACCCAGGCTGGCGGATCTGTTGATGTTGCTGCAACTGAGGGCATAACTATTCCGCAGGGGGCTATTGTCGATACCAGTGGTGCTGTGGTTGGACTCTTCAACAACAATCTGATTTCAATGACGGGCAGTGTTGTCAATCTGGATGGCATTGTTCAAGCAGATGGCCTGGGTGCTGGTGTCGCCGGGGGTACTGTGGTTCTCACGGCTACCAATGAAATTAAGATTGGAGAAAGCGGTAAATTAACAGCCAACGGGGCTGATGGGGTTTTTGACGGTATGACTGATGGCACAGGCGGTAACGGGGGAAACATTACGCTTGAAGCAGAAAATGGCATAACCAACAACGGGCTGATCGCCGTTAATGCGGGTATGGGTGCCAGCCAGACTGTTGCAGCCCAAGGCTATGTGACGGCTGATTATGACGCTCAGGGACGAAAAATATATCAGGACCGCTTCACAGGCGAACGGTTTTATAAAGATACCAAAACGGGATTGTTTTACGATGCCCACGATGTTGTTGTGGATTGCCCGCCTGAGCGGCTGATTCTCGTAAAACGCGAACTGGCTCAGGGTTACGATGGTGCAAATGGCGGAAACGCTGGCAGTATTGTCTTGGTTGCAAACAACAACCGTTTTGATGGATCTGGCATTATTGAAGCCGTTGGCGGCGCAGGTGGTAAAGGCCAAGATGCCATTGCGGTTAAAGATTTTAAGAAACATCCCGGTGTGCACGTTGCCTTCGGCGGTAATGGGGGCAATGGCGGCAACGGCGGCGTTGTTAAGTTTCTGGCTGACCCGACACAACAAGTACTAAACAACGTAGCACTGGATAGTGGTGCCGGCGGTGCTGGTGGTAAAGCCACTGTACCGAATGCCCCTTGCGTTGATCTGGCTGTTGATGGCCACATTGGTGATCCTGGTGACCCCGGGACACTGATTGTCTGCCCCAATCCGCCAGTTGATCCCCCAGTAACCCCACCAACGGATCCCCCTGTCAGCAATGACCCCAATGGTGACCCGTTACTGCCACCATTCCTGGTGAATTACCCCGGTGTGAATGATGCCCTGCAGTCTGTGAACCCAAACCTGGTAAGTTACAACCAGTCGTTGTTCCTGGCCCGTTCCCCTGTTGCGGTTGCCCCCCCTATGAAATTCACCCAATTGGTTGACTTGGCACCAGCCCCTGAAAAGCCTGTTCCCCCCCCTGTTCAGGAAAAACGGGTGGTTCGCGGTTACTGGTAATTTTGGGCCGCATTATTCATAGCAGTTATCCCCACTATTCCGTAAAAACGGATTGATACACTTGCTTGGCAAACCGTTTACTCACTTGCGTGTAAATCTGGGTTGTTGAAATATCACTGTGTCCCAGCAACTCCTGGACTACCCGCAAATCTGCACCGTTTTCAAGCATATGGGTTGCAAAACTGTGCCGAAACATATGGGGAGACAGTTTTTTCCCGACCAGCCCGCTTAAGGTATTGATGCGCTGCCAGAGATACCTGCGGTTTAAAGGAATAAGTCGTTTGTCAGCCGTGCATTCGATAATAACAGGGTCTTCTGGAGAAAGGTTTAAGGTTTTAATGTGCTTTGAAAGCAGCGAGGCACTGATTTCTCCCAATGGCACAATGCGTTCCTTGTTGCCTTTGCCGGTAATACGCAAAAAACCAGCATCACAATCGGTCTGCTTGACTTGAAGCTCAACAAGCTCTGAGACACGCAAACCGCAAGCATAAAGCAATTCCACTATTAATTGATCCAGTCTATTCAGCTGCGGGTGATTGAGCAGCATCGTCATCTCTTGAACGGTCAGGACCTTCGGTAATTGCTTTTGCCTGCGTGGCAAATCCATTAAGGGCAGCGGGTTGTCAGAAATTTGGCCGCGGCTGTGCAGCCAGGCGTAAAAGCCTTTAATGCTACTGATTTTTCGAAGGATACTGCTTGTGGCATTTTTTTGCTGCCGCAAGCTGCTAAAAAACCGGGTGACATGGCTTCGGGTGACTTTGGCAAATGCAATTTTTTCATGCTCTAAAAATGACAGAAACGATAAAATATCCCGTTGATAGGCCGCAATGGTATTGGCTGAATACCCGCGTTCCTGATCCAAATAGAGCAGGTACTCAGACAAAATAAGATGCATGCATAGAGTCCTTCAGTCAAACGGTTCAGCTTAAGCCGGTGTAAGCGATGTAAGCCAAGTGGCGGATGAAATCCATTTATTGACCGCCTATTATAGTCAGTATAAACCATTTTTTCAGTGCTCACACACGAACAGCGACTGACATTCGCTGCTTTGGGTAATACAATCCATAAGATGCAATCACCATGACAATGCCACCATTCAATGATGCCGATATTGCCAACTTAAATGAAGCGTGTTTACTGGAGTTTTTACACTCCCCCCATCAGTCGTATCGGGGCCATGGCAATCCTTTTTCTGAAAAATACCGCCCGGAAAAAGAGAGTCCTAAAAATACCCACTCACAGCCCAAAAGGCCATCTCAATCATTGATTCAACGCATTGTTTCCCAAGCCGGGGTTGAGGGGAATTCTCAAAGCGATTAGTATGTTTTGACGTTCAGACTATTACTGCCTTTGGTTCTGCTTATCTAAGACTAAAACTGTAAAGACTGAGACATTAAGACCCATCAAATCTTTGTATCAAAAGGTGAAAAAGGGCTTTTTGCACCTAAAAGGCTACCAGCAATGGCTATAAGCCATTCTTTGAATTGAATATAGTTTTTTGGGTATTGATCTTCTTTGGCTCTCGGTGCCCACAATAAAGAGTATTTTGATTTAAAATCCTTGGATTGACTTGCCTCATATTCTCTAAAAGCCTCATCACATTCAGTAAAGAATAATAGTGTGTATGTAATGTCATCTCGGGTGACACTATTAATTTTTTCTAAATCATTTGATGTTAGTTCTGCCATTTCATTATCTAAAGTTTGAAGTGTTCTCTCTTTGAATAGGCTTGGACTTGGCAGAATACTTAAGTGATAAAACAATTCTTTTTCCCAAGGTTCTTTTTTTGTGGACATCATCGAATTTCGCCCTCTAAAGATTTTAGTCAGCTGAGTTAATGCAACAAAAAATGCATTGTTAGGAAGAGCTTTATTGTCCTTATCAGATTGAGCAAATTTATCAAAAATGTTTCTTACCTGTGATCCTAGATATACAGGTTTTTGATTTCCGTCCATTGGTGGAAATTCTTCGGCAGCTAAAATCTGATAGTCGTTGGTTTTAGGAGGAAGAGATTCTGCAAGGGTAATCACTTTATCCCAAGCCAGATTTGCCTCAGTCAAATTAGCTTTATCTGTTTTAGCAAAAAGTTCGGTATACAATGCATCAGCAAATTCCTCAGCATCATTCTTAGCTTCGTTTGCTGCAAGTCCTACCCCTAAAGGCTCAGGAGTAGTAACGTCCATATACCGCAGATCAAAGATTTTTGGACTTTTACTTGGAAGATGCGATCCAGCAAAGCCACGAGAGAACTGGGTAGAATTAAGCGTTTCAACAGGTCCAGTTTTATTTTTAGATTGTTTAAGTGCTAAAGGGTGACTTGATTCTTTTGGTATTTTTATTCTTAATAATTTAGAAAGTCTTGTATTTAAATTGCCAGCTGGATTTTTTGACACTAGTACTAGCCAAACCCAAGACGTCAGTATTTTTTTTACTGTTTGGAGGGGTGTTTTTTTGGGGTCAGGATTTTTACCCTTATCATTGTCATCAGAGTAAGCCTTTAAAACTGTAAGTGACTTTGCACCAGGGGGCTTACCGGAAACTAGCCAGGTGTCTGGATGAGAAAAATACGCTGATGGCAAGCCCTTTTGATGTTTGCCTCGGTGTAAATTCCGAGAACTGCCCAAAGGATATTGAACACTATTAGGAACTCTAAAGCTGGAAGTAAGGAATGCTTCTAGAGTTAGGGCCAATACTTTAGGGTTCATTGTTATAAAAAGCTCGCAAGAAACACAATTAAATATAACTTGAAATTTTATCTAAAAAAATAAAAGTTACCAACAGAAAACCATGCAACTGGCTCATTTTTTAGCAAAGGATGGGTATTGATTTTTTCCCAAGGAACATTTTATTTACCAGTCATCTTTATCAGTCTCAAAGCCAAAGTCGTTAGAGTCAGAGGTATCAGAATCAGACAGATAATAAATAGAATGACTGTCATCAGAGGGACTATTGTGATCGTGCAAAGCAGTAGCAGATAACCGTGTTAGCCAAGCCTTAAATTTTTGAAAATACAGTTCGGTGATGCCATCCGGGTGAATGTCATCCCAGTCAGACGATGGCTCTTGATCTCCTTCCGATTTGTGACTGAAAGGGTCAGACTCAAATAACCTGATTTTCAAGCCTGTTTCGTACTTTTCAATTGCAGAGCGGCAAACCGAAAAAAATGAAGATAAAATGGCAGTTGACTTGTTATTAGTATCAGAGTCACTTGTTTCTATATTTGATGATCCCGTGGCAACAATGTTGATAATATCCGTTTCCCAAGGTTCTTGATTGTCCAAAAATTCGAAAACATTTTCATCGTCATCATTTTCTAGTAATTCCTTTTTGAAAATTTCAATTAAATTTACCAGACCGGTCTGAAAAGAAACTTTAGTCGACTTTTTTTGATCTTGTGTAAGCTCTACAATTTGATCCAAGATATCTTGTATTTCTGTTTCTGAGGTATCATCAGCTTCTTGCTTCGAAAGATAATACGCAAGCGACGGCAATCCAGTGTCTTGCAAAAAATGGTTTTCTTGTTTTCTCACTTTGGGTTGTAACCCAGGTTGCCCGGATCTTCCTCTGCTGCTTCCGTTGGGCTTCGGCTTTGCAAGGTCTGAATAAGTGTAACCAGGAAATTTTTCAACTAAATCAGGAAAGCTGTCTCTAATTTTAGGCGGTATTTTTCGTGGCTTATTCAGTGGCACATAACTCCAGATCGCACCGCCGTGCAATATTTCATGTGGAATGTCTGTGTTTTCTGAAGGTGTAAACCGATCATCAGGGGAGCCTGTCGACTGTGTTGCGCTAGTTTTTAAAGTTTTAAAACTTCCCAGAGGAACTGTAAAACTATTTCCCAAAGCTGCAAAAGCAGTGGTTAATTTTAAAAAAGGTGAAACTAGATTCATTAGCGAATATTTAAACCAACTCAGTTTTTATAACATAAGATCTAATTTTTAAGACCATTCAAACCAATTTGTACCTAAAACCGCTTATTTCAGCCAGTGTGGCAAACCATTAAACAAAGTGACTGACTTTTCTCTTACAGGTTGTTTTTTATTATGCCATGGACTCTCGGGTCCCAGATAGGCATTAGCAATTCTTTCTAAAGCACTGCGGAAATCCTTACGTCCACCCTTGGCTGGCAAAATCTTTTGTTTTTCTCCATTTATACCGATAGCACTCTTTTGACCGTCAATCATAGAAAAAGTTATAGAAAGCGCATTAAAAAATCGAGTTTTAAAGCCAATTAAAGGGCTTTCAGGGTCAATCGACTGCATTACTTTCTTAAATTCATTCGGCTCGGGATTAAGTAGAAATTCTTTACTGAATTCTAAAAGAGTTTGATCTGCCTCGGAAACCCTTTTAATTTTATTCTCTCTGCAATAAGAAGCGACCAAGTAATTCAGTGACCTAACAAAGGTATCGGGCGGTACAGTTTTAGTATTTACAGAATCATAGTAGGTAATTACTCTTGAAACTGCTTCGTCAAGAGAAGACGCGGGGATTTCAGGAATACTTTCCCCTACCTTTGATTCATTTGCCTGTTGTGATGAAGAAGGAACAAGCTGTTTATAAAAGCTATCATCCTGAGTTTGCGGTGGTGTTTCAGCAACCACTGGACTCGTTGCAGGCGATTGGGCTTGCAAGTGGTTTGATAATTTGCCTTGACTAGGTATCTTTATGGTAGCTACACCAGCAAACAAACTAAAAAGAGTGGAAAGAACCCGCATACTCTCTTCTCGCAATAAATAAACGATTTGATTAAAACCAGGTATTTAAAACCATGTGTTTAAAAGAAAGAATTTAAAACCGGAATCGTATTTTAACTTATTTTTACTACCAAAATTTACCCAGAACAAGAATTATTTTTGGCATTGGTCATTGAATATAGATGAGTTAAAATTAGGGCATGCATTGTCCTAAATGCCGCTGTGCCGAGGCTGTTAAAAACGGCACCATGAACCAAAAACAACGCTATAAATGCAAACAGTGTGGTTGCAACTATAC
>JBCDLA010000072.1:0-12417 GCA_038745945.1 Cyanobacteria bacterium P01_H01_bin.74 | reverse complement strand
TTGTTATCAGCCCATTTACCGCACTTTTTAATATTTTAAAAAGAAGTTTCGGCTTTTAAATCCTTGGAATTTTCATTGCTACCTATGATTCAAAGATTTTTAAAACGCTTGGTTAAACCGGGGTTAACTTATAATGTCTTGGATATTGTGCCAAAACTGTAGCCAAAGCCGCATTAATTCGGTTTTTTAATTGTGTTTTTTCGGTGATACACCACCACAAAGTGCCCATTTCTGCAGGTACTTTCGGTTTTAAGTCAGCGTCTTTTCGATGGATTGCACCCGGCAAGCATTGACTGAAAGGTGCCGTGTCAACGTTTTCCGACGAGAGGTAATTTGGTTCTGGTTCTTCAACTGGGGGTAAGGCTGCATGCCCCTTGTGTGGGATACTTTTGCAATGATCAGAAAAATCAGAAAAACAGGTCAAGGCTTGTCTGGGTTGATGCGGGGGGTGTGTTGCTTTGTGTCTTCGTTGCCGCTTTTTTTGCATTGGCGAACCTCCTTGTTTTCATTTAATTTTAATGGATTTAACTTGCTGAATTGGGTGTGTTGATTTTTTACAATTTTGAGATTGCTTTTTTCAGGCCTAACATTATTCTGAATCTATGACCGGTAGGTTTGAGGTGACTAAATTTTGTGTTAACTTTGCTATAAAAAGTATTGTGATTTCAGCATGTTTTCAATGAGAATTAATTGAATTAAATATAGGTTTTAATGATTTTTTCCTATTTAATTTTTTTTCGATTCCAGTTAAATGTTTGGTAACACCTTTTATTAAACTTAAAATAATTGCAATTTTGATCCCTTAAAACCATAGAACGCTTTCAATGCTTAATTTTAATCTATTGGGTTTGGGGGGAGGAATAAGACAATCCAGTCAAAGGCATCTCCCACCATATCTGCCACAGTCTTATTTTAGAAATTATGGAACATTCTCAAACAGTCCTCATTTTCGTGTTTTTTAACTATACAGAAGATCTTCCTGACGGCTACAGTGTTAGTACCTTTAATGCTATGACCAGGACTGATTTAACAGTGTGTTCTAACCCCATACAGCTTCATATAACCCCGGAATCAATGGCATTTGACTTGCATTCTGATTGTACTTACGTGTTTATTAGAACCCCCTTACCTTCTACTCAAGTAAAAAATAATCAAAATTTATGCCCATCGACACGATGCAAAAGAATCATTGTTTTTTGTTCAAAGACAAAAGACCCTGCTGAGCTTGCTGAGCAACTTACGCATTTTAGTCAATGGTTAAAAGATCAAGCAATTTCCATATTTTACGTCAGTAAAATTCTGATTCCTGCAGCAAAAGTAAACCAGACTAGGAATTCACCAAACTCCATAAAGACAGCCTCCTTGGTTTCAACAATTTTTCAATCAAAAGCGAATAATCACAATGCGTTTTATGTAGCAGTAACCTCCATTTTTAAAGACTGTTATCAAGAATTTGGGGACAAGAAACGCTTGCATTCAAAAATTTCAGTTTTCCCAAGTTCTGAAAATGCCATAGTGTTTAATGTTGACCTTAAAACCGGAGAGTCTTGCTTGCTCGAATCATCAGCTTTTCAAAAACAATCCACACTTATAAAAAAAGATGGTCTATAGACCATGGTAACCGCTGCTTGGTTTGAATATTTTTTCTTTTTTAATCATAATTATGGTTTGTATTGCAATTTAATTTGAATTTTAGCAAGTCATTGTATGAATTCGCTTGCACAATCTAATAAGCAACCCGCTTAGATAGGTAAAAGCCAATAATAATGTTTAGTAGCCGTCTTCCAGCTTTCCCCGCGCCAGCTTTGTTTACAGTACTTCCAGAGAGACAAGTCAATAAACCTGACACAAACGCCAGCACCCCTGGAACAAAATTGTTTATGCACGCAAAACAAAAGTTTTCAGGGAAAAGTGTTTCGAAATATCCAGGTTTAGAATTACCTTCTGACTTGAAGGTCCCTCTTTTGCCTGGGCAGCATAGTGAGGAATCAACTGGTTATAACAAGTCAAAAAAAACCTACACGCCGCCATTTAAAGAAGCAAAAGTTACTCCACCAATGGAGGTAATAGTAATCCCTGATGGAAGTATTATGGGGATGAGACGTAATAATTTGTCCGCTTCGATAAATAAAAGTAAGCTAGAGCAGAAGGTAGCATACTATTTTGACATAGCGCCAGATAACGTTTTTCTGCTTTTGTTGATAAAAGCTCCACCCGGTTCTAGTTCTAAGCCTGCGCATAAAGTTTTTTTCTTGACATTAAGTATCGAAGACTCAGATCGGTTAGAAAAAGAATTAAAGATATACAATGAAAAAATACTTAAAGAACAGAGTGTTACCGGTTTTGATTTTGCCCTTCTTTCTTTACCGCAAGATCCTATTCAGAAAGGCCTTACTCAAAACGACCTTCCCAATCAAAACCCAGTAGACGCATTAACAATTATTACTAATTTTATTAATAAAACCTTTCCAATGGAAAGCAGAAATCCAAATTCTTGCATTCGTACGCTTGACAAAACATTAGGGGTTCGAAAGATAGCCTTTTGTCCAACAACAGGCGAATTGTGTCAATTGGATTCCAATGATAAGTCATATGTTAAAGTTCTTAATGGTATATCTTAATACCCTAAACACGGGCCCTGCATGCGATGCCCAATGCCGTAGCGAATTTGCCGTTTTAACCGTGTGATGCCTTCCCGGTACAGAGCATAGGTGTCCGCGTAAGGCTCGCCCAAAAAACGCTCAAGGCGGGCTTGTGTACCAAGAACCAAAACGGTTTCCCAGTGCTCAGAAAACTGCGATAGATCGCTATCATTGATCAGCGGGCTGGCAGCTATGCGGTAATAAAAGCGCAAGGTTTCTGTTTTATCGGGAACAGGCCAGACAGACAAAGTCTGATTGTCTGCCAATGAGTAGTAATAGCGCGGTTGTCCAGGCGTTTGATCATCCAGGTCAATGGCGGGTCTCTTTTCACCCTGAGAAAATGTACCGGTGGGAGAAATATACTGGAGCGCAGTATTATTGATGGTAACGGCGTATTTTTGAATGAGGTTAAAATTTGTTTCGGCTGGCAATGTATAATCAGGTTGGCCAGAAATGAGGTTGAGTGTGCCTTTTTTCAGCCATTGATTGTTGGGTACAGCATCCAAGATTTCTTTGCGGGTTTCATTTAAAAAAATGATGGCTTGTTTGGCTGGGGTAGCAACATTGGCTAAGGTGACGACTTCGGTTTGGCCCGTTCTGGCTAAAATACGGTTAATTAAGGCTAAAAAAGTGTTTGTCATCGCAGTATCTCCTTTGTGTGATGAATGAGAGTGCTTTTTCTAAAAAAATAGGGCTGATTTTCAACAAATCACAAAATTATTTTTTTTTAATTTTATGGATGATTGTTTTGCACAGCCCCAAGGAAAAGCATCGAATAGAAAGGGAAAACTTAACGATCCAGTTGATACAGTGCTTTTGTAATTTCATCCAGTAGTTCATCATTGCTCAATGTATTCATGTCTTTTTTAACCTGTTCAAAGTTCTCTGATGCCGGGTCTTTTGTTGCGTTAATCTGTTGCTGCAAGCTGGTGTTAAAGGCATTGAGGTTTTTTAAAACATGATCTGTTGCCCATGTTTTTTCTTTTAAATTCTCAGATTGCAAAGCCTCATCGATATTATTGAGTGCCGTTTGATATCGGTTTGCAAAAGTTCGCACAAACGCTTTTGCATGATCCACGTATTCCCGTAAGGTGGGTTCGAGAAAGGTTTTCTTTGAAGGCAATTTTTTCATTAAAAAGTTCCTTTGTATTATTGATACTTAGAAAAAATAAAATAGAACACACTGTCAGCAATACGTGGGATATTAACCCCCACCATATTGAGGAGAATCAAAGTTAGTACACTATGCAATTGCTGTTTACTTTTTTAAAAAACAGCACGAAGAAACAGAAAAATGCGATAATTTAACGTTAAAAAAATTAGAAAACCCGGCAGACAAGCATTTAATTAATTAAATTTCTTGTTGAATTTAATTAGATTGCTTTTATAACCCATCAATTGTGTATTTTAATCCCTGATTGGCTTTACAAATAATAAAAATTTTGCACAATAGTTTTGTCAAAATTAATTGAGTTATTGTGTAGGGTACTCATAAAGAAAATTAATTGAGTATTATTTGATTTTGCCATACTTTAAGCATCTTGAACAGTACAGAAAGTTATTGTTTTTGCTTAAGTTTTTTTAATTTTTAATTGTTTTCTGACAGAAAAATTTAAAACACGTGTTTATGTAAACGGTGTTAAATATTATTTTAACTGAGTATAATAAATTAATAAAACAGTTTTGATCTTTAGTTTCAAATTTTTGAAAGTTAAAGTAAAAATTTTTTTTCGATTGATTTTTTTTCTCATGGAATCAGCAGTCTTAAATTGAAGCAATATTGAGGTGCCAGGGATTAATGTTGTATTGTTACCTGCAAAGTTTGATTCGTCAAGCCATAGAAAGCTGTGAAGCTTATTATAAGCTATTAGGCTTTATTCACGTTGATGACACACTCTTTTTGGAGGTAAATCCAACCGAAAACAGGGTAAAAATGGTTTCGAAAATAAAACGCGGGTGCAAGTAAACTTGTTGATCGATGAGAAGACGGACAAGCTCAAATCTCTCAAATGAAAGTGGTTGCTATTGGAATACAAGGGGATTACCATACAAGCGATGAACCAGTCTCTAACCCTTAGGAACACTGTCTGGAGTGATAATGAAATGAACTATCAAGTGCTTCGTGCAAGACTGTAGAGATACCTGGCCGAGTTCTGCTATCGGTTTAATCATAGTAATAAATTGGAATGAAAAAGAAAATGAACGCAGTTTTTTGCTACTATAATAGTAGATTTTCTTTGCTCTAAGGGCATCGACCAATCGATTAAAGTCGTTTTATTAATAATCAGGCTGAGCTAAATGCTAAAGCAAGTCACTTTAGTGCAAAACAAAACAACCGATTTAGATGATTATTACACGAAACAGGTTTTAAACTTTTTTCAGGAAAATCATATTCAAACGTTTCATTTGGTTGTTCATGGCAAAGAATGCCCAATTGTTCCTGATTACGCAGCAACCCCAGACCTGGTGGTTGTTATGGGCGGTGATGGTACATTGCTTCGGGTAGCCAGGCAGTTTGTGCGCAAGGATGTTGCTTTAATTGGGGTAAACACAGGATCACTCGGTTTTTTAACCCGTATTGAAGCTGATTGTATTAACGAGTACTTGCCGCTATTGTTGTCTGGGCAATATAGCGTAGACACCCGATTATTGCTGTCTGTCAAAAGTACCACCTGTAAAGACGGTCATTGTCAGGTGCTGCCGCAAGAAGAGTTGGCCTTAAATGATGTTGTTGTTAAAAATGCCAACCCAAGCCAGTTGTGCAGGTTACAGCTTTATGTCAATGAAGTCCTTGTTGCAGTTTACGACTCTGATGGTTTGATTTTGAGTACGCCAAGCGGAACAACAGCATACACGATGGCTGCTGGTGGCCCAGTTGTGTCACCAGAAGTGGATGCCATATCCATTACGCCAATTTGTCCGCATAGCTTTTCTGCGAAAGCGGTTGTGGTGCCATTTAATAAAGAATTCCGTGTTCAGTCTGATGAAAATAATAATGATATTGTGTTTGCTCTGGATGGCTTTGAGCAAGGGGTTCTCAAACCTGGTGAATCATTGGTTATTATGCGTGCCAATGTCCCCTTTAAAATTATCAATTTCGGCCAAGATGATGAAGATTTTTACACGCTGCTGAAACGTAAGCTACAATGGTCCATGAACCCAAGGGCACAGTTTCAGGTTAATAAAAGTTTTAATCAATTAACCAAGTCAAGCAGCAGGCAAGTCAAAGGCGTTAACCCTTTGTTATGATTACACGCATTGTTCTAAAAAACATTGCTATTGTTGAGGGCTTGGAGCAGCCTCTTCATCAGGGGCTAACTGTTATTACAGGCGAAAGTGGATCGGGCAAGAGTCTTATTTTACAAGCTGCCGCACTCGCATTTGGCGAAAAAGTATCACCCAGGCAAATTTTAAAGGCTGGCACAGAAAAAGGGCTTATTGAGCTGACACTGTGCCTGTCGAAAAAAATTGATAAAACCAGTTTAGGCACAATTCTCGCTGACTTTTCTTTTGAAGATCAACTTGATGAGCCAGAATGGTTATTGTGCCGTGAGGTTTCTAACCACAACTCGCGTTTCAGATTGAATGGGATGGTTGTTCCCAAAGACCTGGTGACGCGCATTCGCCCCTTTTTTATAGACATTCATGGCCAGCAAGAATGGCATCAACTGTTTTCATCGGCACATCAGCTTTCTTATCTGGATACGTTTGCGGCCAGTTTAAACCTGCCAGAACCCATTGAACTTATAAAGCAATCTGTTCGTCATGCCTATGAAGACTGGAAAAAAGCCCAACAAGACTATGAACGGCTTCAAGTGGAATTTAATGCAACACAGCAAAGCCTTGAGTTTTTGCAGTTTCAGGTCAATGAGCTGGGTGGGGCAAACATTACTGACCCCAACGAAGATGAAGCGATTAAACAGACATTGCGTGAATTGAGCTCAGCGACTCAGCTTCAACATTTATGCCAGCTTGCTGCCAGTATTTTAAAAGAAAGTACTAACCAAGAAACACCAACGGTGCCAGAACAATTGGGCGTACTGATAAAGAAAATTAAGGTTTTAAAACACCAAACCGGTCAAATGCCCCTTGTTGAAGAAATTGCCAGCAAACTGGATCAAATGGTCTGTGAACTAGAAGAAACAACCGGTTTGTTTGAAACCTTGTCCGATCGTGCTGTGGCCGATCCAGAACAGTTGCGTGTTTTGACGGACCGGCTTGACTGTTTAAACCACTTGAAACGAAAATATGGCCCATCATTAGAAGCCGTTATTCAAACGCATGAAAGCCTTTCAGAAAAACTGGCCTTCATTGAAAACAGTGAATCACATTTAGCAGCAGCTAAAAAAAATCTTGATGTCTGTGCATTACAACTTAAAAACCATTGTCAACAATTAAGTTTACTGAGAAAGCAGACTGCAACCCTATTAAAACAAAATATGGAACAGCAATTAAAGCAATTGGCCATGCCCGGAATTTTATTTAGAATTGCTTTTGATGAAGCCCCTTTTTCTGCCCAGGGTGAAGATGCGATATCCTTTCTGTTTTCAGCCAACCCTGGTGAATCTTTAAAACCACTGGAGAAGGTAGCCAGTGGGGGGGAGCTGTCTCGATTTTTATTTGCAATGAAAGTTTTACAAAATCAACATCAGACTGCACCAATGACATTAATATTTGATGAAATCGATACGGGAATTAGCGGACAAACATTACTGACGCTTGCGCAACAGATAGCCCAACTTGCACAGCACAACCAAGTGCTGGTTATTACCCATCAGCCTTTGGTTGCAGCCCTTGGCGAAACACATTTGCACGTTAATAAAGAAGTCAATGCAACGGGTGTTCGTGTTTATATTCATGATATAACAACCCATTCGGAAAAAAGGCGTTTAACGCTGGCCAGCTTAATTGACGGAAAATCAACCTCAGACCAGACAACATTAAGCTTTATCGGGCAATTGCAAACACAAGCGGGCTTACTCTGGCAAAACGTGGATCAAAACCAGCAGGCTTCTCAGCGGTTTACGGCGCGTGCAAAAAAATAAAAAAAGCTGAATCAAAAAAGCTGAAAAGAAAAATAAAGGGGACAATGAATTTTAATGGCTATATTTTACACAGTAAAGTTTTTTTAGGAGACTATTGCATAGACAAATCCAGGTTCTTGATTGTCTATTTTTGATCCGGCAATAAGATAAAAATGCAATAAAATGAGATTACGGCAGTCAGTTTTTCTTCAACATTGATTGATTGCAATTGACTGATTGCATTTTTTAATTATATTCAAGGAGCGTGCGGGTTGTGCCTTTATTTTTAAGCGTTTTACTTGTTCTAGGGTTGGTTTACCACCTTTTTTTCAGGTACGAGACGTTACCTGATCCCGAATACAAAGGCCAGTACTATGAATACGATCATCTGACGGGTAATACTAAAAAAATTGCTTTGGGTAACAAAACCCTGACATTGCGTGACAATAACATTGAAAACACGCCAGAGGAAACAGGGAATTATACCTTTGAAGACACTACAGTCAGTTATACGGAACCATCCTCTAATGACATTGTCTATGACGACGAGGGCTTATTTGCCAGCGGAGATGTAAAGCGGGGGCGTGTTGTTAAATATGCAGGACAATCCGTTGTGGCAGACACAACCACTACAGAAGCACCTGCTTCTAAAAACAATAATCCCCGTGTTTTGGCTTACACCAAACCTGCCAAGCAGCAAAGAACTGGTGGTTCAAATACAAAAACCAAGCCTGAAAAGCCTTCAAGACTGACGAAAGTGAAGCAGTCTGTAAAACGATTTTTTAACCGGAAAACCAGTACAAAGCAGAATGAAACCGTTGCGAAGCCAGTTCAGCGACAAGCACCGCTGAGAGAAAGCAAGCCAATGGTTAAACAGACCAATACAGTTAAAACGGTGGTTAACGCACCACCACGCATTATGATGGCCAGCCGAGTCCACCCGGTGCCTTTGCCCCAACAGCGAAATGTCATTCGAAAAATAACCCAAAGTGCCCCGGATGAAGAAGATGGATCGCTTTACGCCGTTGATAAACTGGATTTGAATCAAGATGGGTTAGTCGAACGCTTAATTCAAGATGCCAGTCTGCCATATGAGTTATGGGGATTTTCCATTGTTAAAGGCGAGCGAGAGATTTTTTATGCAGCCGGAAAACAGTTATCCTTTCTAAAATCACGACACCATGGCTGGCAAGACATTGAAGTTAATCTGGGACGGCAGCGCGTAGTCTACCGGTATAATCCCATTCAAGGATCTTATGAGGCCATTTAACTGCCACTTGGGGTATTGAATTGAATTAACAACCCTTCGTGAAGAATAAGGTCGGGGAGGTCTAGAACCACATAGCCGCCAGTTAGTTCAACGGTTTCAGTTTTGAGTTTTTTGGGTTCTTTCAGTGGTGCTGTGCCGGTTGCCGGAATGCGGTAATAGCTAACCTCAACAGAATTCCCCCGAATGCCGGCAGCACGTAGCCTCGTGGCAAGCAATTGGGCTTTGTGTGTTTTAGGCATTGTTTTTTCATTGCCAAAATAGCCTAAAATGATTTGTGGGGTATCACGGCCGGCAAAAACGGCAATATTTCGGTTACGAGAAACCGCCCAGGCGAAATCTTTGGTGCAGTCTGCATAAGCCTTGTATGCCCACCAAGCTGCGCGCGGTGCATAATTGTCTGTTGACAGAATGCCGTCAAGGGTCCCGTTGTAGCAATCGCTTTGTCCGTTCTCATCACTCCAGCACGCTTTGTTGGTGCCACCAGCTTTCCCGCGTTGCAAGTGGTACAGATACCCCAGAATTTCACCGGGTTTGTAGCGGGTATCCGGGCCAACCGATTCGTTAATCAGTGTAAATTTGTAATTCACATTGGGAAATTGGCTTATAAAGCGTTGCATCTGACGCAAATGACGCGTCACTGAAGGAATGTCCTGATCGGCAGCGCCCAGCTCATGCCAGGTTAAAAAGTTAATTTCCACATTGTTTTTACTGCAAAACCTAATAAAGGCTTTAATGTCGTCGGGTTCAAAATTGGCATAGCTGGGCCCGCCAATCATGGCATCGGGGCCCAGTTCTTCCCGGATAACCTTGTAGGCGTGCATGTAGGTTTCAAAAAACTGGGTTCGGGTGCCATTCCACTGGCCTTTGTTCCAGTCTTTTACATCAGGTTCATTCCAAACATCCCAGTAAACCGGCATGCCCTTATACTGATTGACCAATTCACGCACATAATTCTCCCAGTTTTGCCAGTCGTTTTCCCACGGAGCACCGTGCCCATACCAGTTGTTTCGGGGTTCTCCGTAGCCATCGCTAATTACAACCTGAACATTGGCCCCATAGTTGCGGGCTTTATTATACAAAAACAATTGATCATCTGGTTGGATGCGCCACCAGACTGGCCTTAAGTCAGTAATGCGATCAGCGGGAATTGCCTCGTAAAGGCTGTGCAAGAACCCACTCATTGAAGGGTGCGGGCTGCGTCGACCGAAATTCACAATTAGTTCCATACTTTTGCGGTTCACCGCAGCTTCTGCAACCGAATACCTGTTTAATTCGTTATTGTTGGATGACTTATTTTCAATCGGTTGATATCCGGGGTTGATACCCAATACCAGCCCAGAAAGCAATGATGCTGCAAGCAGTGGTTTAAACAACCTGATGGGTTTTTTGAGATGGCTGAATAGGCCATGTTTTTTCCTGGCACAAAAATTTGACTGCATTGCATTACCCACCATCACACACAACCCTCCAGAATGCTCATCATTGGATTATAACGGTATTAAACAGGTTTTTGGGGACTGGTTTTATTCATGCCTTGTTTTAATGTTAGTACAATTTTTCCCTGTTTAAAAAATGAATCCTTGCACAATTAATCTTAATATGACCCCTGACTTACTGATTGAATCATGCCAACCCGTGTATAAAATTAAACCCTGCAAAGCATTTTTTCTTTTTTTATTTTGTTAAAGTTATATAAAGCGCATTCATCTCTGTTAGTCCTGTTGGGTAAAGGTTAAGAAAAAAGCTGGCTTTTCTCCCAATAATTCCTTTGGCACCAAAAGAGATGTCTTGTTTCCTCTGAATATCTTTTAAAGGCATGGCAAAATAACCCATTGCTTCCTCCCACTTAGGTTTAGCGCTCACTCGTAAAGGTGATTTCTGAGGGGTCTGCTTAATGTTATTGTACTCTTTAGAACCAACAATTTCTTTAGATACGTTCATTTGAAACACTGTTAAAAAGGCGTCCAAGACTCATCAGGATTGCTTTTGTAGCGCTTTGGCCGAACAATTGAAATGGGTTCATCCAATATCAATGTCAAGTGTTTGCCCGGGTAAAGCTTAACGGGCTGACCCATTGCCCGAGGGCCAGCAAAGACAGTGCGGTTATATGCCCCAATCCCAGTAACGTATTGCAACGAGTTTACAGGTTTGGTCCCCCGAGTGACTTCGCCGCCCCAGGCATGATCGTGGTGCTTGGTTCTGAGATGGCATTTAACAGGCAGGCGTTCACCATTATCCAGGGTCATTTCAGTAAATGTGATTTTTAAAATCCCGTTGCGGCCTTCAATTGCTGGGGCAATTTGTTGGATATGACCTTTAAAGCGGGTGTTTTTGGTTAACAGCAGTTCTTCCTGATAATACAATTCATGGTTTATCATCGCCAAAATAGGGTCATCACGATGATTAACAGCCGTGCTGATGGGGGTTTCCAGAATCACCTGAACGGCCATGCCTTTGGGTAGCCGGTATTTCATCAGATTGTAGTCAAGTGGTTGTTGTGTTACCGGCGGAGAAACATGCGTTTCAGCTGCAAAAATTTTGGGTGAAAATAACAGCACCGTTGAAAAAATGAGAAAGCAGATTAAAAGGAAGGGGAAAGGGATTGGTTTTGAGTTCATACCTAACATTATAAATGGTTCTTGCCTATTGTCAGTCAAGTCGATGGGGGATTGGGGTTGCTCGTTTGATTTGCCGGTGTGTGTCTTGACATCACTTTGGCTTTTAGCGTTAATTAATTTGGTGTGTTTAGTATTTTGCCACCTTAGCTCAGTTGGTAGAGCAGCGGACTGAAAATCCGCGTGTCCGCAGTTCAATTCTGCGAGGTGGCACCACTTTTTTTGTTCCTCAAATTGTTCAGTCCCTTTAGTATCAAAGAGTAATATTTCTTATGATTTCACCTTCAGTACACGTGTCTTTAAAATTTACTGGTAATCCAACAAAAAGAAAACACCTTTCTAAACCAGGCAAACAGTCAGCTACGCCGTTGCAAACTCAGGGTCAAACAGTTCAGGCAAATTCTTTACAAAAGCAATCTCAATCTGGAGTTGACGCTTTACTTAATGTATTAGATGTAGCTCAGGGTGGTACAGCTGGTAACACTGTAAAGCGAGACTCACAGAGTCCTCGTCCTCTTGAAACCGGATCTTTACCGCTTCAGTCTGAAAAGTCTAGAAAGTCAGCCGCAGCAAGCAGGATTCAAGGAAACCTAAAAGATGACCACCGAAAACAATTAATGGTTATTAACCGGCAATTAACTGAAAAAAATCAATCAATTTTAAACGAACTTAGACATGCAGAATATACAAATTATTGTTTACAAAATCAGATAAAAGCTTATGAAGAACTTAATGTTGCTCTTTCCGCTAGAAATCGAGCTTTAAGAGGTATAAATCGATCTTTAAGAGGTAAAAATCTAGCTTTAAGAGGTGAAAATCGAGCTCTAACAGCTGAATTAACAAAGCCTTATACTAATAAAACATCC
>JBCDLA010000071.1:0-12556 GCA_038745945.1 Cyanobacteria bacterium P01_H01_bin.74 | reverse complement strand
TTTAAAAAAAAATTATTAAAATTTATAAACAATAAATACAGCGTAACACAGAATGATTGCTTTGATAATATTGAAAACAGGAACTCAGGAAAAAGAATATTTTCTATTGCATCACTGGGTGGACATCCCCGTATTTATTCATGTTTAATTCTGTGACCAAAACTGCTTTCGCGGACAAACGTCAAAATTTTTGTATTTATGACTAATTTTTTAGATCAAGAAGCTTTTTGATGCAACCAGCTTATTCTGGCGTTGCAAGTAAGATTGCGTGAGGGCGTAACTGATGCTCAAGCTTTCAATGCTGTTGGTTTCAATGGCCAAATCCACCCGGTGGGGCATATCAATTAAATGGGTCAGAAAAGCATCCAAGTCCATTGAACCGTCATCAAACCCATTGTGAGAATCCAGCTTGCTCCAGTTGTTGTGGGCATGAATGTAGGCCATCTGATTGTTCAGCTGTTTTACCCATTCTAAAATGGTATGGTTGGAAAAAAGATTCACATGCCCGATATCAAGGCATGCTTTCAGGTGCGGCGAATCCACTGCAGAAAGAAGTGCCACCAGTGTTTCCGGGCTTTGATCCATAAAATTTTCAATGACAACCGTTAAATTGCTGCCTTCCAGGTGGGTTTCAACAATTCGGCGCCAAAAAGAAACCAGGGTCTGTGTCCAAAAATCAGAAATGCCTGCGGTGGGGTAGATGGGTGTCCACTGGGTATGGAAAACCAGGTATTTTGCTTGCAGTGCTTTTGCCACATTAATTGCCTGAATGTAGCGCCGCTCAGATATTTCTGCAATGTCTGGATCCAAACTGACCACATTGAGATCATAAATGGGTCCATGAATGCTGATGCTGCCCGTGTAATTTTTAAACATGGCCTGGTACTGCTGAACAAGCGGCTGGCTGTTGACCAGATTTTCGACCGTATAAAATGAAGACAGCTCAATACCCATCTGATGTTGCAAAGCAAATTCAAATGTTTCTTCAACAGTCGGCCCCTTGGTCGCAGCAAAAATTTGGTCAATCATTGTAAAAATGCCCTGTTACGAATTCTCAGCATTTCGAGTCAAATAATTTCTTTTTATTATGTCGGCTTTAATTTGCAAACGGATATCCCCTGAAATCAGTAATCTTAAGCCTGTCATATAATCATCGAGTGCTTCTGATGTTTCTTTAAAAACAGGCTTTTCGCCTGTAAAAATAGCTTGTAGAATAATGGTATTGTTATCAATTAATCAGGCGATGAACTCTTGAAAATATTAGAACGGCATATTAACGGTGCCCTTGTGCTGGATGTGTTTGAAGAAAATTTTGTCTACCCGGCCTCAAACGCACTGAAATCTTATATCAGTAAAATCTTTGCTGAGAATGAAAAAATACCGCTGGTGTTGAATCTCAAAAACATTAACCGAATGGACAGCTTTGGACTGGCTGTTTTGATTTCTGTATACAAATTATGCCAAGAGTATCAGGTGAACCTGGCGTTTTGCGGCTTAACCGAGCAAACAGCCCATCTGATTGAGTTAACGAGAATGGACCGGGTCATGGATATCTGGGACACCGAAGCCCAGGCAATTTATCAAGTTTGTAACAGTTAAAGCCTATTGATTGGCTGATAAGCTTGTCTTATTCAAATGAAACATGATGATTACTAAGCTTACTTTTCACTCAAAAAAATCCACCCAGCTTTAAGATACAGGCATTTAATACCCTCTATTTTTATTTATTTTTGTTACAGATTTTGCCCCGTTGACCCGTTTACTAGCACCAGTTTTCTTGGATGTCTTTCATATGATTGTGAATCAATACAATGAGCAAGACACTCATTCTTTCTTTACCGACCTTCTGCTACCTCTCGTTCTATTGAATAGTCAACCCTTACTGCCCTGACCTTGAAAGGATACCCCATGCGTTCAACTTGCGAAAACACTCTCCTGGAGTCGATTCTAAACCTTGAAAACTATGATGAGATTGCCACCCGCTTTCAAATCGGCTTTTCAGCCTTTTGTGAAGAAAAACAATCGGAAGCCGCTGAAAGAATCCTCCGCTTAGAGCTTGGTACTGAATCAAATGCCCGCCTGAAAGACTCCGTAACTGAAGGCATCAGTGAAGAGGATATTATTGAAAAATCCCACCTTTACACCCGCATTGAGGTTGACAAAGCCTTGGCTGAGCAAGAATAGCCCTTCTTTTTCTGCTGTGTTAAGCTGCACCGCCTCGTTATTGAGGCATTTTTATTTTAGCTTTTTTAACAAAATACTTGTGCTAAACCTGTAAAAATATTGGCGTTGTTTTGCAACCGCTTTTTTTAACAATTCACCACTTATTACATAAACAGGCAATGCACAGCTTAAATTCTAAGCACATGCTAAATATTAAATAAAGTTTGCAAGACTTAACTTTATAAGTTGGCATTATGCAAAATCCAGACTAAACCCGTTTAAACAACAGCACAGTACTATTTTTCGTAAAATCAAAGTCAAATGCGGTTTCAGAAATAACGTCAGAAATAACTCAAGGACAGCTATGTATTTCAAAATGTTAAGCTTACATGCATATTCTGGTATTGAGCACCGTTAGTTAGACTGTATCCCAAGCAACAATGGGATTCAGTGTGATTGAAAAAAGCAAAACATGTGTTGGTGCTACAATTTCATTTGACTTTCGGTCACACTTTATAGCCTATTTTCTCCCCCATAATCAGTAAATCTCTTTTATGTCTGCTCCAATACGAACGCTTGCAAGCAATTATCCGGGCTCTTCTGCTGTGATGTCACCTCAGATGCAAGCAGCGCAGCTACCGGCAGCTGTCTTTCCCTCAGGGGGGATGCCTGTAAACTACACAAACCAAATACCAGGTGCGATTCAACCACCAGGTTTTCAGCCTTTTAATTTTCCCACTCAACAGCCAAGTGTTGCCTCGGCTTTAGCGAACCCAGGCGCGCAATCTGAAGAATCGCTATCAGATATACTGCCAACACCCAAAGATTTACTTTATTCTGTTCCAGTCACAATGGTGGCATTGCCTTTAATTGATTTTTTTGTGTCCAAGCTGACAGGGGTTGCTAGCTTTGTTGATCGCCTGCCAGGCATTCAGCAGCTGGGGCGTGCTTTTGATCAAACCTTAAAAAATCCCGATCACTGGGTGCACAAGTTGCCATTAACCAAGAACTTGATGCTTTCAGAGGCACTTTTGCCACCCCATTCGCAAGTCCCAGACCCCAACGATCTGGCATTTAAAGCAGAAGTTGAAACTGCTGTGGGCAAGACCATTGCTTCAATGGAAAAACAGCAATTGGGGTATACATTAAAAAACCAATTTGCCCCGTTTTTTAATGGCAAAAGCATGGGGGCTTCTGCGCGGAAAGCAGCCTATGATAATTTATATCATGGCGCCAATGCTGGCATTAATTTAATGGACCCAAACAGTTATACGGGGAAAACACTCGAAGCTGTTCACGATGATTTGGGTCAAAAAATAAAGATTATCAAAGAAAAAGCCAGCCAAGAAAAACCCACCGGTTGGTTATCCAGTGCGCTGTCAGATAGCGAGAAAGCCTTATTAACCCGCTTAAAGGCCACAAAGGCAAGATTAAGCAATTTAATGCATTACAAAACCATTGTCAGAGAGCAGGCAACCAATACGGCTCGGCAGTCTGCTTTGGGGATTGGTCCGGTTGGCCGGGCCATTAACAACCTTGGATTTTTAACCCAGCAACTCATTGGCGGCGATATTAACGGGTTCTGGCAAGCCAACTTGCCAGGGGGCATCAAGCCTGACCGTAAAACTGAAATCAGCGTATTTAAAACATTGTCATCAGGGGGGCCTGCGGCCTTAGTCAAAAAACTACCAGCTTTGATCGGGAAGTATAGTATTCCGCTTATTGCTGGGGTTGTTACATTCGCCAGTTCATTGCACAGTGCCGATAAAGCCAAACCTGGTGAGAAAAAAGCGGCTTTCTTTGAAGATCTTCTGGGTGGACAAATTGCTGCTGTGATTGGCTGGAGCTTTGGTAAACGTGTCTTAAATGCGGTCGGATTTACTCGCATCTTCGGGCGAATGGCCAACCGGATTATTATTCCAGGCTTAAATGCGACGGTGGGTGGTGTGGCTACTGAATTAATGGCCTTATTCTACATTGGCGGTAAGTTTCAAGCCGTTGGAGAAAAAGTATCCCATCTGCTGTTTGGAAAACCCACGTCTAAAGAAGATGCTCAAACTGTCACTTCACAAGAGAACCTTAATTCTAGAAATTTGACGCAACAACCAACACCATTAAGCGCATCGTTGCCATTGCTACGGCCTTCAAAACAAAATGGTGACAATGCCATACCCAAGCAGGCTTTTTCGCCATACCTGCCACAAACACCTACTCTTATTGGTCCCAACCATGGTGCCTTATACCCTGTAGGGCCTCCTCTACTAGCAGTACAAGCTTATGGAAACACTCTGCCTCAACAGGTAGGTTCAGTGATGCAAGGGTTTTATTAAATAAGTTTTAAGTTCATTTTTTTTTGATGTCTAGATGTTTACTCTATTATGTAAAATGATTTCTATGCAAATTCGTCATAATGTTTCTGGTTAATTTTTAAGAATAAGGAAACGGAGTTCTCAACATCATTAAAACCAGGAATTGTATAACGATTGTCATAAATACCAAGCAGGCTGCGTTTGTAAGAAATTCCATCAAACAGTCCAAAGAAAAATGAAACCCAATGAGGCTTTGGGTTAAAACAGTACTGATAGTGTGTTTCCACTTTTTCCAAGTAATTTTCGAGCTGCTTGCACGATTTCAGAATGGCTTGCTCGTAAAATAAAGCTGGGATAACACTGTTTGGATTGTTGCTTTCGCTGATAACAAGCCGATAAATCGACAGTCCTTCATGACTGTAGACAATATTAATAAAGCCTTGGGCAATCTGACAGAGCTCTTGGTGGGGAGCTTTGCCGGTAAAGCCTTTGTAAGTAGACTGGCTGAGGTTTTCTTCCATTTTTTGATGAATCATTGCCTCAAACAAGGCCTGCTTAGAGCCAAAGTGCTTGTAAACCGTTAATTTAGATACATTGGCCTGTGCTGCAATCATATCCATTGTGGTCTGGGTGTAGCCCTGTTTGAAAAACAATTTAGCAGCAGTCGAAAGTATAGCCGATGAGCGTTCTGGACTTTTGCCAGGACCCGGTTTTTTTCTTTGCGGCTTGCGTGTTGAATTCATTGGTGGTAAATCTTTTGTATACTAATCAGTTTACAGTTAGGGCGAAATAGAAAACAGCAAAATAGTTAAACAATAGTAAAAACATTGCAATTATTTTAACTATGAAAAAACAGTACGTAACAGAAAGTCAGTCTAATGCGCGATTCTTATCTTAAGCAAGGTTTTTTAAAATCGTTGACTAAAACATTCATTGTACTGGGCATCGCATTTTTTGCCATTATCACCATTTTACTCACAAGCAGTAAAGCCCCGTTTGGCCTCGCCTTCAGCACTGCAGCAACTGAAACACGGCAAACCGTAAAAACAAAACCATTGGCAATGCGGTCAGCTTACACATACCAACGCGAGTACATTGGCGCGGTCGAGGCCGATCAGCGCAGCACGGTTGGCTTTGAAAGAACGGGTCTGGTTGAAACGTTATTTTATAATGAAGGGGATACGATCACCAGTGGGACGGTTTTGGGTAGGCTAGATACAGCGGCGTTAGATGCAAGCCAACAAGAGATTCTGGCCCGAATTAAACAGTCAAAAGCCCAGCTTGCATTGGCGACTGCCAATTATAATCGTATTGCCACCCTTGATAACGAAGCCGTTGCTGAACAAGACAAAGACGAAGCCAGAGAATCGGTGCAATCCAATCAGGCAGCTGTTGAGGCACTGGAAGCCCAGTTGCTGCAAGTCCAGGTTGATCTCGCCAAAGCAGAACTTAAAGCGCCCTATTTAGCCACCATTCTGGAACGTTTTGTGGATGAAGGTATTGTCGTCACCCCCGGACAACCTGTTTTTAAGTTGCAAAAGCATGGCAGTTACGAGGTGCGGGTGGGCTTGAGTGCGCGTGCTGCCGATCAGTTCAGTGCCGGACAACAGGTTGATGTCTTAATTCAAGACAGCCCTTTTCAGGCCCGCGTGAAATCAATATTGCCTGCCAAAGACGACAGTCGAACGGTATCAATGCTTTTGACATTAAAGCCCCCTTTCAAAGGCATTCGCCCAGGGGATACTGTACGGTTAATGTTGTCTTCTCCAATCAAAGCGACAGGAGCGTGGGTGCCTGTTTCAGCCCTTCAAGAAGGAAACCGGGGGCTTTGGTCTGTTTATGTTACCGTGCCCGAAAAAGAGAAGTTGAACCAGGGGGCTGCAACCGGTACCGGCGTTATCAAACGGCGTTCAGTGACAGTCGTTTATACCAATGGAGAAAATGCCTTTATATCGGGGGCTGTGCGAGATGGTGAGCCTGTTGTGATTGAAGGGGCCCACAAAGTAGTGCCTGGTCAGGCGGTAATGATACTGGATGCAGCCCGTGACAACGCCTGATCCTGCTGAAAAATCAATAACGACCCTGTTTGCCAGAAACAGCCATTTGCTGGTTCTCACCATTGTTGTGTTTATCGTTGCGGGTTGGTCAGCCATCCAAAACCTGCCTCGGCTGGAAGATCCCAGAATTACTACACGGGGTGCAACCATTCTGACTTTTTTGCCGGGTGCCTCTGCATCCCGAATTGAAGCCCTGGTTAATGAAAAAATCGAAGATGCCCTGGAAGAAATTGATGAAATAAAAAATGTAAGCTCGACTGCCCGGGCCAATGTCTCTAATATCAGCATTGAACTGCAAGACTCGGTGGATGACCCTGAAAATGAGCAGATCTTCTCTAAAATCCGCAGTCGCCTTCAATCGGTTCAAGGGGATTTACCCAATGGCAGCAGTTATCCTTTTTTAGATGACCAGCGGGGGGCAACTGCCTACACCTTGATTGCCGGTATTGCCTGGAAAGGCAGAAATCAGCCACCTCTAGGGCTGATGCAACGCCTTGCGCTGGAACTGAAAGACACGCTTTTAAATACCAGCAGCACAGAACTGGTCCGGATTTTCGGCGGGGTTCACGAGGAAATTGCCGTAACCCCCAACCAGGCTGAACTGGCAGCCTTAGGGCTAACCCCAGAAGCATTGGCCCAGCAAATCCAGGCGGCAGACAGCAAGGTCTCTGCCGGGCAATACCGGGGCAAAACCCAGGATTTTCGGATTGAAGTTGATGGGGCATTTGCCAGCACCAATCGCATTGCCAGCATTCCCATTCAGTCGTCTCGGCAAGGCACGCAGTTGCTGCTTGGTGATATTGCCAGTGTGACAAAGCAGTGGCAGCAGCCGGCCCAGCAAATTGGATACCGGGACGGCAACCGGGTGGTCTATGTGGCTGCCCGGTCCAATGAAACGGTTCGGGTTGATCAGTGGAGCAAAGCGGCATTAAAAAAACTGGCGCAGTTCAAAGCCACTTACGAAACCGAACAACTGGGCATTGATGTTGTCTTCGAGCAAAACCAGTACACTGAAAAACGCCTGAGCGATCTGGTCAGCAATTTGCTCGCAGGCGCCGCGGTTGTTATAGGCATTGTCTTGTTCACGATGGGCTGGAAATCCAGTCTGGTTGTGGGTTCTATTTTACCACTGTCGGCAGCAGGGGCATTGTTTTCTTTTAATTTTATGGGGCAGACCATTCACCAGATGTCTATTTTTGGCCTGATTATTGCCATTGGCCTGTTGATTGACAGTGCCATTGTTATGACGGATGAAGTGAGAAAGCAAATTCAGAAGGGCTTTTCCCCCTTGGAGGCCATTGATAAATCAGTAAGGCATTTGTTTGTCCCGTTGCTTGCCTCAACAATAACAACCATCTTGGGCTTTATGCCGATTTTTCTTTTGCCGGGCAATGCCGGAGATTTTGTGGGACCCATTGCCATTAGTGTGGTACTCACGCTTGCTTTTTCCTTGTTTTTAGCTATGACAGTTGTCCCTGCTTTGGCAGCCAAAACCCTGGCCAAAGATGCAAAAAAGCCAGGCAATGCCTGGTGGCGTTTTGGATTGCCTTCACCCAGCTTTATTCAGGATATGAAACGGGTGACTTACAGCGCGCTGAAACGTCCTCGCCTTTCAATCGGGCTCTTGCTGATCCCCTCATTTGTTGGGTTTGCCTTAATTCCCACAATGCCTGTGGAATTTTTCCCCCCGGCAGACCGGGATATGTTTGAGGTTCAACTGTACATGCCAGGGACAGCGGCCATTCAGGAAACCTTGAACGTGACCAAAAAGGCGGATAAAACCATTCGCGGGCTGGCTGGGGTCAAAGAAACCCACTGGCTGTTGGGCAGCTCAACGCCAAGCGTGTATTACAACCAGGTGCCCAAGCAAGACAACAACAGTGCTTTTGCCCAAGGCGTTATTAAAAGCAAAAGCCCGCTGCAAACCGATGGCTTGATTCAAATGGTCCAACAACGCCTCAATACCGAAATTCCTGAAGCCCGGGTCATTGCCAAAAAATTTGCTCAAGGCCCGCCTGCCGACGCGCCCGTTGTTTTTCGGCTTCTTGGACCAAACCTTGACACACTCAGGCAACTGGGTGAATCAGTGCGGCGCATTATGCACCAGCACCCGCAAGTGACCAATACGCGTGCGAGCTTGGAAGGTGGTCAAGGCAAGCTTTGGTTTGAGGCCAATGAAACCGAAGCCCAGAAAACTGGCTTAAGCTTGCTTGCCATTGCCCGACAGCTGGAAGGCAATCTTGAAGGCTACGTGGGGGGCTCTGTGCTTGAAGAAACCGAAGAGCTGCCGGTAAAAGTTCGCCTGAATAACCTGCAGCGTGCCAATTTGCCCGGTATTGCAAATCTGCCGATCATCTCACCCATAACCAGTCAATGGATTCCGGCAGAAACCCTGGGTCAATTTGCCATCAGGCCCGAATTAACTGAGATTACGCGCTATAATGGTCAGCGGGTCAACAATGTCTTGGCCTACTTAACCACCGATGCCAAGCCTGTTTCTGTTTCATCGGCTGTATTGGCCGATGTTAAAAAAGCCGTTCGCATTCCGGCAGGATACCGCATTGAAGTGGCCGGTGAAAGCGAAGAGCAAGACGAGGCCATTGGCGGGCTGGCAACTTTTACGCCGGTTTTACTGGTATTAATGGTCGCCACCCTGATTCTCTCATTCCGCAGTGTGGCACTGGCCGCCATTGTGGGTGCTGTTGCCATCTTGTCGATTGGTCTGGGCATGCTCTCGTTAAAAATTTCAGGGTATGCACTCGGATTTAACCCCCTGATTGGAACCATTGGCCTGGCCGGGGTTGTGATTAACGACACCATTGTGGTTTTGGCAGCCATTCTGAGTAATCCAGCGGCAAAAGCCGGGGATACTGCAGCCATTATTGAAGAAACCTTTGGCTGTGGGCGCCATGTGCTTTCTACCACATTAACCACCATTGGCGGTTTTATCCCGTTGCTACTATTTTCTGGCGGCACCTTTTGGCCACCGCTTACGGTCGTGATTGCCGGCGGGCTTGGCTTTGGACTCTTGCTTGCCATGGGGGTAACACCGCTTGCCTACAAACTGTTTACCATACTGGCAAAACAACAACCCCAACCCAACCAGACACAGCCCATTACCCATTGAATGAAGCCCGCGCCCGTATGACGATTCCCCGATTTTTAACGACTTGCATGGTTTTAATAAATCCTCCTTTTTCAACACTTGCCCAATTTTATAGAGGAAAGCCCTTAATAACTGCACTGGTAATTGCCCTGCTTTCCGCGGGAACAAAGCCTTCAGTCAGTTTGGCATTGGACTGGTTGCAGTGGTTTAAAACCAAGCCCACAGAAGAACACCGTCAGTCCAAAGAAAGACCTCAAACAACAGGGGTAAACTGGGTGGCGCTGACAGCATCCCCCTTTCCCACGTGGGTTGCTTTCCCAGTTGAAAGCCGCTCATTTCCCGATCCGCAATGGTGGACTGACTGGCGGGATCCACTACTGCAACAACTCCTTCAGCAAAGCTTTTCAAGAAATCTCTCCATTCAGCAGGCCCGCCTTAAACTGCAAGCGTCCAGATACACCCAGCGGGCAACCCGAGGCAGGGAACTGCCTGCCATCCAGTTTAAGCCTTCCGTTCAACGCCAGAAAAATGCACCCAATCTGATAACCCCCGGGCAAGCGCAACTGGGCCAGGGTGGGGGCTTTGCCTTTTCGCCGGGCAATACGTTTAATATTTTTAGTGCTCCGCTGGTTGCCAATTACGAGCTGGATCTTTTCTTTAAAAACCGGCTTCGCACCCGTGAAAAGGGTTTTCTCTACCAGGCAGATGACTGGGCATACCGCAGTGTGATTACTTCCACAACCACGCAGGTGATTAGTACGTACTTAAATTTAAAAAACGCAGAAGCCACAGTCTTTTGGCTCGACTCGCAAAAACAACTGCTGCAAGCACGGATTGCTCTGGCAGAGACCTTATTGCAACGGGGCTTAACGACGGTGATTCCTGCACAGCAACTGAAACAACAAGCCGCCGATCTGGAAAAGCGGCAACTCACAGCCAGCCAACAGACCGCACTGCTGAAAAATTCGCTGGCTGTTTTAACCGGTCAAACCCCGGCTGAACTTCGTGGCATGCTACAGTCTGTGCATTCACCAACAACACAAAACGGCAAATTTCTGAGCCAGCTTTCAGGGACTTTGGCCTCGCCCAGGGTAGGTCTGCCCAGTCAGTTGATGCTGCGCAGGCCGGATATTCTTCAGAAAGAGCAGCAGCTTCTGGCCGCGCAAGCCAATTTAAGCCTGGCCCGACGGGCTTTTTTACCGGATATTTCGCTGACCGGCGATGTCAATTACACCTCGACAGAACTCTCAAACTGGATTGACCCGGAAAGCTTTGCATGGAGTCTGGGGGCAAATCTGGTCCAATCGATTTTTGAAGGCGGAAAAAAATTCTATATCAGCAAGGCCGCTAAAAAATCATACGAACAGCTTTTAACCGCTTACAGAGAGTCAATTCTCACTGGGTTCCAAGAAACCGAAGACGCCTTAACCCAGTTTCAGGAAGCCCACAATCAGATTGTCCAGTCTCAGGAAAAACTGAACTGGTTGTCTTCAGAGCTTGCCAGCTATGAGCGTCAGCTGAAGCACGGCTTAATTAACAGTGACCCGGTGTTGCGGCAAAAAATACAGGTTTCAAACGCTGAAATTGCTTTGAGCAATGCGTATAACCAAAAACTTCAGGCCAGGCTTTCGCTGGTTAAAGCCCTGGGCGGCGGCTGGTAGAAAATAATATAATGCTTTAAAGAGATTGGGTGTATTCAAGACATCCAAATTTGGTTTTATGCAATGGTTCAGCTGAGTGGCGATTTATTATTGATTAAAAAAGGGTTATGCTTTCTAGCATAACCCTTTTTTAAAAGAGGTTAAATTCTGTTAGAATTTTAAATTATAGTGTAGACAGATCCAGTCCCGGCGGAATTAAGACCTGATCAATGGGAATAACAATTGATCCATTTCTGCCATTCAGCGCTTGCGCCCCTTGAATGATTTGATCCCCATTAATAATGGTGCTGTCTGCGCCATTGCCTACAATAACGGTTTGATCCTCATCCAAGAGAGAGTCAAATGCCACACCATTACCTGCAGTTTCTAAGTCTATAGCACCGGCTTGCACGTGATAAGACAGTATCTCCTGCAATACGGATTTGTTTTCTTCTAGTAGCAATTTGTCCACAATCTCTGTAGGTAACGCACCAAAAGCATCATTGGTTGGAGCCAAAATAGTAATGGGACCATCACGTTCCAAATCTCTAACTGCTGGCACCAAATCTGCTTGATCAATGAGGCTGGCAAGGGTTGAAGTGTCTTCTGTGCGGTCTGCAATTCGCAACGCTGTGCGACCTTCGGTGTTGTTTAGTGTTTGCCTGTTAATTAAGTTATCAAACAACTGGCTTAAACGATTTAAAAAGTTTGGGTTAAAGAATCCACCAAAACCACCCGGATTGTAAAATGACGAGTGAGGCGCGTAGTATGAAGTGTTGTATCTGTCTGAATGATTGAAATTGTACAGTGATGTATTGTTGATATTCCAGGACGTGTTTAAGTCGCCTTGAGGACGATAACCGTAGCCATACGAGGTTTGATTAATCCCTTGCTGAAATAAAGAAGATTGAACTGGTTGACGAAAAGAATTGGTAGAAAAAAGATTCGAAAAATACATAACACACACATCCTTTTTATTATAAAAACATTTTATAAGGTATGTTATATATAAAAAATATATTTCCGAACAATTGATCGTTTTTTAAGTTTATTTAAACATTTTTAAACTATTTTCGCTTATCATTGCTGACGGTAAAAGTTTTGGTTGTTTGTAATATAAAAATTACTTTGAAAAATAACATTGCTATAAATATTAAAGTTTTTGTTTTCTAATAATATGTTTTGTCGAAAGTAATGTCTGTTTTATGTGAGACTTAAAAAACATGCCTTTGGTGCAAAGCAATGCCTTGGGTAAAAAAATATTTAGGCAAAATAAATCCC
>JBCDLA010000070.1:0-12721 GCA_038745945.1 Cyanobacteria bacterium P01_H01_bin.74 | reverse complement strand
TAATTCTTCTGGTCAACCAAATTAAACAACTCAACCTGCTGAGCACCTGTGCCCACCGAAAAAAAGCCCATTGAAAGCAATTGGTAATTTCGAATAATATCGCCAGCTTCCATTATTTTTTTGCACGGTTCTGTAATCAGCAATTGGTTGTCACTTGCAAACTTGGTATACCGAGTCAATTCATCCAGCGTTGACTGACGCTTGTCTGAAGACATCAGACCCGCATGAACAGCCAAGTAAAGTGGGGGCTGCGCATCAATGGGACGCAATGTTGCGTAAAAGGCCATCAGACTCTCTTTAATTGCCAGACTGGTCACTATGGCCTGATGAATGCTTGCACAAACAAACATAGATCCGTTGACTGCATTGGGCAGTACTGTCAACGGTTGTTTGCTTAAAATAGCTTGAATAGCCTCTTCTCCTTTTGGGCAGGTGCGACTGTCATAACAGTAGTAAAGAATCACTTTGGCCTGCTGATGAAACAGGGCATTGGTTTCTATATTGGTCTGCTTGATTTTTGCCAGCCTCGCCTTTTTAACCTGTTGGCTTTTTTTAATGGCTTCGGCCTGCACTCGGCTTTTAAACAGTTCTGCAAAAAAACTGCAAGCCATAAAGCCAATTAAGAGTACAACGGCAACCCCACCCTGGGTTGTTGGGTATTGCGCATTGTTGTACTGAATGGGCGGCAGCTGAATCAGGGATTGAAAAATAATATTAAAGGGCTCAACAGTGGGCTGAAGCGCGGCAACTAGCGGCTTGAAAAATCGAATATTGATAATGCTTAACAGCCAATGGATCACCACAATGGGTGATGCCAAGGCCATGACAATGGCAAGCACTTCAAACAGCAGGGCATAAAACTTATTCACACCAACCAATTACACCTGTTACTTAAACCAACAAAACGGAAAACGTTAAATTTTACTCTTTTAAGTGTATAAAAGAACGATCCCCACGGACTCCTTTGGATAAGGGAAATAATCCCTGAATCTAGCAAAGCCTGCCAGCCCAGGAGGGACTGTTCTCCCTTTACGCACAGGTGATTTTCTTGTAATTTAAGTAATCGGTTCTCTATAGAGTACTAAACCCAACAATGACGACACAATTAAGATTATGGCAAATCGATTTTTAATAACCGGCGGTGCAGGCTTTATTGGCAGCTGGCTCATTGAGTTGATTATGGATGCCATGCAGGATGCCACGGTGGTTAATCTTGATGCATTAACCTACGCCGGTCATCTGGATAACTTAACCGCGGTTCGTTCCAACCCGAGGTACCGTTTTGTCCATGGGGATATCTCAGACAGGGCCTTGGTGCTTGAGCTGATGCAAAATGCAGACATCTGCATCAATGTGGCGGCACAAACCCACGTGGATCGAAGCATATCTGGGCCTGAGTTGTTTGTTGAAACCAATATTACCGGCACCAGCGTTTTGCTTGATGCTGCCCGAAAAGCAGGCATTCAACGCTTTATTCAGGTTTCAACCGATGAAGTCTACGGCAGCATTGCTGGTATGGCTTCTTTTTCTGAAACGGACAAGCTGAATCCAAGCAGTCCTTATTCTGCCAGTAAAGCCAGTGGCGATCTTCTGGCCCTGAGTTATTACAAAACCTATGGCTTGCCGGTTTGCATTACCCGGTGCAGCAACAATTACGGGCCCAGGCAATTTCCTGAAAAATTGATTCCGTTATTTATAATGAATGCCTGCCACAACAAACGCCTTCCTGTTTATGGGGACGGTAAAAACAAAAGGGACTGGATTTATGTCACGGACCATTGCAAAGCAATTCTGGCAGTGCTTCAACACGGACAGCCTGGTGAGATCTATAATATTGGAACAGGGGATGAGTTGGACAATTTAAGCATTACCAAAACCCTGCTGAGCTTACTGGACAAACCAGAGCATTTAATTGAATTTGTTGCCGACAGGCCTGCCCATGACTGGCGTTATGCATTAAATACAACTAAAATAAAGACAACATTAAACTGGTCGCCAGAAGTCAGCTTTGAAACAGGCTTGCAAAAGACCATTGAATGGTATCAGCACAGGTCAAGTACCCTGGCTGTTTAAGCCTGTATACAATTGCTCTGTTTATCGGCGCCACAGTATTTTTTTAAGGTGTATTCCCCCTTATGGGCTTTTCTCGAATTGCAATCACTGGTGCAAATGGCATGCTGGGCCAAGAGTTGTCGGCATACCTGAAAATAAAGGGATATGAGGTCTTTGCATTTACCAGCGCTGCTTTAAACCTGTTGCATGATCTCGATGCCATCACGGAAAAACTCTCCAGTGTTTCTCCGCAAATTATTATCCACGCTGGTGCATACACAAAAGTTGACAATGCAGAGGACGAGCCCGAACTGGCCTTAACCATTAACAAAGACGGCACCAGAAATATTGCCCTGCTGGCCCAAAAAATAAATGCCATTGTGGTTTATATCAGCACAGACTATGTGTTTGACGGGCTGTCACAAACACCGTATGTCCCCACTGACCGGGCAAACCCAATTAATACCTACGGCCTTTCAAAATACTACGGCGAACTGGTTCTTAAAGAGCTCAGTGATACCTATTACATTATCCGCACAAGCTGGACATACGGGATTTACAAAAACAATTTTGTGCAATGGGTTCTTGACTCAGCGCGGCAAGGCAGCAAGCTTAAAATTGCAACCGACTGGGTTGGTTCACCCACCTGGATTGGCAATTTATGCAGTACCATTGAAACCATTATTCATTCTGGGGCTTATGGCACCTACCATGCAGCAGATGATGGGGTGGTCTCCCGCTATGAGCAAGCCATAACCATTTGTGAGCTGGCCGGTATTTCATCGGGTTTTATTGAGCCTGTCCCTCTGGAGGCATTGCCCTTTGCAGCCAATAGGCCTGCCTACAGTCCCTTAAGTTGCCCTGAGTTGAATGTATCTTCATGGAAAACCGGATTAAATGCTTACCTGGCGCAATACAGACAACAAAATCCATAATAATGATCATTGATGATCACTTTTGTGTGGCAATATATTCGTAAGGTAATATTAGTGCGGTAACAGGTTGCTTTAAAGCGTTTATAAAAAAATTTCTAATTAAATTCTTTACTGATGGACAAAACAAGCTTGGATTGCATCCGCCAGGGATTGCACAGAGAGTTTATCAATCTCAGAATCCACTGCATCCGATGTTCCCGATCGTTTTGACTGAGTTGATTGAGAAGCTTGCTTCAACAGGCCTTTACCAGAGGACTTGCTGCTTAACTGTATCTTGGGCATAACAAATTTGCAAAGCCCAATGCGCTGAGCCTCTGCAATGCGTTGCTCGAGATGGCGCACAACCCGAATTTCACCCGTTAATCCGATTTCGCCGGAAATCACCATCCCCGGTAACACTGAAATGTTGCGGGTACTCCCTGTAATGGCCATAGCGATTGCCAGATCAATTGCGGGTTCTGTGACTTTAAGCCCGCCAACCACATTGACATAAACATCCTGCTTAGAAAAATCCAGCCCGATGCGCCGCTCCAGCACTGCAATAATCTGGTGAAGGCGGTTTTGCTCAATCCCAATACCCACCCGACGAGGACTGGCATATGCTGATTGCCCAACAAGCGCCTGCAATTCCACCAAAACGGGTCGGCTCCCCTGCATCACGGCTGTTAAAACACTGCCAGGCGTTGTTTCTTTGAAGCCAGTCTGGCCCAAAAACAGTTCACTGGGGTTGGCCACTTCGTGGAGGCCATCGGCCAGCATTTCGTAGACCCCGATTTCATTGGTGCTGCCAAACCGGTTTTTCACACTGCGAATAATCCGCAGGTTCTGGTACTGATCGCCTTCAAAATAGAGGACAGCATCTACAGTATGCTCAAGCAGTTTGGGTCCAGAAACAGCACCCTCTTTGGTCACATGGCCGATGAGTACAATAGACAGCCCCATTTTTTTTGCAATGCCCATTAAGAGTGCAGCACATTCTTTAATCTGGCCAACACTGCCCGGTGTCCCACTGGCATCAGGGCAGTAAAGCGATTGAATGCTGTCGACAATCATCAAGTCAGGCAAGGCCTTTAACGATTGAATGGCCAGCAGGATTTTTTCAACATTGGTTTCAGCCAGAATTTCAACAGCCTGAGCACTGGCTGCCAGGCGTTCAGCGCGGCATTTAATTTGATAAGGAGACTCTTCGCCGGCAATATAGAGCACACTTTTCCCAGATTCACACAGTTTTCCAGCCACTTGCAGCATCAAGGTTGATTTACCAATGCCTGGATCGCCGCCAATCAGGGTATAACTGCCTGGCAAAATGCCTCCACCCAGAACCCGGTCAAATTCTGCAAAGCCCGATGAAAATTTGGCTTGCTGGTTGCTTTTCACATCTCCCAGCTTAAGAATCTGCTGGTTCAGCCGGGTTCCAGTCTCAGTGTCAAATGCGTTTTCCAGGCTTTCAGTCGTTAAAAGCCGGGTTCTTAAGGTGTCTGTTTTGGGCTGGGTCAGGGTATCACTTACTGCAACAACAGGCTGCAGGGTTGACCAACCATTGCATTGCGGGCACCGGCCCAAATAGGTTGAAGATTGATAATCACATTGCCGGCAAGAATAGTTTTTGGCGGGTTTGGATTTGCTTTTCATGAGTTTTCAGGCCAATTGCCAAAGAATTGAGACAAAAACTGCTGTTTAAGCATTGAACGAGTTCGCATTTTCAATGATGAAACGTCCCTTCGGTAACACCTTGACTAAATAAAGCTAATAAACTTCATCATAGTCGTCAAGGTACTCATCCATCAAATAAGGTTTTTCGGGTGTGTTGGGCATTAAACCAGGCTTGCCTTGTTGACGCATTTTTTCTTGGGCCAGAATATTGTTTTGAACGGAATGGTTATGAACAGAGCGGTTTTTTAATGAGCCAGGCAAGGGGGGGTGGTCGGCGGATAAAAATTTCGTCTGATAACTTTCGGGCTGATAATCTTCAGGCAAATAGGCATCAGCCGGATTATTACCAGCCAGATAATCATCATTTAAGGCTTCATCAAAAATAGGGGCGGGTTTGGTTTTCACGTGTTGTGGCTGCAAGGGTTGGGGGAGTGTCTGATACCTTTTACGTGAGTCTTGTAAAATGGGAATCTCGTTGCTGTAAGCAGCCCCCAGCATTTCGGAATTGGCTGCTATGCCAGGACTGGCTGATGGTCTGGGATTGGCTATTAGATTTTCATTTTGGTTGTTTGCCGTTTTTTTTCGAGCACTGATATTTTGGGGGGTGAGCCGTTGGGCGTTTTCCTGCTGAGGGGAAGTATTTTCGGTGCTGTTGCTTTTAGCAGCGGGTGACAGAGGGTGGTTTATTTCTGACTTTTGAGCGGGAGAGGGCGGCTGTGTCAATGGTTGCCGTTTGGCCAGCTCCGTCAGTAAAGCAGATTGGTCAAATTCTTTTTCTCCAGATGTGCTGTTTGGGGTCTGCGCGGGTTTGGCCTGGTTTAATTCAGCCAATACCGACATATAGTTTTGCGTCGAGCCCACTAAAAGCTGCCTGCCGTCATCAAGCTCTATCACATGAAGGTCTTTGCCCTGGCCTAGTGGGGTGGATGAATGCACGGTCAAGGGTGGTGCATCAGGCAGGGAAGAAAATGCCCAGTGACTTGAACGCAGATTTTTTTCAGCACGCACAGGGGGGGTATTACCAGCCGCTTTACTTTTTAACGCATCAAGGCCATTGGCAACAGCAGGCACACGGGCAATCAATTCCGGGAAAATCCATTTGAAAAAGACAGACACCAGGCCCAGAACAAAAAGCAAGCTCACAATAATACGTTCCCAAGGCATGGGCTCAGGCTGACGGGTTGCCTCAGAGAAAGTCGGGGATGTGTTGGTGGCTTCCTGTTTTTTTACTGGGGGAACTGTTTTAGCCTGTTGCTTAAGTGCCTGTTTTTTAGGGGCCTGTGTTTGATTTGCTTTTGCAGGTTGTTTTGGCACGGTCTTGTTGTCAGCCACTTTCACTGGTTCTTTCGGCTTGGCTTCAGGGGGCTTGCTGGTTTTATTCTGGGTTGCCTTGGTTTTGTTTTTTGAGCCCGAAGGCTTGGGAGCTGGCTTGGATTTTTTTGCAGGCGTTGCTTTTTGTTGGGGTTGGGCTGCCGCAAGCAGAAAACGGTCGGGCGATGCAGCATTGCTTGCTGAGTAAGCCGGGCAATCAAAAAACGAAAATTGCACCCAAAGCCCCAGCAACAGAAGAAAAATCAGTGTTTTAAACCCTTTAGATTTCATAAGCATCCCCACCAACCGGGTTAACAATAACTTGTCCAGAGGCCAGTTTAAAGTAAACCACTTTATTTTTATTGCCACCAGTGTCTGATTTTTCAATGACCAGCCCGATTTTAAACAGGGCTGCGCGAATGGCCGTTGCATTTCGGGCCCCAATATTGAGAATATTGCCGCCGCCGCCGCCAAAGTTAAACAATTGTGCCCCCCCCACCAGTTTGACACTGGTGGTCATGGTCTCGCCCCCTCTTTCATTAAATTGCTCAACCAGTTTGGGAATGGCCAGGTTGGCATATTTGCCGGGCTGATCGTCACTGGACGGGGTGTCAGCAATGTTGCTGTCTGGCAGGGCAATATGGGTAATGCCCCCTATTCGGTTGCGGGCGTCAAACAAAATGAGTGCAACACCCGTACCAAGCTGTGAGGTGCAAAACACATCAGATGCTTTGTTGCTGATTTTCAGATCACCCAGATCAATCATTTCCGTAACAGCTTCTTGGGTTGTTAACAATTCCTGTGAAGATATTTCTTCAACCTGGTTTTCAGAGGCATTCATAGCAGCCTCCCTAAAGTTGCTTAGAGGCGCGCATTGACTCAATCGTGGATTGAATCACAGGGTTTAAATCCACCAGTTCAGAAACCAGTTTGTCAAAATACCCTTTGCCCGTTGTCAAAGATGAACGGCTCAGGGCTTCATTGTCCAGGGCATACATTAAGCCATCGGCCCCATTGCTTTTTCCGATCATATGTGTCAACAGGTTCGCCAAATGGACACAGGTCATCACTTTAAAGGCATTGAGATCAATATCATCAGGGGCACTGCTGGGTTTGTTGTAATAAGCAATGCTGTTGATAAGTACAGCAGGCAGGCCCCAGTTTTTTGCAATTCTGGCACCAGCTTGACAGTGGTTTATACCCACCACTTCTTCTTCTGCCGAAAGAAAATCAATGCGTTTTTTATAAGCCAGGCTTTCAATATCGGCGTAATTAACACCAACCGCATCACTGAGAACCACTTTACCAATGCCATGCAGCAATCCTGCCGTGTAAGCCAGCTCATTGTCAACATCCGCTTGTTTTGAAGCAATATGCTTGGCATATAGCGCACACGTTAACCCGTTGTGCCACAGATCACCCTTTTCAAGGGAGTAGCCTTGTGCAGATTCACTGAGGGTTGAACTGGCCAATATGGTGTAGACCATGCTTTTTAAAACCCTGAAACCAACAATGGCAACAGCTTCTTTAACGGAAGCAATCCTGTTTTTTAAACCATAGGCTGCCGAATTTGAAAGTTTAAGAATTTGGCCGGTAAACCAGGCATCAAGCTTAATGACATCCGCCAGTTGCTCGGCAGTCGTGGTTTCATCTTCCAGCATTTGCCGGACACGCATAGTAATCTGCGGTGGCTCGGGCAATTGCTCGATTTTGTCTAAAATGTCATCAACTACAAGTTTTGGCATATTTTGCCATTATACGATAATTTTCTTCAGAAGATCCTGAAAGAAAACTAATTTTTTCAAAGAAATGGCAATTTTAAGAAGCAATAACAGGTTTCAATTCAAATCACACGTGCCCGTTTTATTCCAGCGTCAGTCCGTAGCGATCGGTTGAACTAAGCAATGACAGCTTTTGAATTTCAAACGCAATCGATTCAAAAACCTCTGTTAAGTCGCTGATGGTATTTACCGGGAAATAACGGCCATCCGGGGTATTGCTTGCCATTGTGTTCAGAAATGTGTCATCTCCGCCAATCAATTTAACAGTAAACAGTGAAACCTGATCTTCAGCGGGTGCATTGCGCCCAATGGTATTCAAAGAATAATCAATCAAGGCCGTTGTTGAATTAACACCCGCATTGGGAAAGGGGAGGCCATCGGTCAACAGAATAATGATTTTTCGGTCGTAAGGGGCCAGTTCTGCAACCGATTTCTCTAGCCCGTCTCTCATATTGGTCCTGTTGCTCATTAAAATCGGATTTAAAGACGACTGGCTGGATGGATCGGCCCGGTTTAACCAAAGCACTTTATTGCGCAAGGTTTCATAATTCAGGCTGCCATTGGCAAAGGTGGGATTTGCTGGCACAACCCGGTGCCTTAACTCTGCTTCAACACTCCACGGAATAAAGCCGATTGAAACATTTTGAGCGACCTGGGGCACTTCTTCCATTTTGAGGATTAAAGTCAGAATCGCTGTTCTTGCAGCCTCAAGTCGGCTCAAAAACTGCTCGTTCACATCAACCCAGCCTTGCTGTGACGGCTTCAGTTCACAGAGTTTCTGGACCATTTCACGGTACTGCACATTGGTTCTGGCGTACGGGACCACAAGGTATCGCAAGAGATTGCTTGAATCGTTGCTGGTCCAGTCTGTATTGGCTGTTGAGGCGCAATTGCCAGAACCCAGCAAACTGTTGCTCGCTGTGGAATAAGGAAATTTTTCGTTGTACGGCGTGGTGATGTCCAAATCGTTAAACCCATTGTCTGGTGCAATGGCTTTGGCAAAAATCATATCCAGCTGGGCATCATCAGCAGCGTCTAAAATTGCCGTTGAGGGCACATCGGCAGGAGAAAAGTTTCCTGCGCCCCAGTCGTTGCCAGAAAAAAGATTCACGTTGTAGCGGTAAAAAAAGTAGGGCGGTGCTAAAAACTGACGGATCCCATTGGTGGTAAACAGTTCTGATCCCCCGGGCACCCGCTGCTTTGTGAACGGGACATTAAACGGAAAAGCAGTGCTGCTGCCTGCCATTGAATTTGAAGTGTCAATGGCCAGCATCACCCCTGTGCTTGCCTGTGCGATCGAAAAACTGCCTTCGTTGTAGTAAAAGTTTGTCGGGATTGTAAAAAGGGGGTTATTGGGATTTCTGTCAGGCCCCATTACTTTTAAAGTGGCCTCATAATACTGATTCTTTGAGGGCATATCGTTGCTGTTTGTAAACTCATTTAAACCAATAACAGTCCACTGGTAGTACAACTCAGAATTAACACCTTGGACCCTGCACAAATTATACTGCTGCAAGCTGTTGGCCAAGCTTGTGCCAGCAGGCAGGTCTGTATCTGGGTTAAACGCAACGGCATTGCCGTTAACATCACAGTTAAATTCACTAAAATCCCGTGCCAGAACTTTATCCACCATTGTATTGGCAACAATGGCTTCTTTGCTTTTCAGGGCATTGACCTGTGTTGCATTGCCATTGGCACTGCTGCTGCCGCCAATAAGCTGAACAACCGGGGCCAGTGCCAGTGCCAGGGTTAATATAGTTAAGGCGAGTTCCAGCAATGTGAACCCGTTCTGATTCAATTTTTTTTGCGTGCAATACACAGACAAAGGTACTCTTTTTTGTGCCTACAAATATAGTCTTAAGGTTTATTAAATCATCCAAAAAAACTTTTCGGACAGTGTTTGCTAAACGATATTGACTTTTCGGCGAATTCTGAAAAGGGTTTAAAAAGATTTATCATATATAACACTATCTTAACGTTTCCTTCATAAACAACCCATCAAAGTCGATGGAATAACCCAAGGATTCATCCAAATAACCGATATTGGTAATCAGCAGTACAAAGTCTCCAGTATAATACAGAATAGTAGCACTGTAGTTGCAAGGCATCGGCAGACAGGAATTTTGTGAAAAATAAAATTTCGCTAAAAAAGCTTTGTTTCTGTAATGACCAGTCTATTGACTGACAAACGAGGTAAATGATGGAAAGAAACCCAATGCTTACCAAACAACCTTTCCAAAAAGGCCAAGGCGGCTTACTGGCCATAGCCTTTGTTGTTTTAATTGCTATTGTCATTACGGGTGCGTCAATCAGCCAGTTCCAAAACAGCAGTGCCGTTAGAACGGTTGTAACAAAACAATCTCTGCAAAGCTTCTATGCTGCAGAAGCGGGTATTCAGGAAGCTTTGGCAACAAGAATGCTGCCCAGAAGCAACCATTATAACTTTTCAGGCTCCTCAAAAAATTATTACTCACGCTCAGGAAGCGTCTTTGCCAACCCGGATCCAATTGGCGGGGACAGAAACTTGATGGCCTATTACCGCTATATCATTTTGGGCGGAAACAGTGCCAAAGATGAAAACGGGAACTATTACGCCAGCAACAATTTAAACCCGTCCGGTGTGCCGCGGCTTTTGGCAAACGATATGATATCCGAAAACAGCCCGTTTCTTGTCATCAGTAACGGGCTCACATGCCTCAGTAATGGCAACAAAAGCTTGGCTCTGCCCGATCAGCTTGTTTTAGGCATCAATCCCACTTGTGGTGTGGGCAGTACCTTGGACTCGATAACACTCGTCTCAGAAGTTTATCTCGAGCAGGAACATGATTTTGCGACCAGTCAGCCCAACGACAAATTAATGCAGCAGCAAATTTTTAAAGACGAAAGCAACATTACATTGCCAAAAGGTGCGTTTGTTCCGGGATTAGGGTGGCGAAACGCAGGCAGTTCCATTAACTTTGACACGGTCTGGAATTTTTCAAGGCCAGGCTCAAGCAACAGACACCCTTTGGTTCTGGAACGCATTGTTTTTTACAATTTTGTGGACAATACCATTTATCTGAATGAGGCTTTGCCCAACAGAAACCGAATACAAATTTCAACACCTGTGCCCGCTAAGTCTGCAATCCGATTGTATTTTAGAGGGGCCATTGATTACAAAACCATTTCACCCCTTGAAAACGATAAAAACCTGACCGGGTGCCAAGGGGCCAACAGTAACAATTGCAATATCCGCGTGCTTTCTGGTACAACAGCAAACGGCAATGGCGGTACAGTCTATACCGGTAATATTATTGTCCCAATGTTACCAGAAAGCACTCAAGTTCTGCTTTTGCCCCCTTTAGAAAACACATTGCCTGCTGGGCAAACCCAGACAATACGCGTGGATACCCGACAAATGACCGACTTTAACAATATTGCCGGGCGAAGAAATTACCGTATTGTCTTTGAAACTATTTAATTATAACCCTATTTAATTCAAATACCAAAGGGAACTGCCTTTTCTGTGATTAGCAAAGAACCTCATCATTCAGCCAAGTTGTTTTTTCAGTTGTTGGTGAAAAATCAGTGTATTCAGGCTTGGGATTTATTTTCTGCCGCCAGTCAAAAAAAGTTTATCAGCTGGACACTGGCCAATTTATATAAAGTCAATAACAAGGCTGCCACAGCAGCAAAATTGGGTACTGCAGAAGTCAAGCTGATGTTTGAAACCAATAACCTTGATCTGGTTATTTCTTTTTGGCGTCATTTTGTTAGAAAAAGTGGTGCAGCAGAATTTGCAAGATTTGCCTATTTTGAAACCCAAGAGAAAAAAGGTCACAAATCAATTGTTGAAGCAAAACTTGTTTTTTCAAATGGGCAAGAGCGGCGCATTAGGCTTGTTTTTCTTTTTGAACGTGGAAACTGGCGATTTGGTTATATTGAGTCAAAATTGCCATTTGATTGACAATCATCGAGTTTTCTTTGAATCAGATCGTGATTTTTCTCGTCCAGAAAATCTTCAACTCTGCAGTTGAGCACTTTACTGAGCATAAACAGCATTTCTAGCCGAGGGTGCGCTCGACCCTGATTCCAGCCAAGAATTGTCTGGTAGTGAACTTGCAGTAAATATGATAATATTCTCAGTGTCCATCCCTTATCGTTTGCAAGCTTTTTAAGTCGTAACCGCATGCGTGTACTATCCTTCCAAAAAATATTCAATAGATCAAATGCTTTAATAACGGTATTTATCCACAGTACTAAAACAATAAATGTGCGCTGATTTGAAAAATATACTTATGAAACTATTTTACAAACGTGAAAAACCCAAGTTATAATTAACAACAACTAAGTTAACATTCATGAGCTGGATGTACAATTAAATTAAGTAAAATGTAAATTAAACTTAATTAATTAAATTGCTAATTTGAATAAATCTAATTTAGTAAACCGCAACATCAGTAATATTTCGATAAAACAGATTAATATTTCCAGGTAGTAGAGAAATGCCACCATTAAGGGTTGGAATTGTAGCTGAACTAAAGTACGGAATATAGGTCAGTTCTATACTACCTTGGTATGTATGAGTATTATTAACTTGTTGAACATTTAATGTCTGAATATTTAAAGACAGTCGATTTGCCTGTGCCCGTGCATAGTTTTCTCCAATCGTATCACTATGATACAAGGTTGCTGCATGAACGCCACTTTTGATTACTGTTTTCGCCCCTTCGTAAGTCATCCAGAAATGACCAAATTCAATAATATAAAGCACTAAAATTAAAAAGAAAGGCAATGTAAATACCAATTCTACTAAATTCTGGCCTTGTAAAGCCTTATACCTTTTTATTGCAAGCATATTAAAATTATTTTTTTAGTAAGGAAGTTAATTTCAAATAAAAATTTCTTTAAGGTAAAATATTATATGTATCGTTAAAAACTTAAAAACTTAAACTTAAAAAATGTAATTTGACAGCAAGGTATTTAAATTAGTATTATGTACAATTTTTT
>JBCDLA010000069.1:0-12738 GCA_038745945.1 Cyanobacteria bacterium P01_H01_bin.74 | reverse complement strand
TTTTAATACCCAAACTACCAGAATGGCTCGCCGAAAATTAAAGCGCGACAACAATACAAATAGTAGTGCCGTTTGCCATGATATCAGTCCCATTGATTTTGCATGTACGGTAGGCATCATCGACTATGGTCTTGGAAATGTACAGTCTGTTGCCAATGCATTGAGAATACTGGGTGCAACACCTGTTATCACAAATCACCCTGATAAACTATCAGAAAGCGATGGCCTAATTCTCCCCGGGGTTGGTGGCTTTTCTGAAGGCATGGCAAACCTGCAAGACTGTCATATTATTGATGCACTAAACACGCTGGTGTTTGAGGTTAAAAAACCATTTTTAGGCATATGCCTGGGCATGCAATTGTTGGCAAAAACAGGTCATGAAGGCAATCCAACGACAGGCTTGGGTTGGGTAGATGCAGACGTCATTCGGTTTGATTTTTCAGCAGAAAAAAATGCAGATACAGTATGTAAAAGCAATGGAGGCTTTAAAAAAAATTTAAAAGTTCCACATGTGGGTTGGAACGATGTTATGGCAAATGCCCGCAATACCCTAATTGATTCCAGTGTGTCAGTTAGCAGTTTTTACTTTGTGCACAGTTACCATATGCAGTGTCATCAATCAGCTCAGTGGGTTTCTGCAACCTGTAAGTATGGGCAATCGGTAGTGGCTATGATTGAGCAACGCAATATTATGGGCACACAATTTCATCCGGAAAAAAGTCAAAAAGCGGGACTGGCTCTGCTGAAACGTTTTTTACTCAAGACCTCTGTGAAATAATAACTGTGAGCTAAGGTTTGAAGCAATTGTAGTACTGTAAAAAATTGTTTTCTGTTTTTTGAGTGAAAGGTCCATCCTTGTTATGCCTACAAGTCAAAAGAGCCCTTTGGGCTGGTCAACTTGCCCTCTCAAAAAGCGGCTCATTCCTTGCTTGTTTTTAAAAAACGGATTTTTGGTACGAAGCGAGCAATTTCAACGTCATCAATTGCTTGGCAATGCCATTCACCAGGTCGAGCGATTCAATGCATGGGATGTAGACGAACTGATTTACACTGATATCAGCCCTGAAGCATCTTATGACATTCGGCGAGATGATACCAAGGTCAAAAATGAGGATAATATTTTAGATATTTTGGTAGCTGTCTCCAAAACATGTTTTATGCCTTTGACCTTCGGCGGCAAAATTAGAACACTGAACGATGTTAAACGTCGCATATCACTGGGTGCTGATAAAGTTAGTATTAATTCTGCGGCTCATTACACTCCCAATCTTATTCAACAATCAGCCAACATGTTCGGTAGTCAGGCCGTTGTTGCGGCAATGGATGTCTATCAGCATGACAACGGGACTTACGAAGTCTATGTGGATAGTGGGCAGACCCCAACCGGCCAGCAACCCCAGTTGTGGGGCAGGTATCTGGAAACCTTGGGGGCCGGAGAAATTTTTTTGAACAGCATTAATAAGGATGGTATGGCCAACGGATATGATTTAACCCTGGTTCAGTTGGTAACCCAGTCGGTTCGTATTCCGGTAATTGCTTGCGGCGGGGTTGGTCAGTTTTCTCACTTGGTTGATGGTATTACAGTTGGCCGAGCCGATGCGGTTGCAGCTGGCAATATTTTTCATTTTACTGAATTGAGTGCGCTACAGGCCAGAAAAACGTTGCGGGATTCAGGAATAGCAGTAAGATCCTTATAATGAATGCGTTACAACAATTATGGAGTAAGTAACCCCATAAGTTGCTGTTTGTCCTTTAAATATTCACAGCACAACACTTGCTTTGCCTCAAACGGTCTTCAGAGATACTCTTTTTATAAGCTTTCCAGTGGTCTGTGCAATATAACCCAATGGTCAATGCGTTTTAGTCTCTGATGCAATTTTTTAAGAAAAGGTATTATCACAGTCTTTAATTATAACTCTTGTAAATAGAAATCAATCACAGGGCAAAAAGGCCCAAAGTTCTGGCTTTCCACTGTTGCAATGTACAGAACGGTTTACCATTGATAGCCCCGCCCAAGACAAATACAAAAACTGTCTGGCACTGTGCCATGTAGACAACACAGGTAAGTCAGTCGGCACAGCTATTGATTGTTTCCGAATGGCATTCAGGCGGCTTTCTTCAGAAGGAATCGGATAAAAAATAGCCTGTAATAAGCCTTTGCGATCTGTACGATCAGACTGCAATGCCGTATAGGCCTGAATGCTTTCTTGTAACACTGATGTTTCAGGCTCTTGTTGGTGAGGTCCTTGTTTTAAAGTTTTAAGAGCCCAGTAATCACTGTAAAACACCCCCTGCTGATTAAAATAGGGCAGTAGCAGTAGCCCCAGAAATGACCACAGTGTAAACCAGCAGACCGTCAAAACAAAATCAGCAATGCTGACAAGCCCACCGGTAAGAGTCAGCGCAACAAAAAAACCAACCAAAGCATACAGAACCGATACAATGAGTCCATTTAGCCGTGCACCCGACTGAATACTGCCCCAGCGTTTCAACTTCATCAAAAATAAGGCTGTTTCAGGAAACAGCTTACGCCACTGCACAGGCATACTTATAATTTCCCGACCAGGCCATCCGCTAATGCCTCCAGTAAAAGAAAGCTCAGACGTCTCAACCCAGTGGATATCAACGGGGCGACCCGGTACAGATGGTGGCAAAAAACGTTCCACTTCCAGTGTTTTTATAGGCGCAAGAATACTGGCCAACCCAAACTGCAGGCTGGTTAAAATAATTATGGTCAGTGAGAAGCATAGAAAGGGGCCCCAAAATGGATCAATGATCTTGCCCTGATACACAAAGAAACCAATCAGGAAACTACAACTGCTGTAGGCCAGAACCGCTTTTAGCCAGTGATGAAAAAAAACGGACAGCTGAACCGGTTTTCCCTCATAACGCCTGGGCAAAAAAAAGCCGCCAATCCAATCAAATGGTGCTTGAATAGCCACTATCATTAGCGACCATAACAGCAGTGCAAAAACCGTATCATTCAGGGAAGCGGGTTGCGTGTAAAACACAGAAATCAGGGACAGATTTGTAATAAAGAAAGCTGCAAAAAGAACCATGACACCAACATTGGTAATCCCCAGCCAAAGCCGTGCTTTTCCATAGGCCAGTTGTGTGTTTTTATTAAAAGGTTCCATTGCACCATCTCTTTCTAAACGTTTTTTATAACTTCTTCTGTTTCAACATGCATCAGGGTGAAATAAGATGCAGTATACTAGATTTTGTTCAGAAATTTAATTTCGTATAGAATCATTGTTTAAAATATTGTGAGGAAATGATGCAGGGTGTATAAAAAATTGAAATATTTTGGCAATCTACTCAAAACTTAACCGTATTTGATTAGTTTGTGAATGCATGCTGTGTTTTAAGGCCAATAAAATTTTTTTTATGGTCTATTATGTTTTTTTGTATAAACCGTTTGTCAACTTTTTGTTAAACAAGAATTGAAATTGAAAGAGAACAGAAGGTTCTATTGGTGTGTTACTACTGGGAATTTCTTTGTATGATTACCTCCTATCTGGGCCAGTTAAGGGCTAGGGTTGTGAAAGAGAAAGACATTAAAAATAAAAAAAAGTTAGAGCAAAGTTAGAGCTAAGTGTAATAGCTTGCTTTCTTTTAAAATTTTTTTCATGCAAGTTTTTTTATGTTTTGTTTTTTTTTAGTAGTTAATAATTATTTTACTTTAAGTTGTATTTAATATGTTCTATTTTGCAAGCATTTCAGGCCTATTAGCCTGTTTATTAGTTACTGAAAAAGTTTAATTAAGAAAAGGTTTTAGTTTTATGTCTATGATAAAAAAAGGGTGTCTTTTGGGAGTTACTGCATTAGGAGTAGGAAGCCAACTTAATGAAAAGCAAAAAAAAGCTGGAACCCCTGGCTATGCATTAATAAGCCCCTCCTTTAAGGATAGAAGACCATATTACTCAGAAAGAGATCAATCAAAATGGTCCCCAAAATTCAAATCTGATGCTTATATTGCTAGAGAGAAAAGTGCGCAATATTGGCCTTCGTCGTATACGACTGCGGGTACTGCGGATTCTCCGTCGTATATGACTGCGGATTCTCCGTCGTATATGACTGCGGATTCTCCGTCGTATATGACTGCGGATTCTCCGTCGTATATGACTGCGGGTACTGCGGATTCTCCGTCGTATATGACTGCGGGTACTGCGGATTCTCCGTCGGATAAGACTGCGGATATTGAGGTTTCTCCGTCGTATTTCGGTTTTAATGATGGTTCTCAGGATGGTTCTGGGGATTCTTCGACTTAGGTATGATGTTTAATTTTCCTGTGAAAATTCCGAAAGTTCAGATTCTGGAGTTTTCTAACTTTTAATTTGTTAAGGTCTCTGGCTGGCCTCTGACAAGGTAGAAGAAGAAATAAGTTTTTAAGAAAATCTTGCTTTAACGTAAAAATCAAAAAATATTTTTAGAAAAAGAAACACTCTATATTGAGTTTGATAAAAGTCAAGCGTTATTGTGACGGAACAGGCGGGGACATTGGATTGCTGTTGGCTGGGTGACTTTCGAGTGGCTTGCGCTTTTTTTTGTCTTGCCCAATGCCAAACAAACGTTTAATTGAAAAACGCTTGGATTTCTTTGTTTTGCTTTTTTGATTTGAATCCAACGGATCCGGATCGGATTGGGGCACAGTATCTGGGCTTGTGGTTTGGCCAGAAGGTGAAGAAGGCGGTCCGGGGTGTAACGGTGAATAGCCGTAACTGGGACTTTGCGGACTGATGGGCTGCTGGGTTTCTGGTGCTGCTAGTTCTTCTGCTTTTTCAGCCTGATTTTCAAGCTGAACGCCCAGGGTTCGGTTTTCAACCAGAATTTTTTCGGGGGTGGGAAAGTCCACCGCTGGCGTCGGGTATAAGGCGTAATACTGCTTGGCAAAATCCCCCCAGACGGCTGCTGCATTTGAGCTGTAAATGCCAGGCATTGAAACATTGTAGTCATCGTTGCCAATCCAGACCGATCCCACCATATCGGTGGTGAACCCTGTAAACCAGATGTCACGGTTATTGTCGGTCGTTCCAGTTTTCCCGGCAACTTGTCTTCCGGCCAGGCGGGCATTGCGACCGGTTCCTTTTTCAACCACATCAATTAAGATTGAAATTAAATTGTAAATGGGCTCAGACTGAAACCGGCGTTCTGGTTTTCGCTCAGGCAGGTCAATTTCTTTCCCTCGGCTGTCTTCAATCCGCATAATGGCTGTGGGTTCAATAAAAACACCCCCGCGGGCAATGGTTGAGAAGGCACGGATCACCTCATACGGTGTAATACCAGCAGACCCCAGAAAACTGGAGGCGTTTGGGTCAATGCGCGATGAAATACCAGCCAGCGATGCGGTTTCAATGACCGCTTCAATGCCGACTTTGTTCCCCACTTTAATGGTGGGAGTATTACGAGATAGGGTTAGGGCACGTCGAACGGTCATGCGGCCCATATACTTACCGTCCCAGTTTCTGGGACACCAATTACCCAGACAGATGGGGCTGTCTGCCACAATGGAATCCGGGGTGACCACCCCTTTGCGAAAGGCCGTCAGGTAGACAAACGGCTTAAAAGTTGAACCAATGGCCCGCTTTTGCTGTGTGGCGTGATTAAATTGGTTTTTGTGGAAGTCCCGTCCGCCAACCAAGGCCAGAATATGACCGTTTGAAAGCCGCTGAACCACAAACGAGCCTTCTTCAGCACCGGTCCCTTTCAGCTGATCCAGTTTTTTAATTAATGACTTTTCAGCCACAGTCTGCAGCTCAACATCCATTGTGGTAAATACTTTTAGTCCTCCCTTACGGATTGCATTAGCACCAAAGAGTTTTTCGAGCTGCATAATCACGTGCTGAACAAAAAACGGGTGCTTGGAGGGCTTGGGGATTTTATGGCTCAAGGTGATGGGTTCTGTGCTGGCTTCTTTTTTTTGGGCTTCATTAATATAGCCGAACTTAACCATTGCATTCAGAACCGCAAGTTGACGGTTACGCGCCGCTTTTGGGTACTGATAGGGCGAAAGGCCCTCAGGAGCCTTAAGTAAACCGGCCAACAGTGCGCTTTGTGCAATGGTTAAATCGCGGGCTGGTTTTTGAAAGTACCGGCGCGATGCTTTTTCAATGCCATAGGAATGATTGCCCCAATAGACCTGGTTTAAGTACATCGCCAGAATGGTGTTTTTATCGTAGTACTGCTCAACGCGGATGGCCAGTAAGGCTTCGGCCAATTTTCGGCTGAGTGAGCGTTCTGGGGATAAAAACAGGTTTTTAACCAGTTGTTGGGTTAATGTGCTGCCGCCTTGAATTTCACCGCCGCTAAAATTGGTAATGGCCGCCCGAATGGTACCGCGCAAATCCACCCCGCTGTGGCGGTAAAACCGGTTGTCTTCAATGGCCATGACAGCCCGCTGAATATTGGGAGAAATTTCGCTAAGCGGGACCACCACCCGGTCTTCATCCCCGTGTATATTTGCAACCATGACCCCTTTTCGATCGTAGATGCGTGTGCTTTCGTATGGGTGCCAATCCTGCAACACTTTTACACTGGGCAGTGCCGTCATTCCCCGGGCCAGAATGAAGCCCAGATTAACCGACAGCAAAAAAGTTAAAAACGTAAACAGGGCGATAATGGTTAAAATAATCAGCCAGGCAACCCGGTTTTTAACAATTTCGTTTTTTCGACGAACATCAACCGGCAGTTCTTGGTATCGGTTTCTAGGCATAGTCGTTTTGCCAAAACTCCAGAGATGAAAAAAAGGAAGGCCAATAAATAATCCAAAAAAATAAGATTAAAAAAAGAATGCCGCATGGTCAAAAATACACGACAGCAATAAGGAGCCAACACTGCCCATCACACAATCACTTCGCTAGGGACCCAGTCTGTTACAGCGATTGCCAGACACTGGATTGCCTGGATTAAACGACCAGTGTCAAACAGCAAGTTGTGTAAAATCTGCCAACGCCAAATATTGCTGGTGCAACACGCTTAGTAAATTATAGCGGTTTACCCGAACTTGTGCATCTGGATCATTGACCATTACGGCATCAAAAAAGTCTTCAACCGGTTTTGCACAGGCCTGCAAGGCTTGCAAGCCGTCATCATCAGGGCTTGCCTGGATTTTGTCTGCTTTGATTTTATCTCTCTGGGTGATCACGTTTTTTTCAACACTGTGGGTGATCGCTTGCAATAGCGCCCTTTCAGCCTCATGATTAAAAAAGCTTGGGTCAATGTCTGCCAGTGTTGCACCAGCATTAAATTTCTCGCCAAGCATTTTGGCAACCCGGAAGCCTGGAATGTAAAGCTGCTGCCAGGGTGATAGGATCCCTGAATCCTGATCACCTTTTCGATCTGAATCAGTGCTGTTTTTTTCATCTGCTTCAATCAACTGTTTTAGCAGGGTGCACCGCCGTTTAACCGCGTTAATATCTTCAAATGGGGACAGCCCAGCACCCAATACGGCATTGATCACATCATAGCGCATATCGGCTTCAGCCAGCGCTGATTTTAAGCGCTGTAGCATAAAGGGGGTTAACAAAGCCGCCGTTTCTTCAAGACTCAAAAAGTCCTGGCCCGTAATCTGGGGATTATTGGCGTAGGCTTCTGCAATCAAGGCATCCAGATTAAGGGCAAGCTGATGGTGAAACAGAATCGCAAAAATTCCGCTGACCATGCGGCGCAACCCCAGTGGATCTTTTGAGCCCGAAGGCAGTTTTGTTTTTTTATAGGCAAAAATGGTAACCAGAGAATCCATTTTATCTGATAGTGAAACAACAATACCGGCATCAGTTTTCGGCAAAGCATCCCCCAGAAAATTTGGCTGGTAGTGTTCTTTAACGGCCAATGCAACTGCTTCTGGCTCGTTTGAAGCGCGCGCATAATAATAACCCATAATGCCCTGAAGTTCTGTTAGTTCAAAAACCATCGATGTGACCAGATCCGCTTTGGCCAGCAGGCCAGCCCGGCGGGCAGTTTCTCTTGTCTCTCCATTCATACCCAGTGCTGTTGCAACGTTGCTGCTCAACTTTTCAAGGCGGTGGGCTTTGTCCCGCATTGTTCCCAGCCCACGCTGGAAGGTAATGCCGTTTAATGCCTCAACCCGGTTGATAAGGGGCGTTTTTTGATCGCTTTCATAGAAGAAAGCAGCGTCACTTAAGCGGGCCGCAATGACTTTTTCGTTGCCGCGCACAACGGTTTTCTCCGCACCCGGATGGCTATTGGAAACAATTAAAAACTGGGGCAACAAACTTTGATCAACTATTGAACGCAAGGCAAAATACTTTTGATGCCTGACCATCACCGTTTCAATGACCTCAGGGGGCAGTACAAGAAATGCGGGATTAAACTGGCCGACAAAAACAGTGGCCAGTTCAACCAACATGGTTACTTCTTGCAGCAAGGCCGCATTTCCAACCACGACGGCATTGCACCCTGCTGCTGCTTTTTCCAGGTCAGCTTTTATTTTTGCCTGACGCACGTGATGATTGACCTGAACCTTGCCCTTTTCCAGCAAGTCGTGATAAAAATCAGCAATGGCATTGACGCTCACCGGGGCATTGGCCAACAGGCGGTGGCCCCAGGTCTTGCTGCCTGAAGTGACTGGGCCAATGGCAAGCGGTAATTCAGTCGTATTAAATTGCGAAACCAGCCAGCGGATGGGCCGTGAAAACCGGATTCTGTGATTGCCCCAAGCCATAAAGTGTGACCCGGGCATACCCAAAATCAAATCAGGCAAGTGCTGTTGTAATAGCTCTCTGGTCGATTGCCCGGACTGGTGCTGATGAAAAACCAGGTACGTCTGACCGTCGATGTTTTTCTGCTGCAATTGCTCAGGCAGGCAGCCTGCTTTTTTAGCAAAGCCTTTTGCCGCCTGGGTCAGTTCACCAGAGGCATCAAGGCCAATACGCAATGGCGGGCCTTTAATCAGCACAGCTTTGTCAGCCGTTTTTCCAGCAAGTTTGGCTATGTGCAATACAATGCGGCGAGGGGTTACAAAAACCTGAATTTCAGCACCACTCAGTTCATGCGCTTCTAAGAGGGCTTGAACTTTGCTTTTTAAAGTTTCGGGCACTTGAGCTAAAAAGCCGACAGGCAGTTCTTCGGTACCCACTTCCAGCAAGTACTCGTTGGCATGAGTGACTGTTTCTGTGGGTGGTATGGATTGCGTCATCTGTATATGCTCAGCTATCTCTTAAGCCATCTCGACTTTTAGATAATTTCTAGATAATTTGCTAAAAAACTAAAACTAAAAAACTAAGAAAAAGTGTATCGCAAAGATACGACGCAAAGATACACTGTGTATAAAAAAACGTTTTTTAAATCCCGCTATTTTTCCACTGGTGATGGATGTTTCCCAGTCTGAGCCCCTAAAAGACGCCGAATTTACTTTACACCCTTTGCCTTTTTGGCAATTAATATTAATACAATGCTGGCATGACAAAATAATCTGGAATCAGTGAAATGGTTTTTTCCGTGTAATTCAGCGCAGGACTGTCAACTGTAACTTGAACCTTTAAAGGCCACTGGTCTGGAAACTGCTGCTTAAAGGCCATTAAAGAAAACTTGGCCAGTGGCAGTAAAATATCTTCATCAGGGGCAATAACCGGAATAACAAACGCTTTTTCGCTTAATTCTTGCCATTCTGCGGTTGCTTCAAGGTGATCAAAGTCTGTCATTTGTGTTTCTGGGGTGACAGCCAACTGGGCGGCCTTTGCCCTTAAAGTGACTTGCAGTGCCACATTAAAGAGCGGTTGCTTGGTTTTATTGAAGACATGCGCTTTGCCTTCCAGAATGTTGGGGGCATTGGCCGTATCATACTGCCAGATTGAAATGGGAGATTCAATCGTGGCTTTGGCATAGGCCTGTTCAGACAATTGACTGGCGACCCAGTATGGCAGGGCTTTCTGATGACGTGTCTGCCATTTTTGCTTTAAATCCAAAAAACGCGTGTAAGCATCTTTTTTGTAATAAAAGTCGAGGCTGTTTAAATGAAGCTGGTTTAACTGCTCTGCTGCAGGGCTTGCCCAAAGGCTAATCAGCTCCGCAAAGAGTAACAGAACGAATGAGGTGAAAACAAGCATCGACTTACGCATCATAGTGGTATTGTAGTCAGTTTTACTGAAAAAACATCACCACCAGATGGTTGGCATTTTACACTCAAACATCAATTGCTCAACTGATGTGATTGATGGCCACAGGTTGAAATGGCCTGGCACGCAGTTCTCGGATAATGGCTTCATCTTTTTGAATCAACCCAAAACCTTCTAACGCTTCAGCGGATACCACTGCACGGCCTTCTGTTTGTAAATTACCCGCTTGTTGTTTTTTTAAAACATCCTGTACACCATTTAGCCCACTGGTACTGCAAACCAAGTCAAACAAAGACTGTTTCAAGTGGCAGGCCTTGGCTGCTGCAATACCCAGGGCTTCCCCGATTAAGGCATTATGCTGGACAATGCGGCCCAGACCTTGCCCGAGGGGAGAATACCCCGCAGAACGGCCAACAAGTCCAAAGTTTTCCAGTCCGGGGTGATTGCTGATGCTGCTTTCAAGGCCAACATTAAAAAACGGCTTGGGAAAACGTTGGTTGGGCATAAATTCCCACAAGTTCACCCCCCGGACATCAAGCCAATACGAAAACGTTCCGACTGCTTTTTCTTTCGGAACACCACACAGTAAAAACGATTGTGCCGTCATATTTTTATACATCTGAAACGTACGGGTCTGTCGAATATACAGTGATTCTGGCGGAATAACCGATGCCGTTCTCAGTCCAGCTTCCTTCCTGAGATAGAGTTCAAATGCCTGCATTTCGTTAAAAAAAACATCAGGCACTGGCTTGCTACCCTCAGACAAGGCAACCAGCTCATCCAGTGAATAGTTGAGCGGTTCTGGCAACGGGATAGGACCATGACTGCATGGGCCTGAGAAATCTTTTTCAGCCGACTTGCTATCAGCTGTGTTACTAATAGTATGATCAGTTGCTATTTTGCCAACAAGGCCGTTAAACCCCAGGGTACCATCAGGCAACCGGGAAATATTGGCACCATCAATATGAAGTGGGACTTTTTCGTAAAGGCAGTACTGATTTTGCCAACGCCAGCCATGGTAATGGATACCAATCACCGGGTTTAAAATATCCAGGTAATCCATATCTGCTGGGGCATATGTGGGGCGTGTGATCAATTCCTTGCGCAATGCTTCAGGATGGTGGGGCAAGGCGTCTTCAAGAATACCTGGCAGACCGGGGGTATTTCGACAGTTTTTCTCAAAGGCTTGTAAGGCTTCAACCGAAACACCGGCAAGGCGAAAAACCGCTGAAATGCCGATAAACGGGGTTGCATCACCCACCAGGCCTGATAACCCTGACAGGTAGGGCAAACCCAGTTTTTCAGCAATTGTACCGTCCGGCGTGGCGTCAATCAAGGTATGGCAGGCAATCCTGAAAGCTTCAACATCGCCTTTAAATCCGTGGATTAAAAACTTTCTTAAACCCGCTGAGCTGGAAGAAAGCGAAAGATCCAGCTTGCTGTAATTGCAACCAGAAAAAACCGCAATCTGATTTAACGAAAGCCACTGACGCAGAACGGTGTCCGCCTGTTTTGGATCAAGAGCCACCCGTTTCACGCCGGCTTCTTTTAAAAATTGCTTAAACAGACCGCTTAATGTTTCCGGGGTAATATCCATATAGCTTAATCCCCCGCGGGTCGATAACCCACCAAGCAAGCCAGTACTTTGTCGAATCAGACAAACCTGAATGCCCTGTTTTGCAGCCGAAACCGCGGTAATCACGCTCTCTATTTCATCCCCCACGACAACAAGGTCTTTTTGCATCAGGGGCAAATTTTTTGAATCGTTTGAATCAGTACCTGCTGCGGATACTGCCAAGTCAGACATGCCTGAATATATACTGCCACATTGGCTTGGGAAACTGAAGCAGTATTTCAGTTTCCTGGTTATAATCCAGATTCGGGTATTTTTTCAGCATAGTATACGTGATGGGAAAAGGCGTTGTTCCCCGGAAAAACCCATAAGCCCCCCGGTGCAGTTTTGAGCGTTTGTCGTTGGGTGATTTAATCATCAGTTCCTGAGAGGCACCAACGGAACCGTCAATCAACCCTTCAAAGGCCAATGTCAGCGGCAGTCCATTGTCAAACATCAAACCAAATGGGACTGATACAGCATTGGCCGCCAAACCAATCAATGCTTGTCTTGAGAAGAGCGACTCGTACGTGTGACGTTTGTCTTCAAGAAAGACAGACGTGTAGGACTTTTGCTTTAACCCTTCATAGTTCAGGGGAATGCTTTGCCGGGGCTCACTCATTTCGAGAGTATTAAACAATACCTTAAAGCGACCAGGCCGGCCAAAGCGCTTGGACGCCCTGGATTCAATGAGGGTACCCACCAAGTGGCTGCCTTGGGGGATTGTCTTGTTTTTATATGTGATGGTATCATCCAGAATAATTTCAAATGGATCCCCAGGTTGGCTGCTTAAAGTGTTGCTTTCCTGGCAAAATTTTATGGGCACTGGCCGTTTAAATGTTTCGGTCATTACAATTTCAGCCACAGTGCCGGGAATCAAAAATAGGGTCATCAGCCAACCGAAAGCACAGGTACAAAGAAGCTGCCTTAATCTAAAACTATTCTTAAGCAAGCGCATTTCCTTTTTATTAATTTATTTTCAAGCAATACAATTCTAAAATAAATTCTCTCACAGAAATAAACTTTTTTTGCGATAGGCTTGATTTTTTT
>JBCDLA010000068.1:0-13141 GCA_038745945.1 Cyanobacteria bacterium P01_H01_bin.74 | reverse complement strand
TCTCTCAAACTACTCATGTCACGATGTAAGAAACTACAGACTCTGCTACTCAGGCATACAGGTATGTATAGCACCATAGAAGAGTAAATTTTCTGAGGAGTTTAAGTTAGCTACCGTATTTGAAGATTTTTTTTCAATTCATCTAACTTTTTCTGAAAGTTCTTTAGTTGTTGCTCTAGATCGTATTTTCTCTTTTTTAGTTTTGTGGTTTTGTTGTGAACTATTTCTAAAGAAATAGATGCAAACTTTGCGTTTCCGTTAGTAAGTAATAAAGAAGTACTTGACTTAACAGCAGCTAATTGGGTGTTTCAGTTAATGTAATTTTCGGATTTTTCTCAATTAAGTAATCCAAAGCCCACTGGCCTTTAATTAATGCCAGTAAATGTCCGTTAGCGTCTTCCGCTTTTCTGGCATTAACAATCCACGCCATAGCCATGATATCTTGCGGCAACCCTTGAATCCAGCGCGCATGGGTATATTCAGGGAGCAATTCCAACTTGGTATCAACATTGTACTCACTTTTTAGCCGGTACTGTACTACCTCAAACTGCAAGTTTCCAATGGCACCAAGAACTGGGTTGCGCTGGCCACTGTCTGTAAAGTAAAGCACCTGGATTGCCCCTTCTTTTCGCAGCTGATCAATGCCTTTCTGGAATTGTTTGTACTTTGAGGGGTTGGGATTGCTTAAAATGGCAAAACACTCAGGGCTGAATGTTGGAATGGGATCAAATTCAAAAGTACTGCCACTGCAGACTGTATCCCCAATTGAAAACTGATCGTTGCTGCTCAAGCCAACAATATCACCGGCAAAGGCTTCATTCACAATTTGGCGGTCTTGGCCAAACAACCGGTGCGAATGCGACAGGCGGATCATTTTCCCGCTTTTGGGGTGTTTGACCTGCATGTCGCGTTCAAATTTGCCTGAGCAAATTCTCATAAAGGCAATACGGTCACGGTGTTGTGGATCCATATTGGCTTGAATTTTAAAAATAAACCCTGAAAATTGTTCATTTGCCGGATTGACAGAACCCGTATCTGTTTGGCGGTCAGCCGGGGGCGGGGCAAGTTCAAGAAACTGGCTTAAAAACAATTCAATACCAAAATTATTGGCAGCACTGCCAAAAAAAACGGGGGTCATTTTACCGGCTTGGTATAAAGCTGGGGAAAAAGTTTCGCCCAGGGCATCCAGAATTTCTAACTCTTCGATCAACTGGTCATAAACAGCTTCATCAAAACGGCCTTTTGTTGCTGGGTCATGAATGTCATCAACAGAAACTGGTGCTTTGTACTTGCCGTGGGCGGTTCGTTCAAATGTATGTAAAGCACTGTTTCTTCGATCGAACACCCCTGAAAACAATTCCCCTGAGCCAATGGGCCAGTTGAAGGCACAGGTTTTAATTTCAAAAAGCTGTTCCACTTCATCCAGCAGCTCTAGAGGATCTCTGCCGGGCCGATCCAGTTTATTAATAAAAGTAACAACAGGGATGCCTCGGCGTTTGCAAACTTGAAACAGCTTTTTGGTCTGAACTTCAACGCCTTTGGCATTGTCAAGCAGCATAATCACGCTATCAGCCGCCATAAGCGTACGGTAAGTATCTTCACTAAAATCTTGGTGTCCAGGGGTATCCAGTAAATTAATATGATACCCATTAAAAATAAAGTTTAGCACCGTTGAGCTTATGGAAATGCCCCGCTGGCGTTCTAAAGCCATCCAGTCTGAAGTTGCCTGGCGCTGCTGCTTTTTGGCAGCAACAGAACCAGCCAGATTCACAGCCCCCCCGTAAAGCAATAATTTTTCGGTGAGCGTGGTTTTCCCAGCATCAGGATGAGAAATTATGGCAAACGTTCGTCTGGCTGCGACTTGAGCGTGATAAGGCATTTGCGTATGGTAAGACCTGGTATTGTGAAAAAAAACTAAATTCTTTAAATAAAAAGCAATTAAAACAGCATAGTATAAAAATACCACGTTGCACGAGGACTAAACGGAAACCCAATCTTTTTGTTTATTTAGTAATAGAGAAGTATAATAAATTAGCATTGGTCAACTAAAATAGATGGTTTTGCCAGTTTAGGGTAAAGAAGAGCATCAATGTGACCTGTACCATGTGCAAAGTTTTTAGATAACAAAAGGTTTACCGCCTAAATCGAGCCAGATAGTCATGCATTCGGCTATTAAGGCTTTCCACTCTTTGTAATCACATATTGTTCAATAGGCACAATGTTTCGGTAGGCAAGATAATAATCTGTGCAAACCACTCTATGTTAAATGAGCGATGCCAATATTTTTATGGGTGTTTAAATGGCTTGTTTCAAATCAATTAGAAACCACCGCATTCTTTAAAAAGTAACCGTTACTAGGGCTCAAGGAAACCAATCGGTTTTTTCAACAGGGTCTTAATGGCAAAATCGGATTGCCAAAGCAGCCTGGCAACCGGATTTTTATAAGCCACCATAGTCCAGAGCGGGTAATGCTGTTGCGTCCAGATTTTTTTGTAGGGCTCATCCCCCCGGCCGAATTCAAAACGGCTACCATGATTGTCAATGGTATTGAAAATGGCCTTATCCATATGAACCAGACCGGGCGAATAAAACTTATAGTCGTCATCATAATGCGTGACATGGCACAAATAGCCGTTACCCTGCATAAACCCAAAATGATAACTCACCGGCCTGTTGTCTATATTGAGGGTTGTAAACACAAACTTGGGATCATCGGCGGCGGCTTCAGTTTGTGAATAATACAACATATCCTGATAAAACTGGCAAAGCTGGGGGAAACGCACAAAGATGCTTTTAAAGCCCTGTTCTCCCCAGTAGTGGGTGTGGCCAGCAATAAAATCGCACAGGGGCTTTTCTGCATCGGCTGGTTGAAAAACCAGTTCCGGGGTCTTGTCCAGTTGTTTTTTAATGCGGTTGTAGCAGTGGCGAACGCGGGTATTGGTCTTTTTGCCCCGCTGCTGCGTGTAATCTTCGGCTGTTTCAGGCAATGGGATGTAAGGCAGTATCATAGACTCTTCAATCTGGGACTGAATCGACAGTTTTTGAAAGGCCTGCTGCAAATTCTCCAATGGTGATTTTGCATCATTGAAGACCAGGGCCATCACATCCCACGGCTCGGCTTTCAGGGCTGTTGCCATAGCATCAGCAGCAATGGTTTCTTCTATCTGGGGGCTGATGGCAATGCGCATCCAGTCAAAAATGGTGGGGTGGGTGCCAATAAAGTGCAAATGCCGAAGCGCCCGGTGTCCAACCCCTTTTTGAAGCCGACTAATTTTCAGGGGGGCACCTGCCACCCATTGACCATTTTTATCAATCACTACCACAACCGCCAGCTGCAACGCAGGAAAAGCCTTCAGCCAGTTAACCAGCCAGCCGTGGCTCATTGTTAAATTCTGAATGTCAGCAGCATTCATGAGCTCTGTCCAGGCTTTGCGGCAGGTTTCAAATTCTTCCAGTGAGCGGATCACTTTGGTTTGATAATCAGTCTGCGCTTTAATTGACAGGGGAGTTGATGCGTCAAGGGCTGACGTTTTGGACAGCATTACCGTGGTCATTGTCATTATTGTCCTTTGGTTGCTTTAGTTGGTATCTGGGGTTTTGGGTTTAGTGAAAGAAGCGTTTGGCGTTAATCAGCCACTGGTTAAGGCGTGCAGGCAGTAAAGCCCTGACAAAAAGTGGAAAAAAAGTGGTGTAGAATGTTTGCCTGGTTATGACAGCATCTGCAGCGGCCTTAAAAATAATCTTGCGCGCCAGTTTGTTTTGATTGTGGACCACCCGTTCTCGGGCCAAGTAGCGGTAGGCATCGGTGTAGGCTTTTTCACGGTAAGCTTGGGCATAAGCTGGCATTTGAGAATCGTTAAAAAGCCAGTCCAGCACCTGAATTGAATCGTTGAGCAGTTGCGCGCTGTGCTGGGGTGTTTTGGTCAGGCTTTGGGAATGAATGCGGTATTGGTAGACATAATCACTCAGGCAGTAAATGCCATTGTAGTCATAAATAAACAGGCGGGCATAATACTCATAGTCTTCGGTGGTGGCAAGCGTTTCATTTAAGTCGCCAACGGCATTGACAGTCTCCCGGCGCAGCATCAAGCCAGGAAAAACACAACTGATTTGCCCCGTAGCAATGCTAAACCAGCTGTGATTGTACGTTGCGGGCAAGGCAAATGCAGGGTCATCATCTGCTATTGCCGGTGTGGCTTTTTCATTTTCAATCAGGTTAAACAGTTGTGCAACCGGCTCACCGGTCTCAGACACCTCTTTGGCAAACCCGTAAACCACAGACACCCGGTCTGACTGCCGCAATGGCTTTGACAACTTGGCAAGCGTATTGGGAAAATAGCAGTCATCAGCATCCAGAAATGTAATCAAGGCCCCATTGCACTGCTTCAGGCCAATATTGCGCACCCGCGACGGGCGACCAGATTTTTTGGCCTGAATAAGCTGAATGCGTGGATCGCTGAATTGCTGAATAATGGCAACGGTATTGTCTGTTGACGCATCATCAACAATCACAAGCTGCCAGTGGGAATAGGTTTGATCCAAAACCGACTGAATGGATACCGCAATAAAAGCACTGGCATTGTAGGCTGGCATCACAATGGAGATCAGGGGAAAGTTGTCTGCGTTTTTTTGAGCAGATACTGTCAAGGTATCACTGTTATGGTGTACTGCAGGTTGTGTTAAAGCAGGCATTGGTCTGGGTTACGGGGGGTCAATTAAACAGGCTGAACGGCGCGTTTACGCCAAAAGCGCTTGATTTGTGTCATTTCATCTGGTGTGACGGTCAATTTCAGCCAGGTTAGCAGGGCAAGAAAAAATCCAATGGCTGAAACCAGCGTAATCATCGCAAGGGGATACTGACTGGCAACAATGTGGGGATGCCATAACTGTGCCCACAGATAACAAACCGCCATCGGCAGTAAAATTGCGCCATAAACACTTTTCAAATAATCCCCCAGCGATATCTGAAGCTTGCGGCAGACCGTTGCAATTAAGCTGAACTGGTGTTGAATCAACTGCGGAATGAGCGTGCCCAGTGCAACCCCGACTATGCCAAGGGGAATGACCAGTGCCAGGCTGATAATCAGGTTGGCACCGGCCGCAACAAGGCTGGACACGGTTAAGTACCTTTGAAAGCCCCAGGTAAACAGCCAGGCATTGGCAGGCATTTGAGAAACCCCGCTAAAAACTGTGGGGATGGCAATGGCCAGAAGCATATAGGTTTGCTCAATCGAGATTTTATTAGCAGAGAACAGTCCAAACAGGGTGTCATAATTGATGGCAATCAGAAGAATTAGGCTCCCCGCCACACAGAGTAAGAAACTGCTCATTCTTTTAAAAATCAGGGTTGCCTCGGCGCGTTGATTTAACGGCGCCAGGCCGGCAAATATTGGAAACAGGCCTTCATTACATTTTAGGGCCATCTGAATAATGATGCCAAGAAAGCGAAAGACAATCTCATAAATGCCAACAGCCTGCAAGGGCAAAAAAGTTGCAATCACAAAATTGTCAATTTTATGGGACACAATAATGCTGAAATTAATCATGAGCGCATGGCTGCTGAGTTTGGCCAGCGCCTTTAACGGAGAGAACAATGCTTGGCAAGCCTGTTTCTGGAACGGCAGCAATATCAGATACAAAGGCTTTTCGGATTTTTTGCTGGCTCCCGTTGCTTGAGAATCTTTGGCGAGAGCGGCATCAAGTCCACTGAGTGTATTCTGCTCTTTTTCAGACTGATAGGCATGCCTCATCACAAACAAGAGCTTCATCACAGAAAAGCAAAACCGAATGAAAAAGATCTCAGCCAGTCCATAACCAAAGATCACTGCAACCAGGCTGCCCGCATTGGCACCGAGATAGTAAGCGGTTTCAGCAATATTGGACCACTGATGGCCCAGATTAGACAACAGGCAAGACTGGTAATAAAACCCATACAGGGCCACAACAGACTCAAGAATCACCCAGAACAAAGCAAGATTAACGATGCTGGCTAAGTCGGGGGCAATATTAAACCATGTGGTAAAACCACTGGTTAACACCAGGCCGATGCCAACCATCAGCAGGGCAACCACAATAAACCAGACATGGCCCGCTTGCAGCATTTGCTGCCTGCGGCTGGACTCATTATCTTCCCGGCTTAACAAGGTCACAAGGGCGCTACCTGCACCCATATCCAATAAAGTGGAAAGCTCATATACAGAAACCAAAAGGACGTACAGCGAAAACTGCGACAGTCCCAGATGGGCAATAATAACCGGAATGAGAAAAATATTAATGGCTGTTTTTACCACAACACTGCATCCGCCTGTCAGTATGCCAGTCAGGGTTTTTTGCAAGGCCCCACGCATCCTCATTGTGAGGGTTGTTCCTGGTCTTGGGCGGCAGGACCACCTGCTACAGACGATTGCCCGGTATTGCCCCTGGCATTAAGAAGACCAGCAGAATTCAACCGCTTTTGATGTCTGTGATGGGCGTGCTGGCCTTTGGGCTGTAGATCCTCACGGCGTGATTCTCGGATGCCCAGTGCATACCACAACGCTGTGGTTGTCCAGAACAAAGTCGCTGAGTCAAACATGTAGGCGGTTTCATCAAAACCGCAAACAATGCTGTAGTAAATAAATAAGGCAATAACAGCAGTAAATGGAACTTTATGGTCCACAAAAAACGATTGAGAAAAGGCCTTAATGCTGCTGAACAACATTTGAAACAGCGCAGCAACCATGGCGTAGCCCATAATGCCAAAATCGTAAAGCAATGCCAGATAAGCGTTGTGCACCATCATCAAGGGGTTGTCATTGGTGGCATCACTGTAGGTAGCCTGAAAAACCGCCATATTGGCAGCGGTAAAGCCGTGCCCAAACCAAACTGATTTTAGATTAATATCCGCCAGAAGGGCTTCCCAAACCGTGGTTCGCCAATTCATACTTTCGGTTTGCTGCAGCCGGGACTCAATAATGGCCCAAAAACTTTTTCCAGAAACCATCTGGAAGCAAATCAGCCCCAGGCAAAGCAGAACAGTCAGCCCGATAATAATTTTCAGGCTGTTTTTTTTAATGGCGGGTATACCAGCATTCAGAAACATTAAAACAGTTCCGGCAACGGCAAAGGCAAACAATGCCGTCTTTGACAAGCCCAAGAGAAAGGCAATGAAATTCAGGCCAATGGCAGTGACAAGGAAAACCGGGCTAATCCGGCGTTTGCGATTGCCCTGATAATAACAAAACAAGCCCAGCAAATAGATCATCAGAATGCCCATATGGTGCGCATACGGATTGGGATGACTGAGTATGCCCATTGACCGAGTAAACCCATCAAGCTGCATTGTAAATAAATGCAACGGATACCCTGCAATGGCAAGCAGTGCCTCAATGCCTGAAAAAGCAATGATAAAAGTATTGACGGTATCAAAAACTTTTTTGTAATTTGGCAGTTTAATCATACAGATGCCGGCCAACGGAATGCCCAACAGGCAGTAGATATAAGACAACAGCTGGACAACACTGGTTGAGGCATGCAAAACGGAGGCATCCCCGCCGGATAAACGCGGATCGCTTGCATGAACATTAAAAAAGAAGGAATAAAAGAGCATCCAGCCAATAAAAATGCTGTACGTCCCCAACCACGGAATGGATTGAAACAAAGCCTGCCGGTAGCGGTAAAACAGGGTGCCGCAGGGGATGGCCAGCCCCATAATAAGCAGCATTCTGGCATGAAGGTTAATGTTAATTTTGAGCAAGCTCTCGGAAACCAGTTCAGCAACCGGCCACAAAGCCAGAACAAAGACAAGCAGCACTTGCGGCCGGTGAATGACAAAACGAAAATAATGCCAGTAAACCGTCCCCCCGATAGCGGCCATTAAAATCAGCACCATTTTTTTAAAGCTGAACAGGTTGGCTATGCTGTCTATCCCCAGTGCCGGCAGGCCCATGTAAACAACGCACGGCAAAAGTAAAAGCGCGCCAGCCAAGTAGGAAAGCCATTGCTTGTCGCGAAATAAAAAACGCGCGCTGGTATTAATTGGACTGTCTTGGGCTGTGGACATCGCCTGTTTATTGATATCACTTATTTATTATATTAATTATGTCGGTTGCGACCGGGGGTAAATCGTGTAACGGGTGTCATTCACTGAAGGCTTATCACTGAGCAGTGCTTTAAAAAATGACCGCACCCCAAAGTTTCGCTTTACGTGATTGGTGTACAAAAAGTCAGGGATGAATTTACCACAAGCCTCGTCAAGACCAGAATCTTCAAGACCAGAATCTTTAGTGTATTCCTGTTTTAAAGCCGGTGATTGAAGCCTCGAAAGAGTCGGGCTGGCCTTTTTTTCAGATGGTACCGGGTCAGGAACAATACACAGTTTTTTGGGACGCAGCTTTTTAGGCATTATTTCATCATTTTCCCCAAACAGGGCATCCAGTGAATGATCCAGATTGCCTTCTTCTGTATCAGCATCAACCGACGCTGCTTGTACTGCGGGGAAATTCAGCACTTTGCCATCTGAAAGCATTGTATTTTGTGGCAGTTCAAGTGTATTTTCTTGCGTGAGATTTTTTTCTTGAACAACCGTTTTTTCAAGTTCAAGAGGGTGCTTGTCTTGATTGAAATGGCCATTAGAAACAGGCGCTTTGTAGACCGGTTTCGGGTGCTTTTCTATAATTTCCTGGGGTGTAGGAATGGGGCTGAGCCAGGAATCAGAATCATCCGGTAAAAAATTGCCCTCATCAAAGCCATTGCCACCGCCTGGACCAGGAGGCAAATTTTTTCCTGAGTCTGAGGAGGTGGGTGTCGTCAACTTGTCTTTTAAGAACCCGGCCAGGACAGCTGACACAGCACCCATTGCAACACTGATTAGAATCATATGGGTTCTGTTTGGAAATTTGGGCTTCAGTGGCAAATGCGGCCGATCCATAATAAAGACATTGCTCAGGGTTTCATTTTCTTTAAGTTGTCCTTCCAGCAGTTTTTCCCGAACCCGATCCAATGCTTCGCTCAGCTGATTCTCCCGCTGCTGAATTTGTGTCATATCCCGTTCAATTTCAGGGAAATTCTGGATTTGGTTGTCAATCGCATCCAGACGCTCTTGAATGACGGTAATTTGTGCGCGCAAGTCATTGCTTGCCGCTTGGGCTGCCAGTAAGGAGTCAACCAGCTTGCTCCGGGATTTGTCCACAAAGGCCATCCGAGAGGCTGCTTGAGTCTCTGTATCTGCCGGCAATGAATTCATAGATGCTTCGGATGAAACTGCTGAATCGGTGTTTGCAGGGGCACCATCAGAAATTTCAATGCGGGGTTGCTGTGGTCCAACAGCCTGATTGCCCAAAGAGCGTTTGGTCTCTTTTTGCAGATTGGTTTTAACCTGATTAATTTGTTCTTGAATCTCAATGACTTTGGGGTTTTCATCGGTTAAAGATGCTCGCATTCTGGCGGCAGTCTCTTCCAGCAGGTACAACTTGTCCTGAAGTTTGGCCATGGTTGTGTTCTGCCCAATGGCAACAGCTTGAAGGGCTTTTTTTCCGTTTGTCCCCAAAATTGATTCGTAACGGGCCGCTTCCTGATCTTTTCCTTCGGCTTTCGCCAATAAAATATTCAGTTTGTTTCTCAGCTCGGTTCGGGTGGTTGCAAGCAGTGCGCTTTCAGTGCCTGGGTTAATGGTATTTTTTTGCTGCTGAAACCGGCTTTTTTGCTGCTGTACTAAAGCCAACTGAGACTCAATGTCACCCACCTGGGCCTCAAGAAATTTGGTTCGGTTGGTTTGTTCTTGCTTGTTTAAATTCCGGCTGCTTTCCTGAAAAGTTTCCAGAATAACAGCAAGGCCTTCTTGGGCAATCCGCGGATTGCGCCATGAAAATTTAACGGTAATTAAGTCTGTTCCAGACTGATGCTTTGCCTTAATAAAAGAAGATCCGTCTTGAAAAAAAGTATCCCAGTCAGACAACGTGCGAATGTTGTTTTTCTCCAGCTCCTTGGGATAGTTTTCGTTAAGAAACATCCACATGCTGTCGCTGATGTCTTGGGATTTTAAGATCTCCATCGTGTTTAAAACAGGATTGGATGAAGTCGCCGTTGTGGTCTGTTTCTTATAATATTCTCCAGGACTCAGGTAGCTTCCCGTAATGGCAGAATCTTTAATGATAACCACTGATTTTGCTGAATAGCTGGGCTCAAAAATCACCAGCGAATAAATCAGCATCCAGAACGTAACAAAAAGAAACACACTGGCCATTAAAAACGCGTTGCGCTTGATAAAGGCGCTAACAGCCTGTTTTAAAGACAACATCGGTGTGGTGGCAGAATCGGTGGGTGAAGTCATAGACAATCAGTAAAACCTCGGAAAAGTCATTAACGCAATACGTTGGATTAACAAAAGGTCAGGCGACTGTTTTGTTGAATCATTAAAAAGTTTTTAAATTCGTTTTGTTTGTCAGTAAGTTGTAGAGATAAAAATTTCAGAGATAAAAATGGATAGATACCTGAGGAATAATGGCTTAGTCATTCAACAAGAATGCATACCCCAGGACTGAAGAAGCAAGGTTAGTAAACGGCGAGAGGATATTGGCCACATTGGTGGCAAAACGGCCAGCTTTGTATGTATCTTTTGAGGGCACATACACAATATCGTTGGGGCGCAGCATAAAGTCCTGCTTTTCAGTATCAATATAGAGTGTCGTAAACTTATTGTCTGCAGAAAAGCGCCGGACAGCCACGACATCCGGCTCAGAACCGTATTTGCTGCCACCACTTTTGGCAATACCAGAATTAATATACGGGGAATCGCTGTCAAGCATGTAGACCCCAGGCGTTTTGACCTCGCCAATAACCCGGACAGGAAAAGCTTGCGGGCCAATGCTGGAGCGAAGCAATAAACTGTAGGCTTTATCATCCAGACTCCTGTCATTCAGCTCAGGGATATACACTGAATCCCCGTTCTGTAAAACAATGTCTGCACTGTTGTCTGCGCTGTGAATAAGATGCCAGAGGTTCAATGTTTCAGCGGGCTTGTTGTTGTGCAGAACCAGAACGTTGGATAAATCAGCATTGAGCCTGACCCCTCCTGCAGCCGCAATAAAATTTGACAACCGGTAAGTCCTTAACCCTTGCGTACCCGTATTGCCACCCGATCCACCAGGACCAGCCGGTGGGGTGGGTTGCACGGCACCGGGCTTCATCACAGCACCTGCCAGATAAATTGTGGGCGATACCCCGCCATCAACAGCAACAGTAATATAAGGAGACTTGACCAGCCTTGAGAGCTTTTTTTCCAAAAGCATTGTAACTTCAGCAACCGTTTTTCCTGCAACCAGCAGTTCACCCGCCCCCAAGAAAGAAGCATACCCGTCAGAACGAACGAGGGTCTTGCTGTTGGAGAGATCCGGCTGGTTGTAGACTGAAACTGAAAGGCTGTCGCCAATCTGAATTGAATACGCTTGATCTGCATAGGCCAAGCGCCCCTGAATGGGCTCAGACTCTCCTGAAGCATAAGCCAATGACTCTGGCTGCTTAATGTCATTGATAGCGCTGGCATCACAGGTTGTTAAAGAGATGACTGTTAAAAGAATTGCTATCGCATCAAAGGTTGGTTGTTTTAATTTTTTTATAAAATACACAGGAAATACCGCTAACTAGAAAACATAGACATCTGATCTGATAAAAGTCAGTTAAAATTGAGACAACTTTTACTAAAGAAAACACCGCATCCGGTGAACTTGCTTAAAAAATGCATAAATTTCTTAATAGTGAAAAAATTAAACAATTTTTATTAAAATGCGCAATAGTTTTACAATAATTAAGTCATTAATACTGCAAAGATAAAAATCTTGCCAGTAATTGCTCAATTCTGCAATTAAGTTTGTAAAAATTTACGAGATCAAAATTGCAACGCATCAGATGTGCTATTCTACAGCAGAAAAACCTGCGGGTATGGCACATTGATTTCTTCTTGCACAAGCCCCTGCATACCCGAAAATCATAATGCGATTAATAACCAATGGAACCGGCAAACCATTGGGCGGTTCCCATAAATTTCCTGACGAGTAAACATTAAAGTTGTTTGAGTGTGTGATTCTTAATTTAGTCGCTTTATTCACATTGGCTTGGGCCAAATCAATAATAGCAGAGCCATAGATAGCCTGTTCGCCGTTACCAACATTTCTTATTCTTCCTGAGCCAACAGCCCTAGCCCCTGCAATCAAGTTGTAGCAATTTCGCTGGTTGCATGCTTCAACAATATAGCCCTGTTGCGCATTGTTCAGTTGTTCAATATAGAGATCATTTCCTAGGCCATCAACCATTGGAAATGCAAGATCAATCACTCTTGAGTAAGTGCCAATATTAACGCCATCCGGGAGAATTTCAATATCGTCAATAAACAATGTGGGCTCGTATTTCAGTGCTCTGGCAGTTGATTCTGCAGTTATATTAATCGCACGTATTCCTATTAATGCAAGCAAGCTTGTGTCAATCAAAGCTTCAGCCGAAACAGTAATACTGTCATTTGCATCATTATTACGAACCGTGGGAACAGGTGCAAAATTTCTTAGTGAGCTCCCGATAACCAGGGTGTTAAATAATCTTGTTGCAGTATTCCGTGCTAAGCCAGGGCTAGCAAGTGGTTTTCCTCTGGGATCTGTTGAACCATAATAAACAGAAGCCCCTGCCATTGCAGCATTCATGGTAACCCGCTGCAATTCTTGTTGAATAAATGCCTGTATTCCACTAAAAATTGTAACGCCAAGAAAACCGATTAAAGCAACACTAAGTACTGAAAAGAGAGCTACAATACTGCCATTGCTACTTCTAAAAAAAAGTTTTTTTAATGATGTAGTATTTAACATATTTTTTGTGTTTTATTTTCATCTTTTAAAAATCAAATGAAAGCATAAGCTTATTCATGATATTTTTTTGCTCTTAAACCTTTTGAATTCGATGTGAAAAAACGGACATCAAGATTCTTTCTACATTCTGAAAGAGCATAAGTTGTAAAAAGTAACCTTATATTATTTATTTACATCCAAGGTAATACTTACTCTTAGATCATCTCTACGGATATCATTATTTAATGAGTTAACAACACTTATGGCATTGACATTCCAAGGGGGGCGTCTGAGTTGTCCACCAGGGACCCATGGTATATTTAATCGTATTG
>JBCDLA010000067.1:0-13276 GCA_038745945.1 Cyanobacteria bacterium P01_H01_bin.74 | reverse complement strand
AACCCGATAAAGGATCTTTCAATTATGGCTGTACCCCCCCCTTGCGCACATGGTTGTCAACACCATCCACATCTTCAACCGGCTGCTGTTGAAAACGCTGAAAAAGCTGCAGAAAAAGAAGCACAAATATTCGCTCGCCGGCTTGCTGCCTTAGCTGGTGGTGCCTTAGCAGCTGGTGGTGCCTTAGCAGCTGGTGGTGCTGTACCGCAATTTTTTGCAAAGGAAGCTGTCAAAGTTGTTCCTGATACATTTCGAGGACAACTGTTAGCCAAAGCTGCTGAAACTGTTCCTGTTACAAGAGGCGGGCTTGTTGCCGCTGGTACTGCCGCTGGTGCTGCTGCTGTTGGTGCTTTGGGTGTATTTTTCAAACAGAAAAAAAGAATAAATACTCTACTAGAAATAGTAACTTCTTACAGACGCGAATTAATACAGAGTGTAAAACCGACGCTAGGTTTGATTAAGTTAAATAGCTTCTTTAAAAATAATGGCGGGATAAAAAAAATGATGCCTACTATAATGAAGTCACTAAAGATCAGTAAAGTCACGGTCAAAGAAATCCCCGAAGCTGCAGTGAATACTGCCTCTACAATAGCAGAGACTGCTACAAGCGCAGCCCAAGCAGCCCAAGCTGTAAAATAAATAACCGGATGGATATTTATTAAATTTTAAAACAATTAATAAAAAGACTGGTTGCCAAAGCAACTTTAAACTGCTAACGCAGCCAGTCTGACCTCTCCTCTCTTACTCTTTATCACCGCCGTTACAAAAAATATGGCCACCAAAATCTTTTTTTTTATTAACTATCCCAAACTGTTCCAAAAAAATTCAATCACCACTTAATTCATTTATCCAAAATCATCTTCAGCAAGGCATTTTCTGGGTTTTTAATATCGAATTGTTAACAATACAGAGTTATCAACCATCCATCAGCAATCTTCTATTCTCACCCCAAATCCAACTTAAAACATATATTCAACACTTAACCAGAAACTTAAAAAATAAGGACAACTCACATGGCTTTTAGTACTGCTGGCATAACTTTTGCTTCTTCACCACCATTACTACCAAAACCAACATTACTGCCAAATTTAGCAGACTCATCTGCTGCCAGAAAAACTGTCCAGACAGCAGGAAAAAAAACTAGTGGACTTACACCACGTGCTTCTAAAGCACTTCCTAAAACGGGATGGTCAAAATTTGTTGGTAAAATAATTTCACCAAGCGGAGAATTGCTCAAACAATTAGCCGTTGCTGGTGGAATTGGCGCGGCATTGTCAGCTGTTGCATCACGTGCAGCAAAGCTGTTTCATAAAGCGCCACCGCCCCCAAAACCAACTTTAGAAACTACTGTGAAGATAATGGTTAGCTCATTAGAGACACTATTGGGGCTTGCTAGTGCTGGTTTAGGGGTTGGCTTAACAGCAAAACACCTATTTAGAGGAGCAGATACGAACGTTAAAGATTTTGCCAAAGAATTTACTAAAGAAGTTATTGAGCATCTTAAAGAACCTTCTATTTCACCAGTTACTGCTACCAGTCAGGCAAGTATAGTCCCAAGCCCTTTAGTACATGCTGCGAGTACTATTGTTGGCCATGCAAACAAAGCTTCTGATTTTTCTGCTTTAGCGACTAAAATAAATGCAATACATAGGGCAGTAACAAAAAGCTGGTGGCCAGAATTTCCTAACATTGCAAAATTATATGAGACTGCTGCTGGTTCAGCCTCAGAGCAAGTAAGCAATGCTATAACTTTTTCCTCAAACTATTATAACGCTGCCACAGATAGTATTAGTGCTCTTGCAACACGGTTCTCAAACTGGATTTCAGCCACAAATAACTCATAAAATCTGCAAAAAACAGTCCTTGCCAAGCACAACCGCAACGTGTGCGTTAAGGCCAGAATAAATCCATCAAGCCTTTAACATTGCCAATGGATTTTTGACTTGCCAGGGAGGTGTGTTTTGACGAAAATAACAGTCTGGTTTTTTGATTGAATGATTATTTCAAGAACCAAAATCATGCTTGGGAAGTCCGTTAGTATGATTATTACTATTTCTGAGTTCAATTTCTTTGTTTTTTTACGCATTAAAGCAATCACAATGTACTGGAGGTCAACTGTCACTTAATGAATACGTACGAAATTCTGGTTATCGTCAAACCATCACTGGAGAATGATAACGCTGACAATTTGGCCAAAACCTTCGAAAGCATGCTGACCTCGCTGCAAGGTAAAATTATTAAAAAAGATAAAATGGGCCGTAAACGTTTAGCCTATGAAATTAAAAAAATGCGTGACGGCTTTTTTGCCAGCTATGTGGTTCAGTTGGCCGCTGATAAACTGGACAAGTTAAAGCGGGCCTGCAATATGAACGAAACCATATTGCGACTCATGATTGTTAAGCACAAAGTAGATATTACTAACCCCATTGTCTACGGGCGTGAGAAAAACGCTCAGGACAACCGAGGGGGCGGTGGTCCTTCTGGCGGTGAACCGCGTCGTCGTCAGGCAACGACTGCCAGGCCTGCATCATAAAGGAGGCAATCCATGAGTTTTTCAAAAATTATACTCTCAGGCCAAGTGGTTTCTGCCCCTGAAAAGCGATTTACCCCAAATAACGTTGTTGTTTGCAACTTTAATATCTCTGTGCCGCTGCCAAGTCCTTCTCGTACCAATAATGACCCATTTGTTGTGAGAATAACTTGCTGGCGCAACCTTGCTGAAGCTGCAACCACCCAATTGCAACAAGGTGATTTTATTCAGGTTGAAGGCAAGTTAACGGTTAATAGCTTTCAAACCCAGGAAGGCGTCCAGAAAAAAGTATGTGAAGTTGAAGCAGCTTCCCTCGAGAAAATTCCGGGAGAACCCGTTCCTGTCATTCAGCTTGGTGAAGGCAGTTCGATGATGCAATCACCCAAGCAATCTCCATCCGTCACCGATGCCACGTCACAGAATACTGGCTTTATGCAACAACAATCAGACCGCCTGCCGGTTGCTTCTGCTGTCTCAACGGCAGCCTCACCTTCATCATTCAGTGCTGATGATTTATTAACGGAAGATGACATTCCGTTTTAACCCTATTTTAAAGGAGACCTCCCTTGCGCAAGAATTACGACCGCAACAAGAAGAAAATTTGTTTTTTCTGTCACGCCAATACTCAAGTGATTGATTTTAAAAATCCGCAAATTTTATTGCGCTTTTTAACGGACCGCGGAAAAATTCTCTCCAGACGTATTACAGGGACATGTGCTTATCATCAAAGGATGCTGGCTAAAACCGTTAAGCTTGCCCGTCACTCTGCTGTGATACCGTACGTCATTAAATCTGCTGGCTAATAAACGTAATTTTAATCTGCCTGCCTGTACTCCCCCCCAGGCAAGATGTCTATCAAGATGTTTATAAAATATGACATCGCAAATTGAGATGTTGCAATAAAATGGGTTTATCGAAAAAGTCACATCAGTAAACTCTCATAAAGATCTTGCTCGCAAAAAAGCAGATTCTAACAAGGATTTAGTACCATTTAGCAACAAAATTACTGGGCAAAAATTTTTTATCAAGACTAAGCTGGCTTTAAGCAACTATGATTAAAAGAGCTGATTAATTATTGAGTTCTGTTGGTTACGTATATAACCAGAGGCTTTAAAAAGAATACAATATCGTTTATATTGATTATGTTGTTTTTTTACAGTAGCTAATAAAAAGCTGTGGTTTCATTGATGTATTTGCCCGTTTTATTCTTTGAGCAACTGTCGGTTGTGACGGTTGTGACAATGGTTGCAAGAGTTTTAGTTAATCTCACGGTTATGATGATACTTGCGTATCCATCGGTATGTTTTGCAGAAACACAAAGCGCATCACCCGAGTTAATGCCTTTTACACCGTTAAAACAAAGCAGCCCTGCGCCTCAGTCAAATCAGTCAAAGCAGGGTTTTGTTCTGCACGGCAGTGTGTTTAGCATTCAGGATGCTATGGCGGAGGAGAGCCATATCAACTGGTACCAATGGTACCTGAGTGCGCGAAATTATCTTGCCCAGACGGGTGGATTAAACTGTCCGTTGGGAACGCCCATTGTGTTTTATAAGTCCGGGCAAATTGGAGCAAAAACCACCAGCGCAAGGTGTTTGCAATCCATATCCGGACGATTTTATCCATTGCCTAAACAAACACGGCTGCAAGCCCTATTTTTGCCTGTACGTTCAGGCAAAGCCCCGCCTGCAAGTGTTGAAGAAATTCAGTGGCGCGTTAATAACCTGTCGACGCCTTAAGTCTTATTTGCTTTCGGTTTTTTGTGTGAAAGCAAGATCTTCTTAAAATACATTTTCTTTAATTCTTTAGATCAAAAGAGTAAAAAAGAAAAACACGCTTTAAAAAAAATAATCATTCGAAATAGTAGTGTTAATAGACCCTATGGAGCATAACTGGCAGAAAAAAACACCCAGCTGAAAAAAAAGTCTGTGACAATAATTACCACAGAAATCCAGATAACTGATCGCGTGGTACTCAGGCCAACATCTCGCGCGCCACCCTTTGTATTCAACCCTAACGTACAACTGATTGCAGCCAAAATCAGGCCAAAAATAACGGCCTTTAACAGACTGACACGGATATCATAGGGCTTTAGCATCAACCAGACCGACTCCAGAAATTTATGGTAATGCAGACCCGCAACAACCTGAGATACCCCCATACCTGTCAAAATTGAGGCAACCTCACCCAATATAGTGAGCAGAGGAAGCGCTATCATTGCTCCGATAACCCGGGGCAGCATTAAATACCGAATGGGGTTAACATGCATAACAACTAAGGCATCAATTTGCTCAGTCACCCGCATGTTAGCCAGTTCTGCAGCAATAGCAGTGCCAGAACGTGCACCAACCGCAAGGCATGTAAAAATGGGCACAATTTCTCGTACAAGGGCAAGCGCAACCATCCCTCCAATATAACCATCTGCACCTGTTTGAGAAAATCTTTCAGCAGTTTGCATTGAAAGAATGGCACCCGCCGTAATGCAAATTAAAATGCTCATTCCCAGAGAATCAAAACCAATTCGGGCAGTTTGTTCAACAATGGCCTGAGTATTACCAGCAGCGCGCCAGATAAACCGTGAAGTATTTCCCACATTGTTCACTACATGGCCAAAAACAGCCAGAAAATCCAGAAGTTTTCTCAAAGCCAGTGATAAAAAAGTACTCATGAATAACGCCCTCTGTATCCCCTTAGCCTGTTGAATCAGGATTTACAAAGAATAACAGAGCACCAGTCGCTGTATTTTGGCAGCTGATTTTTTACGGCCTGAAAATAAAGTGCCTGAATTTTTCGAGTCAGGCTGGTTTGATTCAGCGTGAACAGCTCCCTACCATCAATGCTCTGAATGGGAGCAACTTCGGCCCCTGTCCCGCAGAAAAAGGCTTCATCCGCTGTATAAAGCTCTGTACGGTCAATGGTACGCTCAACAGTATGAACACCCAGCTCGTTTTCTGCCACTGTAATAATGGTATCACGGGTAATACCTTCCAAAATGTCTTCGGTTTTGCCAGGCGTGAACAGCACATTGTCTTTCACGAGAAACAAATTCATTGCACTGCCTTCCGAAACCACGCCATCCTGGGTCAAGAGAATGGCATCATCAAAACCATTTTTTCGAGCATCTGTCACAGCGAGCGCTGTGTTTACGTATGCTCCGCCCGCTTTGATGCGTGCAGGAATGCTGTTGTCTGACAGCCTTCGCCAATTGGAGATACAAATTTTGAGGCCTTTTTCAAGATCCAGGTAATTGCCCAAAGGCTTGGTCCACAGACAAAACGTTGTTTCAGCATCACTAAAACTGGGGGTAATATTTTCACCGGATTTGTACAAGGTTGGTCGTATATAAATATCTTGTGTATGGCAGTTGCGCAGAATCAGCTCTTCTGTGATGTCACAGAGCTCTTCAACAGTGTAGTCTGGCTGCATATGAACAACCCGGCCGTTTGAAAGTAACCGCCTGTAGTGATCAGCCATCCGAAACACACTAATGCTATTGGATTCAGCAATATAGTAGCCCCGTATACCTTCAAAAATGGACAAGCCGTATAAAAAAGCTGGAGAACGTAAATTAATTGACGCCTGATTGTAGGGGACAAAGTTATTTTCAAAAAAAACATACTCTATGTGCTGTTCTTGCCCGACTGATGTGGCTTCGTTGGTCGATAAAAGGTCTGATGTCGGGTTGGTGGTATCGTTTAACTTCATAACTGGATCCGAGTGTGATAGGATGATACTACTTTGGTTTATAATGATAATGAATAGTATACTGTAAGGCAAACAATAGAAACAACAGGTTATGACCCAACAAAAAAGTCCAGTTCTTTTGCTCATTCTTGACGGGTGGGGCATCCGAGAGGATTCTCACGGTAATGCTATCAAACAGGCAGCGCCGACAGCCTACAATGCACTGCTGGATCAATATCCAAACATTACACTTGATGCCTCTGGAGAGGCTGTTGGACTGCCAGTCGGCCAAATGGGCAACTCAGAAGTGGGACACTTGAACATGGGGGCAGGCCGGGTTGTTTATCAAGAAATTACCCGAATTAACAAAGCTATTCGTGAACGTGATTTCTTTGAGAATGAAACCTTACTTGCTGCAATGCACAAGGCCAAAAAAAATCAATCCACACTTCATCTGATGGGACTGGTTAGCAATGGCGGTGTACACAGCAGTTTGGATCACCTGTTGGCCTTGTTGGATATGGCCAAAGAACAAGGCATTGACCGTGTAAAGGTGCATGCATTTCTGGACGGGCGCGATGTGCCGCCCAAAAGTGCTGAACCTCACCTTGAAACCGTCGAAAAAAAACTCTCAGCCCTCAACTACGATCAGATAGCAACCGTTTCGGGCCGTTACTACGCCATGGACCGCGACAACCGGTGGCAGCGAACAGAACTTGCCTATGAAGCCATTGTCAATGGCAATGGGCGGCGACACCCCTACAGCGTGGATGCGCTGCTCTGGAGCTACAAGCAAGAGGTTAACGATGAATTTGTTGTGCCTGCATTGAGTGATTTAAGCTATGAAGGCATAAAAGACAATGACAGTATTGTTTTCTTCAACTTCCGCCCCGATCGAGCAAGACAACTCTCCCGTGCCATTAGCCAGGCCTGTTTTGACGGCTTTAAACGCAGTCGTCTGCCTGAAGGCTTGGGGTTTACCAGCATGACCCTCTATGATGCCGGATTTAAAGAGGTGGCTGTGGCCTATCCTAAAATCAAGTTAAACCGGCTGCTGGGAGAAATTGTAAGTGAAAACGGCTTAAAACAATTCCGGACAGCAGAAACAGAAAAATATGCCCATGTTACTTTCTTCTTCAATGGCGGGTTTGAAGACCCTTACCCTGGTGAGGATCGCCATTTAATTCCATCACCGCAGGTGGCAACATACGACTTGCAGCCAGAAATGCATGTGGCCGAAGTGGCAAACAGCATATGCAGTGCCATTGATAAAAACATGTATGATTTAATTGTGGCCAATTTTGCAAACCCAGATATGGTGGGCCATACTGGCATTCTTCAAGCAGCAGAAGACGCTGTGGTTGCCATTGACCAGGCTATTAAAAAAGTATCAGAAGCTATCTTGGCGGTTAACGGTACGATGCTATTAACAGCAGACCATGGCAACTGTGAAACAATGATTGATGAAGACGGTGGTCCTCACACTGCCCATACCACCAATTTGGTTCCCTTAATACTGGTTTCAAATAATACGTCGTATGCATTGGATCAAACAGAAGGTATCCAACACACACTGAGTGAAATTTCACCGACCATTCTTGATTTGTTAGGCCTGCCAACACCCCCTGAGATGACATCCAAGACGCTGCTAGTAAAAATACCAGTTACTAATTACAGTTAGACTATAAAGCAATCAAACCTGCTTCTGTTAGTCTTAGCTGTAAGAACGCTTATAGCTGCAGCTATTCTCTAGCATCAATTAGTTTTTACTGTAAAAGATATTAAAAAAAAGAGCCCTCACTACAATTCATTTAGGGCTTTTTTAAAACAATTTGATTAGAATTAACAAACGCGTTTTCAAAAATCTAAAAAAGATGATGGAATAATTAAAATTATAATATTTCAAATAAAATTTAAGATCAAGAAATAGACTTAAATTTTATTATTTAATTTAATAAAAAGGACTACAGTGTGAAGCAAACCGCATTAATAGAAGTTGAAACCTGTTACTGGCTCCCATATTGCAGTACGTGCGTAAAAGCGCAACAATTTTTATTGGATCATGGGGTAAGGATTCGTCAATACGTGAACACCAAGGAAGAGGCTGTTAGCAAGACAACCCTTGAAACCCTCGCTGAGTCATTGGGTGGTGTTGTTCATTTATTTTCAAAGCGAGCAATGAAGTATCGGTCATTGGGGCTTCATGAAAAAACACTCACTGATGAAGAAATGCTATCGCATATGCTAACAGAATACACTTTTATTAAACGGCCCGTCATGGTGTTTTCATCTGGGGAGGTTCTGGCCGGGTTTTCAAAAAAACAATACGAAGTATTGTTAAAATAAATGCATTGTTGAAATCAATGAAATAATAAACCTATTACCAGGCATTTTGTTCAGCATAACGCCGAGCTTCTTCAATCATTGCCTGCTTGCCTTCAGCATAAAGATTTTCCAATACGGGTTGTTTAAAACGATCCCGGTTCACGGCAGCAATTTCAGACAAGGCATCCATCATGCTTTGTTGCGAAGCTGTTACGCTGTCAGGATCAATACTCACTTGAATGGCATCTCTGAATTTTCTAGGAACCGCTTTATTCAATTTCTCTGTTATTTTTTGATCGGCTTCTGGTCCCCAATTGCTGAGAACAATTTTCTGGGTGCCGTCAAAATCTTCAACAATTCTAAAGTGCGATCCTTGCCCGTTTAATTCTCGGATGGCATTTTGAACTGTGTTCACAATAGTGCGCCCTGCTTCTGAGTGTTCTTGCAATTCGCGAATGGCTTTCACATGCTTTAAAAGCGCATCAGATGTAGAAATATCTCTCAATCTTTTTAAACTGTTTGCGACAAGCAGGTTGGCTTGAAACGGGGTTCCCCCACGCTGGTTAGGCAAGCTGTATAGCGGTTCAAAAACTGCATTAACAGCATCTTTATTTCCAGAAGAAACTGCCTTGTGAAGTTTCTCTGTCCAGTCTTTGTACTGGGCTTGAGTAAAAAGCTTTAATTCTTCTTTAACAGCGGGGTCATTGGCCAACGATTCTAAAGTGCGCAGTTCCTCGGCATAATTGCCGACAACATCTGCTGCTGCGCTATTGACATAGTTGGTCACTTTGTCTAACCCATCATTGCTTTTATTAAAAGCCATAACAGTCCCGTTAGGGAAAGCTGTTTTGTTATTCAGTAAATTGTGAATGATAACATTTAATTTTCGCACTTCAGATGTTGCCACAGATTTTAATGTTTGCTTATTGCTGGCTAAGATTTCCCTGAATGAAGTCCAAGCATCAATAGAAAAAGCGGTGAACAAGAGTGAGGTGGCAGTCCACATCATGCCGCGTCCCCATTCTTTATTGGCCCACTGCTGCCCGGGTAAAATGGTTAAGCCTGCTGCAGTGTAGACAGGGCCTGAACCTGCTTTTCCTGGGGTGTAGAGCCGGGTAACCCCTTGCTTGGCCAGGGACAGATTGTCCAAAGAACCACCTACAGCACCTGTTCTAAACCCCAATCGCTGGCTTATACTGTTTTTTAATGCCGTGCCAGCAACCAATAATGCACTGCCTGTCAGCAGCATAAAGCTGGCTGTATTCATAAAATGGGGTGAATTTTTCATACCCATCTTAACAATGCTTTTGCCGCGGTGATCAATGGCTTCTGTCAGTTCAATGGTATTTTCTCTGAAATTCAGAAATTCATAGTTAAAGAAGTTGGCTGCTTTTTGACGTTCTGTCTTGTTGCCAAAAATCAATTTACCAAGATTTGAAAACGTTTTAGCGGTAGATTGGGCAAGAACAGCAAATGTATTGCCTACATTTCCCAGAAGGTACTTAGCTTTTCCTAGGCCTTTTTTGGTTCTTAACACATGGCTATTAATACGCTTTGAGGGATCAGTTTCAAGTGCGCGGGCTGAAAACAAGCACCCAAGACCAAAGAGAAACATCCCCCAGCCCCAAACTGTCTCGGCCCATGGGCTGGAAATTGCAACGCCAGCTTCACCCAATGTCATCAAAGGCATTTTAGCCCGCATCCCATTGATCATACCGGCCAAGCCAGACATCCCCACTGAAAGTTTACCAGCTCCCAATGCTTTTTCTCCCAACGGGCTGTGTGGTTCAAAACCACTCAGCAAGGCATCATCCTCTTTTTTTTCATCAGCGCCAGGCTTGATATTAGATTTATCCAGCATTGCTACAGGTGTTGGAGGCATTTGGCCTGAAGAATTCAGCGCGTAAGCACTGGATAGGGCAAGAGCAGGTGCTTGATACACCTTAATATTACCGTATTGAGGCCAATACAACCCTTGTTGCTGGGTAGTAGGTTGAGTCGCTCTGCCAAACTGCACTGAGGAAATTTTAGACATAACGGTTCCCTCCCGTGGAACTGGGTCCTGTATCACTGGGTCTTAGAGGAAATGACGGGCTTAGTGGTTGATAATTAGAGTTCAACGGACCTTGCGGCAGTTGCGTTGCATAAGGTTGTAAAGTGAATGCAGGTGATGGTGGCAGTGGATAAGGATTGGCTGTACTGCTTAGTCCTGTTGTTGGATAAAGTGGTTGTTGTTGAACAGGTTTTGAATGTGGGTTTTTATTTCCGGACTTAAACAATGAATCAATTAATAAGCCGACACCCGCAAAAGCAAAGAGTATAACCGTTGCCGGTTGTGTAATCATTGCCAGTAATTCTGTAAAGTAACTTTCTGCTTGCTCACTGGGCGCTTTGTCTGGAGATTTATGACAAGCTATCAATTTTGAAATCCCTTGGCTATTTTTGGATAAAGCTTTGCCCAAAGGTTTACCACTAAGACCAAATCGAGAACTGGCTCGTAATGGCTGTGGGTAGTTTCTAAATAATGTGCGCATCGGATTCTCGCAGTTTTAAACGGTGGCTAATTTTAAACAGTGAATAATAAAGATTGAAAAAATTTAAACGTTGGAAAATCTTACTGGTCTCCTGGAAACAAAAAAGACATCAGTTTTTGTCGAGAAATAGACCGAGAAGGGGTTTTAGAGTTCAATCAAATTGATTTTATTGAAATTGATTGAACAAATTACGCTGAAGAAAACAATCTTGTGCCATTTTCTGCAAAGCGCTCAGTTGAGCAATTAATACATTCTCTTTAACTGCTATTTTCTGAATACATTAATCAGGCTAAGACAATTGTGTGTGCAGAAAACTTTGAACAAAACAATAAAAAAGAAACAAATAAAAAATTGCTTCAAAACTAAAGATGAATATCAATTGTTATTTTAAAAACTGAAAAATCAAGTGCCACAATACGTGACGTAAGCAGGCAATCCCTCTGGGAATGATGCAGTCAGGTAATTGTCTTCTTCTCCGGGATCTTGATAAGGAGTTTCTAAAACACGCAACATCGCTTTAAACTTTGTAAAGTCATTGGACTCACTGGCTTGTTGCAGGGCATTTTCAACCTCGTGATTTCTAGGAATAACAGCAGGGTTATTGTCAAGCATAAGGGCAATTGCATCTTGAACAGTGAAATTTGGATCTAAAGCAAGACGGTTCTGCCATGTTTTTTGCCACTGCGCAAAACCATCTGAAAGAAACAGTGCTTTGGTCTGAGCAGTCAGATAGGTTGCATGGTTGTTTTCTATATTATCGGCTAAAGGAGAAGTCATATAACTTGACAATATACGGAATGTCTGGGTAAAGTCAGCTTGATGGACCTGCATGAGCATTAAAAAATTGGTAATCAGGGTATTATCTGGGTCTTCTGGCTTATGAATCCCCAGTTTTGCCCCCATTTGCTCAAGCCAATTAATTTTGTAACAAGATTTAAATTCAGCGACAATTTTTTCTGCAACGGCCATCGCCTTGTCGCTTTTTTCATGAGGGCTATTATTAAACAATGGCATTAAACATTCAGCCAGCCGTGCAATATTCCATTGCGCAATCACCGGTTGATTGCTAAAGCGGTATCGGCCCTGGTGATCAATTGAACTGAAGACCGTGTTGGGGTCATAGGTGTCCATAAATGCGCAGGGACCATAATCAATTGTTTCGCCTGATATTGTCATATTGTCTGTATTCATAACCCCATGAATAAAACCGACACGCTGCCAGTTGGCAATAAGAAATGCCTGGCGTTTAATCACTGCCTTGAAAAATTCTTGATAGCGACTGTCTGCATCATAGTTGTTTAACTCAGGATAATGCCTCGCAATAGCATAGTCTGCCAGTTGTTTTACAATCCCATTGTAGCTGCTATCTGAGTCTTTATTCACAGCCATATAAGCGGCATACTGAAATGTACCAACCCGAATATGGCTTTCTGCAACCCGAACCAGTATTGCACCTGGATGTTCTTGCTCTCGGTACACAGGTTCACCCGTTGATAAGACAGCCAGACTTCTTGTGGTTGGTATTTTCAGCCCAGCCATTGCCTCGCTAATTAAATATTCGCGCAGCATTGAACTCAGTGTTGCCCGACCATCGCCTTGCCGCGAATAGGGCGTTTGTCCAGCACCTTTTAATTGAATATCTAGAAGGCTTCCCGATGGCGTTTTTTGTTCACCCAAAATGATGGCCCGGCCATCACCTAAAATTGTAAAATGGCCAAACTGATGCCCGGCATAAGCTTGTGCAATGGGTTTAACAGAGGGAGAACGATCTTGCCCAGATAAAAACTGGATGCCTGCCTCTGTTTTAAAATAATCAAGATTTAAACCCAGTTGCAAGGCTAGCTTTTCGTTAAATTGTAGCAATTCAGGGCGTAAAAAAGTTGCTGGAAGTTGATGAGAATAAAGACAATCCGCAAGCTTTTCTTGATAGGTATTTTGAAGTAAGAGACCTGTGTTTTCTGCTGAACTGGGATCATTTTTACTCATTGGAGAGGTACTTCCTGTTCTTAAATATCATGTTTAATCGTTAAAAACCCAGCCCATAATAGAGCATTATATCATTTTTTGAATGCTTTCTGTGAAATTTAATACTGTCAACATTCTCTGACCAGAAAAATCGCAGAATTCAGAAAAAATAAACCTTATATCCAGACAGCTTTGCTATGGCTTTCTTCTGTTTTTTAGTGTCATCGAATCTGACAATTTT
>JBCDLA010000066.1:0-14316 GCA_038745945.1 Cyanobacteria bacterium P01_H01_bin.74 | reverse complement strand
GTATAAATTTGCAAACATTGCAAGCATTTTTCTGTAATTAAAGGTTTTTAACCCAAATTAAAAGCTTCCTTGTCAAAGACACAGGAAGCTTTTAATTTGGGTAGAGTTGGATTCGAACCAACGTAGCTTACGCAACGGTTTTACAGACCGCCACCTTTAACCACTCGGGCATCTACCCTATTTAACTTAAATTACAACTTAAATGAATATTTTTTTCAAGGGGCTATTTGAAGCATTTCAGAAGTCCGCCATTAGGCTTATTTATTGATAAAACTAAAAACTGATCCAAAAAGTTTTTTTACAGCCGTTCAAAACAAGGCTTTTACTGTTTACAATTCGCTCAATAAAACGATCACAATGCGTGTATAATGGTTTTAAAGCATCTTGTACCAAATGTCTTTCAGAAGTGCCTTTTAACAAATTTGAATGCGGACTAAACACTGATTAAATACTGAATAAGTAAAGTACAGGGCTTGATTAAATTGGCAGCAAGGAGTTATATCGTCTTATGGGGTCACCAAAGATAACATTTCAATTTCAGGACAAAACAAAGAAAAAGCTGACATCGGTTGATGTAGTTATTGTTCCTGTTTTTCAAAAAGAAACCACCTCAAGTAAAAAATCAGAGAAAGCCAAAAAATCAAAAGACAAAGATCCAGTAGCACAAATTCAATGGCCTGAGACATTTACAGACAAGTCCCTCTTGACTGCGATCAAATCATGGGCAGAAACCGAACAATTTTCTGGTGCCGCCGCCACATTCACGACACTGCCGTTAAACCATAAAATTGCTGGATTAACCACAAAACGATTGATTTTGGTGGGTCTTGGCACCCAAGAAAAATTTAAACCCCAGTACTGGCAAAAAGCAATCTGTAAAGCATTTGAGCAAGCCGTCAAGCTATACAAGCTTGAATCTGTCTCTTGCTTGTTGCCTGAAGACCCTGATAACTTGCCAGCCTCACTGTCTTTGGTTCTGGCTGTCGATGCAGCCCATCAGGCAACCTATCAATCGATGGAAGCCAAACAACCTGATAAAAAGCAATTGCCTTCAGTTTATTTCTCTTTCTTAGCGCCAAGTTCTCTGAGCAGCACTGCACTTAAAGCTTCTCTTGATGAAGGTATTGCGCTGGCTGAAGCCAAAAATCTGGTTAAAGACCTGGTCAATCATCCTTCAAATTTAAAAACGCCCACAACCCTGGTGACCCATGCAAAAGCCATTGCAAAACCCAAAGGTCCAATATTAGTAGACATCAAGACCAATGTTTCATGGATTGAAAAAAACATGCCGTGTTTCTTTGAAGTAGCCAGGGGGTCTGTCAGTAGCGATCCACCAAAATTTATTCACCTTGCCTACAAGCCTCAAAAGGCACCCAAGAAGCAAATTGCTTTAATCGGAAAGTCTGTCATTTTTGATACAGGGGGCTACCAGGTTAAACCTGGCAATTACATGAACACCATGAAAGGGGATATGACAGGGGGTGCTGTTGTTTTAGGCGTCATGCAGGCACTCAGTAAACTGAAGCTGAATAATCTGGAGGTTCACGCCTACCTTGCTGCTACCCCCAATAAAATTGACAGTTATGCCATGCTGCCCGACTCAATTGTTGACACCAGCTGCGGCAAAAAAGTTGAAATCAGACATACCGATGCAGAAGGCCGACTGACATTAATTGATGCTGTAACACAAGCCGCTAAAAACAACCCCGATGAAATGATTTCGGTGGCCACATTAACGGGTGCCGCCTCAATTGCAGTGGGCCGAACAATTGCGTTAATGGCAAACAATACCGACCTGCGGGACCGTATACAAGTTGCTGGCCAATACCTGCAAGAACCCATTCAGCCGTTGGATGTTGTTGAAACCGATTTTGATGACATTAAAAGTGCCCTTGACGGTGCTGATATCAGAAATACATCAACTCAAAAATACCGCGGTGCCCAATCGGCTGCTGCATTTGTGATGAGTGGTCTGCCAGAAGAGGACTTGCCAATGGCACACCTGGATATTGCAGGAGCTGATATGACACCAGATGAAAAAGCAACCGGCTTTTCTGTGACAACGTTGATTCAATTTTTGCTGAATGAAGACAGCCGACTTAATGCCGCTTCAACAAAGAAAACGTCCAGTTCAAAAGGTTAGGGTGTGTAAAGGTAAGATCTTTTCTTAAAACATATTTTCTTCTTTTACTTTGTCAGGGGCACCCAACGGCATCCATATCCTTAAGCCCTAACGGGCAAGGGCTATGCAAAAAACTGCCTTTTCCCCTAACGACCCCTTGGTGATTAAAGACTTTCTCTCGGGCCTTTTGCGGGAAGGCAAGATCTTCTCAAGCAAACTTTTTTCCTTGTTCCGTCAGGGGCCATTTTATAGAAACGGATTTGGCCCCTAACAACCCCAGCTGATTTTTTTTACACTGGCAGAAAAATCTAAACTCGTCACGGCTTCAATAATCTTCTCAAACACTTACTCTTTCTTTGCTTCGTTAGGGGAGAGAGAGCACTCCCTCTCCCCTAACAACCCCTCGCCGCGTAAGCGGGAGGGCACCCCCCGCTTAACACCCCCCGAATCAGTTGCATGTTTACGGTCATCCTACCTCCGTTACGGCTGCGGTTGCTTTCTGCAATCCTCACCCGTAAAGTCGTTTTCTGGGGTGATTGCTGACGCAATTTTACACCCCAGAACCGGCTGACCTCGCAGACCCGACAAAATTTCCCAAGCTTACTACGGGGGCTTTACACTGGCGGAAAAATCTGCTGTTTGAGGGTGGCAAGTTAAAATAAACGCATCGCCGAAACCTTGGAGGCAATGCCACTTTGAAAATTGTTTGAAGCTGTGACGAGTTCAGATTTTTCACGCCAGTGTAAATAAAACGGCTGGGGGTCTTGGGGGCCAAATCCGTTTCTATAAAATGGCCCCTGACGGAACAAAGAAAAGAAAGTTAGTTTGAGAAAATCTTGCCTTAACGCAGAAGAACCGAAAGGAAATATACAGTAAACAACAAATTACTGTGCGTCAGACAGTTGATTTTCATTGCCGAGACAAGCCAAAAAATTGCAGTCCTATTATAATAAATTAGGCCAATAACAGACTTGGGTTTCTTTCACAAATAGAGTATTGGCTTTTATTTAAAGGGTTGTTCAATCACTATGGCTGAGGCACATCCTCCCGCAGCAAAACTAAAAAGCAAGCCTCGACAAAGCCCTGACAAAAAGGTTGAAACCTTACAGTTGTGGAAGAGCTATAAACAGGCGCCTGAAAACGGGAAATTAAGAGAACAGATTATCCTCAATTACCTGCATCTGGTGCGTTATGTTGTCAGCCGCATGCCAATTACATTGCCAAGCAGCATTACCTCAGAAGATTTGGTGAGCTACGGCACAATGGGGTTAATGGAGGCCGTGGAGCGCTTTGATCCGGAGCGGGGCTTGAAATTTGAAACCTATGCCGTCACCAGAATTCGGGGATCCATTATTGATCAGCTGCGGTTTCAGGACTGGGTGCCGCGCGGTGTCAAACGGCGATCCAAAGAGCTGTCTCAGGCCATGCAAGAATTGGAAGAAACGTTGGGACGCCAGCCAACCGATGATGAGCTGGCCAGCAAGCTGGGGGTGACCAAAAAACGCCTTAATGTGATTTTGTCAGAAACCCAGAACTATATGGTGTCTCTGGACGACTCGTTGGGCAATGACGGTTCAGGCAGCTCACTGCAAGTGCTGGATATGGTGGAAGACAAAAACAGCCCTGATCCACAAGGCGAATATGAAGCAGAAGAGCTCAAGCACAATTTAATAAAAGCCATTGCTGGCTTGCCAGAACGTGAAAAATTGCTTATTGCCCTGTATTACCACGAAAACATGACCCTGAAAGAAATCGGTGAAATTATCAGTGTTTCTGAGTCTCGGGCTTGCCAACTGCATGCACAAGCCATACTGCGGTTGCGAAATAAACTTAAAAGCCAATAAGGCGAAAATTGCTAAAAGCTTTGGCGAAGAAAGTCTCAATACGCGTTAATCCATAAAATAAAAGAATCAGAAATAGCCCTGTCCAAAACCAACGATACGATTCGACCAATGACCGATGCCAAACAAAAACAGTCGAACATCTCACTGGGCTATATCAGCATTATTTCTCCGGGTTCAAACCAGTTTATCGGTGGTTTAATGGTAACAGACAGCCGGGGGCTTCCTGTGGAATTCAGGTATACAGAGCCCGTCCAGCCCAGCAAGATTCAGCAAGTCCTTTATGGGGGAATTCTTGGGCACTACATTAAGCAGGAAGTTATTTTGGAAACACTGCTTAAAAATTGCGAGTTGAAGCCCCACTGCCTGTTAACAGAAGACGAAAGCCTGCTTGAAGCCCAACTGGACAATTTGCCTGTTTACAGGATTCAGGCCACCAAAATGTCGCCTGTGGGAAATATTGGCACTGTTGTTCCGGGCAATGACAATGACTTTCTTGTCCAGACCTCATCAACAGGCAATCCCGTTCGGCTTTATACCCAGGCCAAGCCAGAAGCAACAGCGGGAACAGGACAGAAAAATATCGCAAAGCCTGCCAAGACAGCTGGTAGGAGTCAGCCATCTGATTTGTCGAAAAACACACAACTCAGTGTGATCAGCGACCTGATAACCCATGTCGGGGAGAGCTTGGATTTAACCGAGCCCTTGGATCGTGTGCAGAAAGCCCTGGGTATTATATGCCAAGAGATGAAAGAAAACAGTCAGGAAACAGCCTCAAAAACCAGCTGAAATCTGAGCTGAAAAAAATACTGACGGTTTTTTTAAAGCAGCTGAAGGTTTACCATACCACGCTGCAAATTAATGCGGTCTGGGTTTATGTTCAACTGGCTACTACGGCCCAAGTAAAGGGTCTCGGCTTTGCTTACAGGTCTCCAACGGTCAGTACCGACCCGGTCACTGTGTTAAAGCAACAGATTTTTGATTCCCTCAGAACAATAAGCCCCATAACGGCACAGACTGTCATCCAGCACATCGAGCGGCTTGGTTTCCAGAGCAATCCAGTGGCCTGCCATCATTTTTCTTTACTCCGTTCAAAAGCAGCATTCAAAAAAGACAGCATCCGCTGTCATTTACTCCATGCTTCAGCGCTTGCCCATCACCAAATTGCCTGCCAGATTTTGGACAGAACGTGGCAAAAATCACCCGAAAAACACAGAACACAAACAAAGCTGCCCCCGCAAGAAGCCAGTCCTTTTCAATTCATGCCCCTTAAAAAGCCGAGAACCGCCCAGAAAATGATTGAATTGCCTGGAACCAAGCAATCAAAAGCCTTGGTAACCAAGCAATTAACCCCGAAAACACGCACGTTTCACCGGATTTTTGCACAACCCATTCGACGGTCTCCCATTCCGTTGCACCGCTTGAATGATAGCATTCGCGGGATTTTTAACCAGGCACTGTGTGAAAAGGCAAACGTGAAAAGCAATGCCATCCAGCTAAAACTGGTTTATCCCCCGCTGCCCATTCACCGTTTTGAAAGCATTCGGCAACAATCATTTTACTTGCTGTGCAGCCCTCAAAAAACAGGGCGCTCTCAAGAACAGTCCACCAGAGGAGCATCAAAAAACAGAAAAAAGTTCGAGGATGTGCTTTATTACATTGTGGTGGGCATCCGGCTTGATACCCGGGCCGATATTATGGCTCAGGTTCCCTACACAGCGGTTGCCGAAAACAGTTCTTTGGGCAATTAAAGGCCGTATTCTTTTTGTCGAAATCAGTAAAGGCATCCGTTGCTATCCGTATTAATGGGTTTGTATTCTATTTAACGGATTGATACTCAGTGGGTTTATACTCAGTGGGTTGCTGTATTAACAACAGATTCTGCGCATTGCACTGTTTTAAGTGGCTTTAAATTTTTATTTGAATTGATTTTTTTAAACGCTGAAAACTGTAAAAATTTGTAAATTTATTGGCATTTGAGTCGGTTTACTGGCTTGCAGGGGCTAAGGCAAGCTGAAATTCATTTAATTGTTATTACACTTGAAACAGACACTATTGGGGTGGTCTGCGTAGAAGTCAATAAAAAAGTACATAAAAAAGCCAACTTTAAGGCAAACACTAACAACAAATCAGTACTGCTCAGAAAGCAAGCATTGGGTTCTTGAATTAAGGAAAAATAACCGTGGGTTTAGCTGCCAGTCAGGCAAGATTTCTTGCGCTGACAGCCAGAAAAAGCGACTTGGAATTTACCGGCCAGCAAATTAATCAGTCCCGACTGCAGCTGGCCAATATTACGGGTGATCTGTTTACGGTGGTCAGCAACCTTGAGCCTGATTCTCCTGAAGCTGTTCAGGTTCAAATAAGAATCAGCGCGCTGCAATCACTGGATCAATCGTTGGAGCTTCAGCTGAGACGGGTGGACACCCAGCAGGAAGCGGTGCAAACAGAAATCGAAGCAGTCCAGAAAGTCATTGACAAAAACATTGCCTCAACTTTCAAAACATTCGGATAACTTACCAACCAGCAATCGCGGACCAACTGGAGAGGATTTTACGCCATTTCAACCGGGTCAATTTGGGCCCGCTGCAGCGTATTGCTGTAGTCAATGTAGACACTTTTCCACTCTGAAAAGACGTCCAGCCCGGCTTGCCCGGCATCCCGGTGGCCATTGCCTGTATTTTTGACACCGCCAAACGGCAAGTGCACTTCGGCGCCAATGGTGGGGGCATTAATGTAGCACAAGCCCGAGTCAAAACATTCAACGGCTTTTAAGGCTTTGTTTACATTCATTGTATAAATGGCAAGCGAAAGGCCGTACTCAACGCTATTGGCCACAGCCAGTGCTTCTTCAAAGCTGCTGACAGGAATGAGTGCAGTCACCGGGCCAAAAATTTCTTCTTTTGCAATACGCATCGTGGGCTTTACGTTGTCAAAAATGGCCGGGTCAATAAACCAGCCATCGCCAGCAGCCGTGTTTTTTGTCCCGCCTACTAGCAAGTCAGCGCCTTCAGATTTACCAATATCAATGTAGCTTAAGACCTTTTCCAGGGCTTTTTCATTAATGAGCGGCCCCACTTTAACCGTGTTGTCCAATCCATTGCCCAGGGTCAGTTCGGTCATACGGACCAGCAGTTTTTCTCGGAGCTGAGCATGAGCTGCCTGGTGCACAATAACTCGGCTGGTTGCCGTACAGCGCTGCCCTGTTGTCCCGAACGCACCCCAGAGTATGCCATCAACCGCCAGATCAAGATTGGCGTCATCCATAACCACAACGGCATTTTTTCCGCCCAGTTCCAGCGAAACCCGCTTCAGTGATTTGGCACAAGTTTCATTGACCCACCGGCCCGTTTCTGTGGACCCTGTAAAAGATATCAGTTTGACATCTGGGTGCTTGACCAGCGGCGCACCGGCTTCAAGCCCAGTCCCGTGAACCAGGTTGACGACACCCTTGGGAATGCCCGCCTCTTCCAGAATTTCAACCAGCCGATGCGACAATAAGGGGGTATCTTCTGATGGCTTTAAAACGCAGGTATTGCCGCAAATCAGTGCTGGCATCATCTTCCAGCTTGCAATGGCAATGGGGAAATTCCAGGGGGTAATTAATCCCACCACACCCAGCGGCACGCGGGTTGAGAAGGCCACTTTATTTTGAAGTTCAGACGGAACGGTTTGCCCAAATTGCCGCCGTCCTTCGCCTGCGGCGTAAAAAGTCATATCAATGGCTTCCTGCACATCCCCGCGGGCTTCAGTAATTACTTTTCCCATTTCCCGGGTCATCTCCCGCGAGAGTTGCTCTTTGCGAGACATTAACAAGGTTGCGGCTTTATAGAGCATTTCTCCGCGCACTGGGGCAGGCACTTGCCGCCATTGGACATAAGCTTTTTGTGCAGCGGCAACGGCATCATTGATATCCGCTTCTGTGGATGCCGGAAATGTGGCAATGCAGTCTGCTTGGTTGGCAGGGTTGATGTTGTTAAAGTGTTGCCCTGATTTTGCAGGCACCCACTGGCCGCCAATGTAATTGAGAAACTGGCTTTGTTTTGAGTAATCACTGGGTGACACAACAAATTTTTCTATGGTCGCGGTTGACATCACTTTCCCCCTTATTTTCGTTTAATTTTTTTTGTTTAATTTTTTTTTCATTTTTTTTAATTCAGTTAGTCAATTTGACGCTGTTTATTTTTTTAATCCGGTTTTTAAGGCCCTATGGCCAAGGGTACTGCTGCGATGCGGTCTGCATTAGCGTTCCCGCAGCCGCGAGCCAAAAGACGTTGAACTGCTTCGTGTGCCCTGTTTATTAAAGCCGGTATCAGCATCGGACAGTGATTTTTCAGTGTCATCCAGCAGGTCATTATCATCGGGATCTTCTTCCACCAGTTTCTTTTCAGCCTGCTTTACAGCCACTTCTGCTTCAACCGCCCCTTTATTGGCATACGCCTGGCTAATATGCCGGATGGTGCTTATCTTGGATTTTTCTTCGGCAAGAAAACATGCGGCATAGTACTTTTGAATGTACAGCGTCATTTCCCACATGGCGTTGGTAATCGTGTTCTGATCAGAATCTGGGAGCATATAAAAGGCATTCACAGCTTCATGCAGTTTTAAATTCTGATCGTATTTCCGGCGTTTCTTTTTAGACTGGTGCAAGCCCATGATTTTAGCCGCCCCAATGCTCACGTACGGCTTGCCCTTGGTATTGACTTTACGCTCACGCACCATATACCACAGCAAAGCTTCTGCAAAGAGGGTTTGCAATTGATCGGGCATTGACCCAAGAAGTTCTGTGAAAGTTCTTATGGTTTCCCGGTTGTCATACCACCGTTTTAAATCTTGCATTCATTGTAACCCGTTTAAACTGATTAACACGCTGTAGCAGGACAGAATCAGATTGCCTTCAACAACGACTACTCATAAATTCAACCAATATCAGTTTATCATACTTTCACTGGGCTTTAAAAAGGCATGCGTTGCTTTTTTGCAAAGTTTTTTACAGGGCTTTACTCACTGTGAATTTTGACGGTGCTGTTATGAATGCCCTGAAGCTGATTCAGCGAGTTAATGACTGCATTGACTTCTTTCTGGCTGCCGCGCGTATTCATGATGTAATGGTAACCGAGGGTTTTTTCCTGGTTGTTTTTTGTCATTTTGACATCCAGGACCTGGTTGCTGAAGTGTTCTTCGACCCAGGCCTGAAACATATCGTTTGAAGACGCGTCAATGGTCAGTTGTATAACAAAGCGACTGTGTTTTTTCTGGTGTTTGTTAAAGACGCTGTGTTCCAGCATACCAATAAAAAACAGCACCAAAAAAGACAGCAAAGTGGTTAAAACAGCCAGCTGATAGGAGCCTACGCCAATCAGCATACCCACACTGGCCATCAGCCAGAGGCTTGCTGCCGTGGTTAACCCACGAATACTGGATCCGTTGCGCAAAACGGCCCCACCACCAATAAAACCAATGCCTGTAACCACCTGGGCTGCAATCCGACCAGGATCCCGGGCCAACTGGTAGGCGGCGTCTCCCTGGGCAATAAAGGACGGGCCTGCTCCCATATCAGATATGGAAATCAGCGTAAAAACGGTTGCACCCAGGCAAACCAGAATATGCGTTCGCAAACCAGCATACTGCTGCCCGAACTCGCGTTCCAAACCAACAACAGAGCCCAGCAAGACCGCCAGCAGCAGCCTGATAATTTGCTCATTTACTGAAACATCCATAGAAATTATTATAAAACATCTTTATGAATTAATTCAGCCAATGTCTCGCCGGTGTTATTGCCCAGTTTTGTTACTGTGCCTGTTTTATGTGTTGGCTGCTTGATTTGGGATGTCTTATGCTGCGGCAGCATACAGCACCCTATGAACCCAGCGCTTGTTTTTGTTATGTTGGTTTATTAAATAAAGCTAAAAGCACAACATCATGAAAAAATGCAATGAAAGACGATGAAAGTGCACAGCCCTGCCTCGCCAACCTGGATAACCCGCTTATCGGACACCATTACGCCGGTGGCCTTGTTTCAACGCATTGAGGCCACACAATCTCAAGCCTTTCTGTTTGAAAGTGCTGACGGTGATAAGCGCATGGCACGTTTCTCGTTTATGGGATTGGATCCTGTTTTAACGGTTTCCCTAAAAAACCGTGTTTTGACTGTTACAGAAATGGCCATCAATAAAACCACAGAACAGGTGTTATTACCCGCTGAAAACCCGATGGCTGTCCTGCAAGATTTAATTCATCAGCATTTGCCTGCCATTGCGCCTTTGCCGCCTGCATTAAATGACATCCCGTTTACAGCAGGCTGGGCCGGTTATTTTGGTTACGGGATGAGCCAGTATTTTGAAGCAATCCCGCAACAGACGATTGATCCCTTGGCCGTACCTGATTGCGCCCTGGGCCTCTATGACACAGTAATTGTTTTCGATCATTTGTACCGGCGCTTGCATTTTATTTCTTACAAGGCCGCTGAGCAGGCTGCTGAACTGTGGCAAAGCGTTGAAGCCGATCTGTTTCATGAAAGCCGCCAGTTTTTTTCAAATGTATTGCCAGTGCAGGCCTTGTCTGAAAACATCCTTTTTGAAAAGGTCTCAACTGCCATTTCAAAGCCGGCTTTCTGCAGTGCAGTGAATCAAATTAAGGCTTATATTACTGAAGGACAGGCTTTTCAGATTGTTTTGGCGCAGCGCTTTTATCTGGCCTACACCGCCAGTGCACTCAATGCCTACCGACTGGCACAGGCCATTAACCCATCGCCCTATGCGTACTTTCTAAAATTCCCCAGTTTTTGCTACTTGGGGTCCTCGCCGGAAACCTTTTTAAGTTGCCAGAATAAGGCGCTCACACTAAAAGCTTTGGCTGGAACAAAACCCCGGGGGCTAACCTCAGAAGCAGATAAGGCCCTTGCTGCTGCGTTAAAAGCTGATACCAAAGAAATGGCCGAGCACAGCATGCTGGTGGATCTGGCCCGCAATGATGTGGGTCGAATTTCAGAACCGGGCACGGTTGCAGTGGGTGAAATTGCCCAGATTATTCGTTACTCGCATGTGATGCATTTGGCAACAGCAGTCACCGGCCAGCTGACCTCAGAGAAAACGGGCTATGATGCAATTCAGAGCTGCTTTCCCAGGGGGACAGTCAGTGGGGCACCAAAAATCAGGGCGATGACCTTACTCAGCCAGCTTGAACCTGAGCAGCGCGGGGTTTATTCTGGGCTGGTGGGTTATATTGATCATGCTGGCAATACTGACAGCGCCATTGCAATTCGCTCGACACTGATTAAGGACGGCCAAGCCCACGTTCATGCAGGGGCCGGGGTCGTTTATTATTCTGTGGCCGAATCAGAGTATGAAGAAACCCGAAACAAGGCCAAAAGCATACTCCACGCCCTCATTCTTGCGGGTAATGCATAAATGCATAGAAAATTATTTTTGTTTTATTATTTTCGTTCTTCTTAAGGTGTCTGTCACCCTTTCAATTGTAAAAGCAGGCCGTCATTGAAATTTTCAGTTTTAACCCTGTTTCCTGAAATTATTGCCCTCTATGCCCGCACCAGTATTGTGGGTCGGGCCCAGTCGGCAGGCATTATTTCTGTTGATTCTGTTGATTTCAGAACATTTTCAGCCGATCCCAACCGTAAAGTGGATGACAGTCCTTATGGCGGAGGCAGTGGCATGGTTCTGGCGTGTCAGCCAGTTGTTGATGCTTGGGCATCCTTGCAGCCGATGGCCGCCAAAAGCAAAACCATTGTGCTTACCCCCACGGGAATCCCTTTGACGCATAATCTGGCCAAGGCCTTTTCTGAAGACTATCAACAGCTGGTTTTATTGTGTGGGCACTACGAAGGCTTTGATCAGCGGATTTTTGAATTGATTCCGGATGTATTACCAGTGTCTTTGGGGGATTTTGTTTTAACCGGCGGTGAATTGGCTGCCCTATCAGTCATTGACGCAGTGACCAGACTTCTTCCCGGTGCGGTTCAAAAATTCTCTTCAGTTGAAGCAGATTCTTTTTACAACACCTTGCTGGATCACCCACATTATACCCGTCCGGCAAATTTTAGAGGCCATGAAGTGCCGGCAGTCCTGCGCAGCGGGGATCATCAAAAAATTGCAGCTTGGCGAAAAGAACAAGCCCTTGCCATCACCCGGCACTACCGCCCGGACTTACTGAATCAAAGCAACAGGTCAGCTTCAATCGTTCACACAGAGACTGGTGTTTCTGAAAAAGACTCTCAAGAAAGTTCTCAAAATAACCCGGCACACTCCCCCGATTTTGACGCTGCCCAACTGGGGATTCATCCCTTTGTGACCCGCCAGACCCCGGAAAGCCATCACGCTCATTTTAATGGCAGTTGGGACGCGCTGCTTGCCTTGACCAAAAAATACTGGAAAAACCGGGTGCCTTCCCCCAATAACCCGCTGGTTTTTCTGGTTCCTCTCCCTGAAGCAGCGTGTGAACAGTTTTTTACTGCAACCGTATCGCTGGAGCAAATAAAACCCGCACTCGATCAAGGGACACTCAAGCTGGTGGCCGCCTACAAAACCCGAACCAGCCCGCAAAATAATACTAACAATACCACTAAGTCTGAAAACAGCTCCAAAAAAGAAGAAGCCCCATGCCTGCAGGTTTTTGCAACCCCTGCTGCTGATTTAAAGCGACCCCACTCCGACGAATCAAGGTCCACTGATACCAAACAGCCTGTTCCTCAAAAACAAAAAGCCAGCCGGGTGGATATTGTTTTGTACCACCACGATATTCTGGCGGCAGATAATGATGCGCCTGAGCCCAAAATTGCTGATTTCTATATTATTTCAGTGAATGCGTCCCCAAGCCAGTCACCAGAGCCGATGAATCCGATGACCATGGCCAGAAATCAGTTGCACTTGCCCGGCGGAACCAAGCCGAAAACGCCTTATTCCTCAGAAGAGTATGCCCGTGCTGTTTATTTCTGGAGCCAGCACGTTAAGTTTCATCCCGCCCAATAGGTTGATTTCTTGTCGAGACTCTTCTGCGGGAAAGCATGATCTTCTCAAACTCACTTTCTTTATTTGTTCCGTTAGGGGAGAGAGAACACTCCCTCTCCCCCAACAACCCCCCTCGTCGTGTAAGCGGGAGGACACCTCCCGAAAGAGAATATTTCCTTTCTGTTCTTTTGCGTCAAGGCAATTTTTCTCTTAAAATATTTTTTCTTCTTTTACTTTGTCAGGGGAAAGCGATGCCCTTTCCCCTAACAACCCCTTGGCACCAGAAGAAACGTCCCGTTTCCTCTGGACTCCTTTCAAAAGCAAGTAAAAATAACCAGTTGCTTCCTGCTCTTACGGCTGCGCCTGGCTATGCCAGTGCTCACTCGCAAAGGCAGTTTCTGAGGGGTCTGGCTTACGCTATTCTACCCCTCAGAACCAGCAACTTCCGCTATTTTTCAAACTTGCTACGGGGCTTTACACTGTGGAAAAATCTGCTGTTTGAGGTAGGCAAGTTAAAAAAATGCACAGCCGAAGCCTTGGAGGCTGTGCCACTTTGAAACTTGTCTAAAGCCATAGCGAGTTCAGATTTTTCACGCGAGTGTAAAAAAACGGCTGGGGTTGTTAGGGGCCAGCCAGGGTCCCTAACAAAGTAAAGAAAAATATGTTTTAAAAAGATTTTGCCTTCCCGCTAAAGACTCGAGAGAAAATATTTTTTTCGGGGGTGTTAAGCGAGGGGTTGTTAGGGGAGAGAGAACACTCCCTCTCCCCTGACGAAACAAAGAAAAATATGTTTAAAAAGAATTTGCTTTGACGCAAAAGAATCTCGACAAGAAAAAATAGACACCTAACCAAAACTGCGCTATGATTTGAAATAGCACTTACTTAAAGAAGTGCTGGGATGTCGAAGTCCCTATCAAACCTGACACACTGGCGTACCAGTGTACACTTTCTCGGCTTTTGGCCGGGAGATGGCACAGTATGTCCAGGCTTTCGGCTAAAGTGTGTCATAGCCGTGTTTGATCGGTTTTCGAACTCCCGGCCATTCTTACCAAAGTAAGGGTGGTTTTTTTGTGTTTATTTTCACTAAGCTGGGAGTCTTTTTCAAGTGTATGTGCAATCATTTCTTAAAATTTAAGCTGTAAAAAGGTATAAAATCACCTTTTTAACTGCTGGACTGGGGAAGCCAAACACCCCTCCCCCGCAGATTTGCCCCCTTGAGTAGTGAGACATACGGGGGGCAAGCTCTCAATGTGGATTGATCTGAATACGGCCTGGATGGTAAAGATTTTCTCAAGCGGCATCAGTCCATATTCAGATCAATCCACATTGAGAGCTTGCCCCCCGTATGTCTCACTACTCAAGGGGGCAAATCTGCGGGGGAGGGGTGTTTGGC
>JBCDLA010000065.1:0-14322 GCA_038745945.1 Cyanobacteria bacterium P01_H01_bin.74 | reverse complement strand
TAAAATATTATATTTTTTAGAATTCTATCCTTAAAATTTTAGATATAAATCGAATTATAAAATGTACATAGTATTTAAACAGCTTAGCTTGTGAGTTTTAATTTTTTTACAAACAGATTTTTTATTAAGGATTTTGCTACAATCCAGATACTGCTTTTAGTTTTTCTGACTAAAAATTGATTTTTTTTATTTCTAATTTTTAATCTGACGATTTGACCCAAGGAGTTCCATACACTATGACTGTCGCTGAGGCTACTACAACGGGATCAATTACTCAGGTAATCGGGCCTGTTGTTGATGTTGAATTCCCTGCAGGGCAATTGCCTAAAATCTATGATGCTTTAAAAATTGAAATTAAGCGGGCGGATGGTGAAATTGACATACTGGTCACGGAAGTACAAAAACTTTTGGGTGACAACCAGGTTCGCTCGGTTGCTATGGACAGCAGTGACGGACTGGTTCGCGGAATGGCTGTTGTGAATACGGGTTCTCCTATTAATATGCCGGTTGGCAACGGAACCTTGGGGCGCATTCTCAATGTGCTTGGCAATCCGGTTGATGAAGCGGGCCCAGTCAATGCCGAATCCAGCAGTCCCATTCATCGCAAAGCCCCAACATTGGTTGAAAGAAGCACGGAAGTTGAAATTTTTGAAACCGGCATCAAAGTTGTTGACTTGCTTGCGCCTTATTCTAAGGGTGGAAAAGTGGGCTTGTTCGGTGGTGCGGGTGTCGGAAAAACCGTAATTATTATGGAGTTGATCCACAACATTGCCCAAGGCCATGGCGGGGTTTCGGTGTTTGGCGGGGTGGGCGAGCGGACCCGTGAAGGCAACGATCTGTATCACGAAATGAAAGATTCAGGTGTTCTGGATAAAGTGGCCCTGGTTTACGGCCAGATGAATGAGCCGCCAGGAGCCCGTTTGCGGGTTGCATTGTCTGCATTGACCGTTGCAGAATATTTTCGGGACACAGCCAAGCAAGATGTGCTGCTTTTTATTGACAATATTTTCCGGTTTACACAAGCTGGGTCTGAGGTTTCTGCGCTATTGGGCAGAATGCCCAGTGCGGTTGGCTACCAGCCAACTTTGGCCACTGAAATGGGTGAACTGCAGGAACGGATTACATCTACCAAAGATGGATCCATTACCTCCATTCAGGCTGTGTATGTCCCTGCCGACGATTTAACAGACCCAGCACCAGCAACCACATTTGGTCACCTGGATGCAACAACGGTACTGTCCCGCCAGATTGCAGAGTTGGGCATTTACCCGGCTGTGGATCCGCTTGCCTCCAACAGTAGAGCACTGGATCCGCTTATTCTCGGAGAAGAGCATTACACGGTTGCCCGTGGGGTTCAATCGACTCTGCAGCGCTACAAAGATTTACAGGATATTATTGCGATTCTGGGAATGGATGAATTATCAGATGATGACAAAAATCTGGTCAACCGGGCCCGAAAAATCCAGCGTTTTTTAAGTCAGCCGTTTTTTGTCGCAGAAACATTTACAGGCATTTCCGGCAAATACGTCAAGCTTGAAGACAGCATTCGCGGTTTTAAAGAAATTTTAGCCGGCCAGCATGATGACTTGCCCGAGCAGGCCTTTTACATGGTGGGCAGCATTGAAGAAGCCCGTGAGAAAGCAGAAAAAATGAAAGCCACTCACTAAAAGGCACCAAAAGGATTTTTTATGCAGTTAAAACTGATTACCCCTGACCGGGTTGTGGTTGATGAATCGAATGTTGTGTCAGTATCGGCTTTGGCTGTTGATGGCTCAGTGGGGATCATGGCCAACCACGCGCCTTTTGTCACCCCGTTGGATATTGGAATTGTCACCTACAAGCACGAAAATGGGCAAAAAACGGCACTTGCCGTAATGGCAGGCATGTTGCAAACCGATGGCAAAACTGTCACCATTATTTCCACAGCGGCTGAAAAAAGTACCGAAGTAGATGCCCTGCGTGCAGAAGAGGCAAAAAAGCGGGCTGAACTTTTAATGGAACAAAGTGATGATGCCAAAAAACAACTAGAGGCAGAAATGGCCCTCAAACGCTCATTAACCCGGCTTAAAGTGTCTTCCCGTTAACGGTTGCAATGCAAAGCCAGGATCTCTCCAAAACAATACTGGCGGATCTCATTCATGATCGCCTGCCACCCGCTGAAGCGCTTAAAGTCCTTGATCACTTAACACCGGCAAGCATCACCCCCACCGATTTTGAAACCATCATACAATTGCTTCAAGAAACGGCAATCAGTCTGCCGCTATTGCCCAAACATTTGACAGCAAACTTAATGGATTGTTGCGGTACGGGAGGCAGTGGTATGTCCGTGTTTAATACTTCCACAGCAACCGCTTTTGTTCTGGCTGCAGGTGGTGTGCCGGTTATTAAGTTTGGCAACCGGGCAATCACCAGCCAAAGTGGCAGCTTTGATTTCCTGGATGTTCTGGGTATCGCGAGTCAAAGCCCTGTGGATTTGATTCCCCATCAACTGACAGAAACCGGCCTGGTTTTTTTATATGCCCCGCAATGCTATCCAGGGCTGGGACCGCTTCAAGCCCTGAGAAAACAATATGCTGCAAAAACAGTTTTTAACTTTGTGGGCCCACTGTTAAACCCGTATTATCCGCCAAAACGATTGCTCGGGGTTTCAGATCGTCGGATGATCTCGCTGATAGCCCGTTTTTTAGAGAAACAAAGTCTAAAAAAACTGAAAAATTCAGAAAGCCCAGAAGTTAAAACCTGGATTGTTCACAGTGCAACAGGCTCAAAAGCGGAGAACAATGAATCCTTTATTGGCTTGGATGAGTTTTCAGTTTTTAATGAGGCCGCCATTTACAAAATTTTTGGCAATAGTCATAGTCCACGGCTTGAGTACGCCAAGTTTCAGGACCCCGATGCGGTATTTCAGCCAACCCCATTTTTAAAGCAGTTTGGCTTTCATGCACATGCGTCTGAAAAAATTCAGTCGCTAGACCCAAAAGACAGCGCCCAACGATTTTTAGAAATGATTCACGGCAACGATCAACAGACGCACGAGTATAACATGTTGTGCCTGAATGCAGCGGCCGGCTTTTGCATTGCAGGCATCCAGGAAACCATGGATGAGGGCTTTCGTCTGGCAGCGTCACTTCTTTCTTCTGGGGCGGTTTTAAAGAAACTGAATACAGTGAAGCAGGTGTTAAAAAAGGGCCTGTAAAAAACAGATCTGCAAAAATGAATCCCGCAAAAATGAATCCCAATAACACGCCCAAATTATGCGTTTCAATGCCTGAAAACTATGAAGATCAAATATGAAGACCAAAAGAAAGCAAGCACCTGTGAGTAAGGAATCAAAGCCCCCAGATCAAGAACTGCCAGAACAAAAAATAAACAGTCAAGAAAAAGCAGAAGAAAAAATACCGGATCAAAAAAAACGGGATCAAGAACTGTCACAGCAAGGCATTTTGGATCAAATTGTCGCACACAAAAAGAACGAGATAGCCGCCCGAAAAAAAACAGTGCCGCTAGAAACCTTTCTGCAAAATGCCCAGGCTTGTTCTGTGCAAAACCAGTTGGTCTCTGTGATTGAATCATGCCAAAGCAGCCAGTTGCCTTGTTTTATTCTGGAGCTGAAACCCCATTCGCCCAGTGAAGGTGTTTTACAGAAAGCCCCCGACAGCAATGCGATTATCTTGGCATACAATGCTTACGGCCATGCCATTTCGGTGCTGACGGATGCAAAATACTTTGGCGGCAGTCTTGATCTCCTGAAAAACGTTGTGCACCAAACAGCACACCCGGTGTTGTGCAAAGATTTTATTATTGACCCCTATCAGATCTATGAGGCTCGGGCTGCCGGTGCTCAAGTCATTCTCTTGATTGTTAAAGCACTGGATGATGTGGCCTTGAAAGAACTAACGACCCTGTGCCGGACGTTGGGGATGACGCCTTTAATTGAAGTTCAGACTGAGGCAGAAGTAAAACGGGCGCTTGAGGTCAATCCACAGGTTTTGTTGATTAACAACCGGAATTTGCAGACCCTGGCCATTGATTTGTCCACAACCCGCCGGCTGTCAGCATTGATTCCCGAAGGCATTTATAAACTTTCTGCCAGCGGCATTAAAACCAGGGAAGATATTGAAAGCCTGTTGCCGTTCTGTGATGGGTTTCTTATGGGATCCACCTTGATGAAAACCCCAGTGGAGCAACTGCCTGAAACATTGCAGCACCTGACCCAATCACCCGGTTTACCTCCTTCAGCTTTATCTCTTGCCTCTCATCAGCAGAATAACCTGCCCTTGACTGATAAGACTATTAAAATCTGTGGCATTACCAATGAAGCCGATGCAAAAAATGCGCTACAAGCTGGCGCCACACTCCTTGGCTTTATTTTTGTGCCATCCAGCCCGCGGTATGTTTCACCGGAGAAGGCCCGTGAGATTATTCAGGCATTAAAATCAAATGAAACCTTGCCAAATTTTGGGGCTGTTGGGGTCTTTCAAGATGACACAGCCGATGCTGTCAACCAGATTGCTGGCCTGTGCGCCCTGGATTTTGTCCAACTTCACGGCAAAGAAAGCCTTGAAACCATTGCGGCTGTGAAATTGCCTGTGATTAAAGCACTGGCACTGCCCATGCATGAATTTGATCCGTTGTCTGAAATAACGCCTGTATCTGAAACGGCGCCTGTGCCTAAAATGCTGCATGAAAGCGAAAGCACTCATTTGCTGGACTCACTAATTGCCGATTATTTGCCTGCCATCAATACCAAAATTATTGCGCTGTTAATTGACTTGCCAAAAACACAGCAAACCGGGCAAACACACCCCAGAAAAACGGTTTCTAATTTTCCTGAACCCGTTCAAATGGCCGTTAATCTTGTTTGTCGAGACTATCCCGTTATCTTGGCCGGAAATTTAACCCCTGAGTCTGTCTCACCAGTCATTCGTCAGTTTAGGCCCCTGGGTATTGATGTAGCCTCAGGTGTTGAATTCTCGCCGGGTATAAAAGACCCCGCCAAGTTACAGTTATTTTGTGATGCCGCCCGAAAGGCTTGGGTTTTCTGAAAGTCAGATGGAAAGTCAGATGGACGGTAAAACTTTTTAAAATCCAGCGGGTCAATTGTCAGCAACTTTATCAATAAAAAAAGCCAAGCCTAAAAATTCAAGGTGGAAAATTGATGCAGATTGATCCGCCTAAAAGGGGATTTTTCCTGAATTTTTTCTGACACTTCACCTCTATCGCTTATTATTAAAATAGCGGTTACAACAGGTGCTCTTTCTGACGTGTACAAGCTTATTAAAAGCAATGTCCTCTTTTTTATCTACATCGCACTTAGCATCCGGCTTTTTGTGATGCTGTGGGATCCGTACTGGGGCGACTTGCCCGACAGCGAAGGCTTAAGCATTTATTCTGGGATGCGTGGCGTTTTAACTGTGTTTTATGCGGTAACGGGTTATGTCATGCAACCGGTTTATTTTCTGGCTGATATTGCTGGTCAGTTTATCCCCGAATTGAAAGCCTACTTTGGGCTAAAAGCAGCGGATGTTTTGGATTTCCTGACAGAAAGCAACTTGGTTTCTTCGTCACAGCTTGCCGCGTTTAAAGAGAATGACAGTGTTAAAAAATCATTTGTGGGGTATGTGGATCTGTTGGTTTTTCCCACGATGATGTTTTATACCCTCTCAATTGCCGCCTTGGAAGCGGGTTACAAATTGATTAAAAATATTATTTTAAGCCTTTTTGTTGAATTTTCATTCACAAAGCGCAAAGAGGGCCAGTACAAAGACGCCCTTAGCAAACGCGCCTCTGAACTGGTTAAATTGAATGTGCAGTACAAAAATTTAACCAAAGAGGCCAGTGTCCTTGCCAAATCAGTGATTACCGATGAATTGACGCAAGTTTATAACAAGCGGTTTTTTCTGGAGAAAATTGATCTTGAGTTTAAAACGGCCAAAGAGAAAAAGAAAAAACTGGCCATTGCCATGGTTGATATTGATCATTTCAAAAAGTTGAACGACACATACGGCCATATTATGGGGGATAAAGTACTCAAAGCCGTTGCCCAAATCGCCAATTCAAGTACGCCTCAAAATGCGTTTTGCTGCCGGTTCGGGGGAGAAGAATTTGCCATTATTATGCCCGGCTTTAATTTGGATCAGGCGGTTGCCGTTGTGTCAGAAATTCATGAGAATATCCCGTACTTGCAATTCTCAGAGGATGAGGCTTTAAAAACCTCTGCCAGTTTTGGCCTCTGCTATGCCGACTTTACAGCATCAGAAGCACAAGCCCTGGAAGGTTTTGATGCCTTAATTAAGATGGCTGATGATGAGTTGTACAAGGCCAAACTAAACGGTCGAAACCGCATTGAAGCGACGCAAATTATTTAGTATTTAGCTGACGGCTTTAACCGTCAAAAAATTCAATTCAATTGAATGGCATCCACTTCTATTGAACAGGGTTGCATTACCATTGCACTACGACACCTTATCAAAAACCAAAGCCCAGTATCACCAATACGTTGCGCACAATTACCGGCTCTTGTTTCAGCAATTGTTGCTGCAGCGTTCCCGGTTCAGCTGTCAGCACTGCCCTGCCCCTACTGTCTCAGTGGATGCCGACTTTAGTGCGTTTATATTGGATGACTTAAAACAAGAACTAAACAGCTGGCTCAAGCCTTGCAAGGCAGATGCCAATACCCTGTCAGGGCCAAACCATTCAGAGAGCCGATGTGGGTATGCGGATTGGCGGGCTGGTATCCGTGATTTTATTGAAACGACGGTTTCGGGCAATGTGTTAAAGCAAATGCAGGAAATTACTCAACAGAGAAATCAAATAAACTGCCATCAGTGCGGCATGTGCTGCAAGTTGGCCAGTGCCGATGCGCCCTATGAAAAATTGCGTGAAAAAGCTAAGGCCGGGGATGCCTTTGCCAGAGAGTTTACCAGTGTTTTTCTCCCTTACCCTTCAGAAAAAGCGGCCATGGCCGTTGCACCCGATGTGGTTCAACAGACCCTGAATGCTGTAACTGATAATGAAACTGACCGCCCTGAGCAAAAAAAAGTCTATTTTTATTTTTGCCCTTATTTGAGTGAAGACAACCGGTGCAGTATTTTCGGGCAAGAAAAGCGGCCATCGCTTTGCGCAACTTACCCGGAAAGCCCGTTGTCGGCCCTGTATAAAAATTGCGCCTGGATGCCTTGGAAGCAGGCCAAGTTTGAAGATACATTGAATGCCCACAGCCTGGTCGCTATTTGCGATGTTTTGTTGTCAGCCCTTTAAAAACAGTTGCAGATGTCTTTTAAAAGGACCTCTCTTCAATGATTTCTCTTCGTTAATGGGCATCCCGTTTGCTGCTAACAACTTTTTTACTTGTATTCTGCAACCATTACGACCGTTTTAAAAAATTGGCAATCAACCGGCTTCCCGCTGGAGTACCAATGGACTCAGGGTGAAACTGAATGCCAAACAAGGGCAAGGTTTTGTGTTGAATGGCCATTGGCAGTTTCTGTGAACAATCCCGCGCAGTCACTGCCAGGCAATCCGGTAGGGTTGCCTCATCAATCAGTAGAGAATGATACCGCATGGCCTCAAACGGGTTATCAAGCCCCTCAAACAGTGGAGAGAGCGGCTTATCTGTATTATTTAGGGTGATTGAAATTTGACTGGTTTTGCCGTGCATAATGCCAGGTGCTGAAATAATTTGTCCGCCCAAGTGATAAGCAATCCCCTGATGGCCCAAACAAACGCCCAGGATGGGACAGTTCAGTTTTTCAGCGTCTGTGATGATGGGTTTGCAGATGCCAAAGTCTTTCTCATTTTGGGGGTGACCCGGGCCAGGCGATATAACAATGGCCTTGGGCATCATTGAAAGCAGTATATCCAGGGCAATGGCATCATTTCGATAAACCACAACAGGGCAATCGGTTTGTATTTGAATCAACTGATAAAGGTTGTAACTGAACGAGTCATAATTATCAATCAGAACAATGGGTCTGTTTTGCATTTGGGGGATGTCAGGCTTTCAGAGAAATTTACGGTAATTCTTGGGGTCAACTTAATTTTTGTTTGACAATGGTATTAAGCAACGCAACAGCTGTTAATTAACTTTGAATAAGTTCTCTTTGAATAAATTTTCTTTCAGAATTTTTTTTGCTTTTGTTGGTTTCATTGCTTTATCCGGGGTTTAACCGGCCTTTTTTAAAAAAATAGTATAAACTGACTACAAATTTCAAATTTTTCTTTTTAATTCAAAATGCTGTAATGGTTCTAACAGCCAGAAATCGACAATATGGTGGACTCTATCGCATCGGGTGTGGCTGTACTATAAGCATAGGCTGGTGTGATTTTTTGCCAGTTTTACTAGCTTGAGTCCAGTGGGTTTAAGCCAGATGATGACCAGAGCAAATGCATTATCCTTGCTGACCGGCGTTATTTTTAGTGTCTTGCATAGTTCTAACGTTAAACCAGAGAGTCCCTATCATTCTTTTTTCAAGTGCCTATGAAGTTAAAAACGCCAATACCAATTAACAAAACAGGCTGTGGCTTCTTGATTGGCTCATTGCTTGTTCTGTTGCTTGGCGGGTGTGATGGCAATATTGCCAAACCACCCAATCTAAGCAATGAAAGCCTGGCAATATTGAGGCAAAAGACCCGACAAGAAAAAAAGGAAAATTTGATCAATACCATTAATAAAAAATCCAGCCCGCAAAACAATGAAAAAAACCGATTGGTGAAAAAAGACCAGACATCGCTGGCTTTTAATGGCAAAACTGTGAAGCTGGCCAATGCCTTTTTAGCCCAGGCTTTAAAGCCCTTTAAAAACCAGCTGGCACAAATAACAGTACTGCCCGAACAACCTGGAAATCAGACAGTACCCGTTGAAATTCAGCAGCCCAGCCTGAACATCCCCAACCTGGTTGGTATTTTATACGATGTAAAACAACCATTGGCCTTACTGGCGTTTAATGATAGCGAAAACACCCGGATTGTCGGCAAAGGGCAAACCCTTGAGATTAATGCCGGATTGCTTTGTGTTGAAGCCATTCGCGAAGAAACCGTGGATGTTTCCATTACTTTGAATGGCAACAAGGAACTTACTACCTTAAAGCTGCCAGATCTGAGCTCAGAGAGAAATCAAGACACGCAACCCCAAGAAATACAAGTTCAAGAAGTACAAGCCCAACCGCAAGCATTGCCGTTATTGGAAAACCTGAATACGCTGCAATAGTATTTTAAAAAAAGTCCTGTTTTGATATGAAGAAACTTTTAAGCCTTTTCTTAATGACTGCACTTGTGCATTTGCCAATATTTGCAGTGGCAGAAGACGCCAATGATGCAGATTTGATGCCGCCGCTGGTTAAGGGGCAGGTTTCTATTTCAAGATCCGTTAATATCACCGACAACGAAGAAAAAGTGTCGTTAAATCTTCGGGAAGCCTCTCTGGTTGATGTATTAAATATGCTGGCCAAACAGGGCAATTTTAACCTGATCATGGATGAATCGGTTAATGGCACGCTTAGTGTGGATATCAAAGATGTTTCTGTCAACAAAGCTCTGGAATACATATTTACGGTCATGAACCTCAGTTACAGCCGGGATGGCAACACCATTATTGTTGCCAGCCGAGAATCGGCCAATCAGATGAATTTAAATGCCAGAACCTTTAAAACATTGCCAGTTCGCTACAAATCGGCCCAAATGATTGTACAGCAATTAAACAGCACCATCTTTCAGGTTGATCGCCCAGGCGGTCGAACCACCGCCTTGGCAGCGGCTGACCCGGACAGCAACTCATTGCTGATCATTGGCACAGATGAAGACATTGCTCTTGTCAAAGAAGCTCTGCAAACACTCGATGTGCCCAGAAATAGGAAAGTTTATCAGATTAAATACAGCACGCCAGCCTATGTGGCACAGGTTTTATCTGCCAACTTTTTTATTGAAAACGTGTTGCTGGGCGCACCCGGAGCTGGCGGTCAGCCTGGTGGACTGGGTCAAGGCGGTCTTACTGGTCAGGCTGGCGGACTGGGTCAAGGCGGTCTTGCTGGTCAGGCTGGCGGACTGGGGCAAGGGGGGCTGGCTGGTCAGGCTGGCGGATTGGGACAAGGGGGACTGGCTGGTCAGGCTGGTGGTCTTGGGCAAGGGGGGCTGGGCGGTCAGGCTGGTGGCCTTGGGCAAGGCGGACTGGGACAAGGCGGCTTGGGTGGCTTGACACAGTTTACAACAGGTGGTGTCACATTTATTGCAGAACCAATTTCTGCAACTCTGACTGTCATTGGCACAAAAGAACAACTTGCTTTGGTCGACTCAATCATTGATCAAGTTGATGTTAGACGGCCCCAAGCAGTGATTGAAGTTTCCCTGGTTGAAATTCAAGTGTCTGAGCTAAAGAGTTTTCAACCGCTTTGGGGGGCGTTTAACCTAGGAGAAGAATCCGCTATTGATTTAAATGTGGTTAGCGGCGGCAGTCCAACCGGGGTTAATCAGTTTTCGTTTAATAAAGCAGGCCTGTCAACATTTAGCCAAAATAACTTTCTTTCTTCATTTACATTGTCACAAAGCCATCAGAATATAAAAGGTAAAGTGCTTGCCAATCCCACCATTGTGGCTATGGATGGCCTAGAATCTAATATTTCAATTACTGATCAGATTGCAAACGTTCAGCAAACCATTACGACAACAACAACCGGCAATATTATTACCAACCAGATTACAACCCAAGATGCAGGTATTTCTTTGTCTGTAACACCCACAATCACCAATGATGGCTCAATAGCCCTGGATCTCTCGCCAGAGGTTTCTCAGCCCAGCCGAACCATTACCGCAGGCGAGACATCAACCACCTTAATTTCAACCCGCTCAATGACTTTAACTGGCGTCCGTGTCAAAGACGGCCAAACGTTGGTTATTGGGGGCTTAATCAATGAAACAACCAGTTTTGATGAGAATAAAATTCCCGGGCTTGATAAATTGCCCATTGTGCGTGCAATGTTTCGAACCATTAACAGCAATGACCGCAATAAAACAGAACTGGTCCTGATGGTTACCCCGCATATTCTTAAAGAAGATGCCGTCAGTTATTTTGATCAAAACAAGCAGCAACAAGAAAATAAAACCCGCATTCAACCCAACAGGGTACAGCAAAAAACCGTTACCCGTGGCAGAAATCAAGTGAGCAACAATTTTTTAACCGTAGAAGCCCGTTCAAAAAAATCGACTCCTGATGGACACGATCAAACCGGTCAAAAAAAATGACCCACCCGAATCTCTAAAGCCTGTTGCAACCAATTACAAGCGAATTGGTGATATTTTAATTGCCGAAGGCTTCATCACAAAAGACGATTTGGTCTCAGCATTAACAACAGCAAAAAATACGGGGCAAAAACTGGGCCATACTTTAATTGCTCAAAAAAAAATCACAATGGATCAGCTGGGCTTGGCACTGGGCAAGCAAACTGGGTTTAAATATGTTTCTCTGAGCAAATTAAACATTGACAACCAGGTGCTTGATTTACTGCCAGAGCAATTTATAAAAGAAAAACAAATCTTACCCATCGGTAAAGAGCGCGGCAGGCTGGTTGTTGCCATGGTTGACCCAAGCAACCGTGAGCTTGTTGACGAGGTCACCTTCATCACGGGGATGCGCCCCCTGGTGACAATAACAACCTCCATTGAATATATTGAGTTTTGCAATATTCTCTATGGCAACAAGGATCCTTCCGGTAATTTGAAAGAGGAAGTCTCCAGCTTTATGGAGCAACTCTCGATTACCCGGGCTGAAGAGATAAAGACGACACAGCTTACAGACACCGATGTTCAAGATGAAAACAACCCACTGGTCAGGCTGGTTAATTCAATTCTTGAAAAAGCCATTGAACAGAATGCCAGTGACATTCATATTGAACCGCGACCTCAAAAGTATCTGGTGCGCTTCAGAATAGACGGGATTCTTCGTAGCATCCTGGATGTGCCCCAGAATATGGAGTCGAGCTTTATTACCCGAATTAAAGTTATGGCCAAAATGGACATTGCCGAACACCGGCGTCCGCAAGACGGCCGTATTAATTTAAATCAAAAAAATATTAACTATAATTTAAGGGTAAACAGCCTGCCGGTCAGTGATGGCCGAGAAAAGCTGGTTGTCCGTATTTTAAGGCCCTCAAAAAGTATTTCTGACTTTAAACGCTTGGGCATTGACACTGAAGACATTGATAAAATAGAGCAACTCTATCAAGCACCACACGGTATTTTGCTGGTTTGCGGGCCAACGGGTTCGGGTAAAACAACAACGCTGTACACCATTCTCCAAAAAATAAATGATGACATCAGAAATATTTCAACAGTTGAAGATCCGGTTGAACTTCAGATTGAGGGGTTAAACCAGTCTCAAGTCAATACCAAAGCTGACTATACGTTTGCAAGCAGCATGCGCGCATTGCTTCGGCAAGACCCGGATGTCATTATGGTGGGTGAAATCAGAGATTATGAAACCCTGGAAGCCGCATTTCACGCATCGCTAACTGGCCACTTGGTCTTAAGCACCATTCACAGCAACACAACAGCCGCAACTATCACCCGAATGATTGAAATGGGCGCTGCTTCAAACTTAATTGGCACAGCACTAATTGGCATTATTGCCCAACGGCTGGTCAGAAACTTGTGTAACTACTGTAAAGCCGAGTTCAGTGCCAGAGAGGCCGATAAAAAATTCTTATTTCCATTTAGCCAGGAAGCCAGAAATAAAGACATTAAGCTTTACAGCCCGCAAGGGTGTGAGCGTTGTATGAATACGGGATATTCGGGGCGAAGCGGGTTGTATGAAATTATGGTGGTTGACCGAGAAATTCGTCAGATGATCAATGAAAGTCAATCGGATGTTGACATAGAAGACTCTGCCATTGCTTCTGGGATGAAGAGTTTAATGATGCACGGCAGACAAAAAATACTGGACGGGGTCACTTCCATTGCAGAAGTTGTCCGTGTTTTAGGAACAGGGTTAGGGCACTAAGTTATGACGTATTTTCAGTATGAAGCATTTAATGTTGTTGATAAGGCCAAGTCATCGGGTACTTTGTCTGCTAACAGTGAACGCGAAGCCCGAGAACTGCTTCGCGAAAAAGATCTGATTCCGGTCAGCATCTCGGTTATTGACCAAAAAAATAAAACGGGTCAGGTGAAAGGTATTGCTGGGCTGCTTGCAATGGTGACTGGCATTGGGGCAAAGGATATTATTGCCTTTACCAGAAACATGTGTATTATGATCCGGGCTGGCATACCGTTAACAGATGCTTTGCTGTATTACGAAAACTACTCAGTGAATGCAGCATTTAAAAAAATTGTTCACACGGTTCGGCAAGATATTTTATCCGGATACGCCATGAGTCAGGCATTGGGCAAGCACACCAAATTGTTTGATGAATTGTATGTCAATGTCACTCATGCGGGAGAAAAAAGTGGGGAGTTGGATAAAACACTGGACCGTTTGTCGCACCTGCTTGACAAGGCCGAACAGCTAAAAATGAAAATTATTTCTGCATCGGCTTATCCGGTGATTGTCCTTTTTATTTTAACCATTGTTCTCTTAATTATGTTTCTGCTGGTTTTGCCGACGTTCTCTGAGATTTATGAGCAGATGAATTTAAAGCTGCCTTTAATTACCAAGATCTTGCTCTTAATCAGCCATGTTCTGGTTGATTACTGGTTTATTTCTTTTCCAGCTATGGGGCTTTTTCTGTTTCTTGTCTACAAGTATGTCACCAGCTCTGCTGGCAAAGTGGTGATTGATAACCTGCTCTTAAAAATACCGGTTATTAACGACTTGCTTTTGCATACACAAGCGGCACACTTTGTTTCAACCCTGCTTGTGGGTTTTAGCTCAGGCTTGCCTATCACAGATTCCCTGCATCTGGCGACCCAAACACTGACGCATACCCAAATTAAAGCGGCTTATAAAAAAGTAAATGTCCAGATTCAAACTGGACAAAAGCTGGCAACAGCTCTGGCTGAAACCGGTTATGTGCCCAACATGGTGATGTTGATGATTTCAACGGGCGAAGAATCGGGGGAATTGGACAAGATGCTTCAGGTTTCTTACGAGTACCTTGAAGAAGAGGTCAATCATAAGGTTGGCATTTTAACCACAATGATGGAACCTATTATGCTGTTGGTGATTGGTGCTGTTGTGGGCTTTGTTGCACTGGGAATTTATTTGCCGATGTTTAGTATATACGACGGTCTGTAGGGGCTTTTTAGACTCTTTTGCGTCAAGGCAAGATCTTTTCTAAACAATTTTTCTTTTTTTATTTAGTTAGGGGCCAGCCACGGCCCCTAACGACCCCAGCC
>JBCDLA010000064.1:0-14436 GCA_038745945.1 Cyanobacteria bacterium P01_H01_bin.74 | reverse complement strand
GAGGGGTTGTTAGGGGAGAGGCTGCGAAAGTCTCTCCCCTAACGAGACAAATTAAAGAAAAACTATTTTTACAAAGAGTTTCCCCTAACAAATTAAAAGAAAAAAATATATTTAAAAAGAAAAATTTTTTTTAAAAAACCCCCGCTTTGAAGCAAGACAACCGCAAGATACCCGAAAGAACCGTCTCAATGAAAATCCTGCAACTCCATACCCACAACGACACTACCCCCTTTCAGTCAGGCATGAAAGCCCTGCTAGTGCATTATCAAGACCAGCTGCTGGATACCCTTTCAGCCCCCACCCCGGATGACTTGCTGCACAACACACTGACGTGCATGCCCTACCTGTGGGTGGTTGTGCCGCCATCGCCCTGCCCCCTGGAATTACCCTCAGTTCTGGCGATAGCGGCCCTGGCTGATATTTTGCCGAAAAAGCAGGCCAATATTCACGGGATTGCGCATCCGGCCCTACGTCGGCATGCTATTATGAAAACGCTTCGAAACGTGATGTTTCAGATTGCCCGCGAGCACTTGGGCTTAAAGCAGATTAATGCAACTGTTAATCAACAGAACAAAGCGGCCAAAGGCTTTTGCTGGCAGGCGGGGTTTCAGTACCAGGCAACCATGCTGCATTACACGCTGCAGCTTTAAACTAAAAAACTGTAAAACTGGGCCTGTGGAAATCAACCCCTCAAAAAAATCCAGAAACAAGACCAGCAATATAGCAATATAAAGAAAGCCCGAAAAAATAAGGAGAACCCTGTTATGTCCCTTGGAAAAAAACGATCATCAACCCCAAAAATAAAAATAGAAGCCCCGCCACGCATTACCCGGGTTGATACCGTAACCCCGACCGGGTCGAGCTTCAGCAGTATTAATGCTGGATCAACCATTCGGAATGAAATTACGTTGGATCCCCTCACCCGGGCCACAATGAATTCCAGCTTGTCAGGTTTGTACAACCTGACCAACAGCCTGGCAGGTGATGACAATGCGCGATCTGCGGAAATTGCAGACAAGGCCAATGCGTTTTACAACCAACAGGCCACAAGCATTAATGAGGCTGCCGATCTCTCGCGGCAATCGCTGGCATCACAGTTGAGCCGGCAATTTGGCGGACGCTATAATGCAACGTTCGGCAATGATTTGCTGGCCCGGCAAGAGCGAGACCGGCTGGCACAGCTCTCAGAGGCCCGGCAAAATGCCAGCCTGCTTGCAGAAGATCTGAACCAGGCCGATGAAGCCAGCCGGATTAATCGGTTTGGGGTGCTACAAGGGTATCTTGATACACTAACTAATCAGGCGCTGGGGGTGCAAAGCCGCGGGTCACAGTTGTTGCAAACCGATCGCAATCAGGCAGCCAATCAAGCCTTGCAGCGGGCGAATTTATTGCAGCGCTATTACAACGACTCGGCAGCCAACGATCGCATAAACCGCAGTAACTTGTTGGGCACCATTGGTGGGACAACGCTGGGCCTTGCGCGGCAGTTTTTTTAGGGAAACCGAGTCAAGATCTTTCTTCAAAACTGAAAAAAAACCTAAAGAGGTCTTAGCAACTTTATATAAAAATCAGTTTATTACTTTATTACCAGATTTATTTAATTGATTAAACTTAACAATCAATTACAGAAACAAAACAATCTATTAGATTTTAGTCATTTTTTTTGAAAATGATTATCAATTTATGGTAGTGTATTTGGTAATTTATTTTGTTAAAGAATATCAGTTTTATTAAAATACTTTAAAGTTTTATTTATTTTCGTACTAACAACAATGACTTACAATCCTGTTCGCCCCCCCAAATCTGCTGAAGCTGTTCTTGAGGCATTGCAACATCTCAGTCATGCAAGCGCGCCTGATGTGCTGGAATGGATTAACAGAAAAAATGCGGATAAAGTAAAGTCACACAGTTTAACCAGCATTTACAGGTCATTAAATTATTTGGCCAGTGTATCAAAAATCAAACCTCTTAATTTTAATGACGGTCAGGTGCGATATGAGGTGAACAGTCATAACGATCATCATCATCATCTGGTTTGTACAAAGTGTAATAGGATTCAATCTGTTGATGTGTGCCCAATAAATGATTACTTAAAAACCCTAAAGTCAAAATTTATGGTTGAGTACCACAACTTTGATGTGTTTGGGATCTGTCATTCTTGTATTACACCTTCTTAATTTGATACCAAACAGATTTAAATTATGAAAAGCCTATTGCCTGACCCACCTACCACTGAACCCATATCACAAGCATCATTGCCTAAATTAGAAACTCATCCTTTTATATGTTCTATGGCTGTAAACCCTGAGTCACATTTGGAAAGTGGGCAAGGGTCTCGACCTTTATCTCAAATAAAATCAAGCACAAAAGAAAGTCAAACAGCACAGGAACGTGCCCAGCCTGGTAAAAATAAGATCTCGACGTGGCAAAGTGATGGCCTCAATGCCCTTTTTTATGCGTTGCTTATTCCTGTTATACCTTTTTTAGCCTACTTTTTGCTGGATAAAACTGGTGTCAGCCTGTGGCTTGTACAAAATAATATTATTCCAAAAGTTATACTTGGAGAAGGATTTGGGCACGTTGCCTTTTGTTTTTCAATCCATTATTGCATTCAAAGTATACAATATTTATTGACTTGCTTGAAAAAAATTGCTTCAGTTTTATCAGTAAGTCGTTAATTTAGCTGCCCAGTTCTAAAAAAATGTCTGATGCACCTTTAAAAATTGGCAATAAAACCATCAACAGTCGCATTATGCTTGCCCCAATGGCTGGTGTCACGGATGTTGTTTTTCGCAAATTGGTGCGAGATTGGGCGCCTCAGTCACTGATTTGTACGGAAATGATTAGTTCTAATGGTATTGTTTACTCAAAGCGTTATAACGCTCCCATATTGGATAAAACAACAAGTGACCACCCCATTGCATATCAATTAGCAGCTCACAAAGAATCGGTTTTAATCGAAGCAGCCCGTTCGATTTTAATGAATAAAGCCCCTGATACTATCGATTTGAATATGGGATGCCCGGTAAAAAAAATAACAGGCAATTTTGAAGGCTGTGCTTTAATGAAAGATTTATCACATGCAAGCCACTTGATTTCAGCTTTGGTTACTATGATCGAAAAAGAAGGATTAGATACCCCTGTTACGGTCAAATTTCGTTTGGGCTGGGATGAAAATTCTCAAAATTATACTGAGTTTGGAAAAATGTGTGAAGATGCGGGGGCCAAGATGGTTACCTTGCATGCAAGAACCCGTGCTCAAGGCTATAAACCTGGTTGTAAATGGGAAGCTTTTGGCCATCTTAAACAAGCGGTTGGTATTCCAGTCATTGCAAACGGTGATATTGCCAGCATAGACGATATTTTGTCTATTATGGCAACTTATGGTGTGGACGGTGTTATGATTGGACGCGGCACCTTAGGAAAACCGTGGCTAATCGGGCAGCTGGATGAAGCTTTAAAGACCGGGAGGGGGGAAATAACGGCTTTATCAATTCAAGAACAACTGGATACAGCTTATTTGCATGCCCGTCTTTTATCAGAATACCGGGGTGAAACGGGTGCTATTCGTGAAATGCGGCGTCATCTCTCTGATTATATTAAAGGTATTCGTAGCGCCACTCAGTTTCGTCAGCGTCTAAGCGGTGTTGAACACTTAACAGATGTTCGCCAGATTCTTGATGAGGTGTTGCATACAGCCACAGCGTCTGAATTTGATATTGCAGTTTAGTTTTATTTATAAATTGACAAGTCAAAGCCTTTTGGCAATACTCATTAGATATTATTTTTTTCAAATAATAATATCTAATGTAAATTAACACCTTATTATAATTACTTGGCTTATAAACGGGCGGTTGGCGCAGTTGGTAGCGCATCACATTGACATTGTGGAGGTCACGTGTTCGAGTCACGTACCGCCCAGGATTAATTTTAATGAGCGATTGAATCAAGAATTGGAAACGATTGTTTGTAAAATTGAATAAGCAAAAAAAGCTTCAAAACATAACGTAAAGTCAAACTATAAGCTATTCAAAAAAACGACAAGATTCAAAATTATTTCCAATACCGTGCTGCAACTTATGTTTCTAGTTAAAAACCTCAACTTCATCTTTTAAAGTGTTATTCAGAGGCAAGAGACACACATAGTAACTTTGCCAAGCTAAAAACCTGACTGAATTTGAGATTAAACTGCTTAACTTTCCAGCTGCCCAGACTTGGTTTTTTTAGGCTCAGCTTTTTATTTGCTGGCTTTAACAGTTCTACTATTGTTTGTATTTATAACGTTCAGCTTTTGACTGGTCGAGAGCATCGATTGCATTGAATTACCAAACCGCATTTTTTTCTGGAAATTCTGGGTGAGATCGGGCAAGGGCTTGCCCGTGAAATTTTTTCGGCCATTCTGTTCTTTGGGTTTGTTTTCGTAAGTATCAATGCTTCGGCTGCTGTCAAACGGACTGACAGGACTTAATGGCGGTAGTGCATTCTGGGTATTTTCTGGGTTGGGCTGAACTATAGCGCCAGAGGAAACTTCCCCGGTCCCGTCTTCACGGAGAATGTGTGGTGTAATCATGATGACCAGTTCTGAGCGCTGCTTGGTATTGTTGGTATTGCGCGCCAAAGCCCCAACAATCGGCAGATTGGCCAGCACCGGATTTGAGGAAACAGTTTTGGTGTTGGTATCATTAATCAGACCGCCCATAAAGAATGTTTCACCGTCTTGCAGCTGCACATTCTGGCTCATGGCTTCGCGTTTGCTGAGCAGTGTAATCAGGTTGCCAAAGCGATCTTCTTCGGTGCCTGAAACAGCAGAGACCAGGGGCCGAACCCGCAATGAAATGGTATTGTTTGCCCCCACTTTGGGTAAGAGGTTTAAGATAATTCCTGCTTCCCCGATGTTATTGGTGAATGTGGGTGACCCAATGGTGCCCTGAACAACCGAGGTTGAAATAATGATTTCATCAACAATGCTGATTAGGGTTTCATTGTCGCTGGTGGTAATGACTGTGGGATTGGCCAATAATTCTACTTTGTTTTTGCTGGCCAATGCATTCAGCTGATAGGCAAACTGGCTGCTGACCACATTGGGGTTGGTGCTGAACCGAAAAATATTCTCCAATGGTGTATTTGCATTGGTCGTTCGCCCAATAGTACCGGAAAAAATCTGATTGGTGAGTGTATTGCTGTTGCTGTTGTTGCTGCCAAAGCTTAAGTCTCCCAGTGATCCTGCGCTGCTGAATCCCAATTCTTTGCGGTTGGTGTCTCTGAGCTCAATCAGGGCAACATCCAAGGCCACTTGCGGCACTTTGCGATCAAAGGTGGGCATTAAAGATTCTGCCATTGCAATTTGTTCGGCAGTGCCCAACAGTGTAATGGTATTCAGACGGGTATCAGGCAGCAGAATAGGTCCTGTGGGGGCCACTTGCAGTGTTTGTGTTTCTTGAACGCGGGTTCTTAACGTGACATCATTGATAATCCCTTCGTCACCATCTTCACTGCTGCTTTGATTTGAATCACTGGTTCCCGTTCCTTCTTCGATGGTTTCCGCAGTGACTTGCAGTGTTGCAGGTAACATTCCAATGCCCATTGCACCACCAATGCCACCACCAGCACCACCACCGGCTGCTGCACCGCCGGCGGCTGCGCCACCTCCGGCACCGCCAGCACCCCCAATAATTAAAGCCGGCTGGCCTTCATTAAACAAACTGGCCGATAAAAGCGAGGCCACATCTAGGGCATTGGCTTGGCTGAGCCGCCATGTTTTCATTTCCCGCTGGCGATCAAGCACTTCAACGTGTTTTCTGACAGTGGCAATGTCTTTTGCAGATCCCACAACCACGAGGCTATTGCTGTGGAAATCAGCATTAACTGGCATCGGAATCAGTCCTGCAACAGCGCCACCGCCGGGCAATCCTGCCGTTGCCCCAGGTGCTGCCCCAGCACTGCCGGGTGCACCACTGCCTGCAACAGGCTGATTGTTTAAGGTTAATGCCGACAGTAATTTATTGGCAAAAACAGTCGTATTAATAAACTGGCTTAATACACTGGCGTTTGCATATTTTAAGGGAATAATGGCAGTTTTTGCCGTTTGAAAGGTCTGGCCTTTAATTGAGTTGGCTGAAGCCACCAGCAATGTATCGGGCTGAATTGAATAGGCAAGATTCGCATAAGATTTCAGGGTCGCCAGGGCGTCTCTGATTTTAACGTCTTTCCAGTCGACGCTGACCATCCCGGTCACAGACTCGTCAATCAGGCAATTAAAGCCTGCCTGTTTTGATAATGCCCGCAAAACATCCTGAACAGACACATTGTGCAACGACAAGGACACTGTTTGCGCTGCATTATTCAGTACAAAATCATCAGCGCGTAAGTTCAGGGGATTGACGGTTACTTTAACATCTGCTTTTAACACGGATTGAGACAATAAATCGGTCTCGTCTTTTTGCAAATTCTGGGTTTGCAAATTCTGGGTCTGCAAAGCTTGGGCACTACTGGCAGTGGGATAGGCCAAAGACAACAAAACCCCGCAGGTCAGCAATCCAGCCATTGCGCGCCGAAGCGGCTTTTCTGTTTTTATAGAACGATTTTTGAAAGTGCCCATTAATAGGCTCCTGTACTGGCTTGTCTGACGCTTAATGGAACTCTGGTCTGTGTGGCGTTAACAGGGGTTAATTTGGTGCCCGAAATAATGTGCGGGGTAATCAGCAAGACAATTTCAGACCGTTCGCCGGTTTTTTGGGCAGAGCGAAACATCGCCCCCACAATCGGCAGATCGCCCAGGCCCGGCATTTTATCGGTGCGGGTTGAATCTTCTTCCTTGATTAAGCCGCCAATGACCAAGGTATTGCCGTTTTTAACCCGAACATTCTGGGTAAAGACATCGCGCTTGCTGAGCAGCGTAATCAGGTTGCCGTTAATGTCAGTGCTCTGACTCAAGACACTGGTGACTGAGGGCCTCAGGCGCATGCTGATTGTACCGTCATCGCCAACACGCGGCAGAATATCCAGAACAATGCCAGCTTCTCCCAGCTCGATAGTTTGCGTTGAAAAGCCACTTTCATCAATTTCTGTGACAATACGCCGCACCACTTCATCCACAATGCTGATAATCGATTCCGAATCATGGGTAGCCACAATGGTGGGGTTTGCCAGTATTTTGGCTTTTTGGCTGGTGACCAGCGCGCGCAACTGCATTAGGTAATCAGAATCTTGTGACAACGGATCGGTTGTAAACACAATACCGCTACGGCCAAATGAATTGCTGTCTGTTGGATCTACCGTTCTCAGTCCCACCAGGCCAGCACCTGCTGCCACGCCTGCAGCCCCAGAGGTGTTATTGGTGCCTTCAACCGGCAGGTTGTTAAATCCGCTTTGAATTTCGCCCCCGGAAATGCCCAGATTTGTGCCCAGTTCGCGCAGGCCTGTATCCGTGATTTCAATCAAGGAAGCTTCAATGGAAACCTGGGGCAATTGTGCATCAAGGGTGGGGATTAAAGACTCTGCCAGGGCAATTTGCTGTGCTGTACCCAATAGCGTAATGGCGTTCTGGCGACTGTCCGGAATAATTAAAACCCCTTGCGGCGACACATTCACACTGGATGATTCTTTGGCATAGCCCCGCAAAATCACAGATTCTGAAAGCCCGGCACTGGCGTCGCCGCCGTCGGCGTTACCAAAATTATTGATGCCGACACCGTCTTCTATGATTTGCTGCTCAACCAGCAATGTGGTGGGTAAAACCAACGGACCCGCCAATGCACCGATAGCACCGCCCGCTCCCGCAGCACCGGCACCACCAGCCGCACCGCCGCCAGCTGCTGCACCAGCACCGGCACCCCCTGCCCCGCCACCAGCACCGCCGCCAGCGAGTTGAAAGTTTGCTGATCCATCATTAAAAATACTACTGGCCAGCATTGAAGCCACATCAACGGCATTTGCAAAGCTGAGGTAAAAGGTTTTGCTTTCCCGCGGCTTGTCTAAGCGGGTAATGGCCGCTTCTGCCAGATCAATTTCTTTTTTGCTGCCCACAATAATAACTGAGTTGGTTCTGGGATCGGCCGTGGCCTTGGTCACTTGCACCAATCCACCAGCACCCCCTGCGCCACCGCCCGCACCACCCATTCCGGTTGCATTGAGAATGGAGAGGTTGGCATTGGCAAACACCGATTGATTGAGCAATGCCGCAAGCCGCGTTGCATTGGCGTAACGCACCCGAATTACTTTAGACAGCTCGCGCGACAACCCTTTGGAGTCGGCTGCCTGCTGGGTTATGGCCAGGTAAATACCACCCGGCTGTTTACTGACAATCAAGTTGCCAATTAATGCCACCGAGGTCAAAGCTTCATTGATCGTGGTATTGTCCAGATCGACGGTGACATTGCCAACGACCGATTCATCCATGATCAGGTTAACATCACCGGCTTCGGCAATGGTGTGCAGTACTTCCCGAATGCTGGCATTGACAAACGAGATGGCAATGCGTTTTTTGTCCCCGTTGGGCACTTTAATGACATCACGATGAATGGCTTCAGCGTGGACTGGGGCTGCCAATCGATCAACGCCAGGCAAGCCTGAGGTGCCAATACTTAGGCACAAAGCCCCTGCAATAAACAATCGCATGGCTTTTAGGGCTTTTTTTTGCGTTATTTTTTGATTGCTTTTTTGATTCATTGCGTTGTTCAGTTTTTGCCTGAATGACTGATGGTCTGGATTCAGCAAGCGATTATCCCTCATACTCTTGCAAAGCCGGATCGGTTGCACTGCCTGCAGGGCCTGAGCCCGGCATCGTTTCACTGGCGCCCCGGACACCCGTATTCGATAAAATGGCTGTATAAGGCTCTAATTGCAGTACATGGTTTTTACCGTTGACAAAAACAGTAATGGTGTTGCTTCCAATTTTCTTAATGGTTGCCATATAGCCATTCAGTGGAAAGGTCTCATTCAGTTTTTTCACCAACGAAGACGGTGCTTTGGTTTGAGGATCGTTAACCTGTAAAATGGCTACGGCCTCCTTCGATGAACTGGAGCCCACATAGCCAGTATAAAACAGGCCATCTACCGGGCTTTTTTTGTCGTCCTCGGGCAGGTCTGTTTCATAGACCAGGGGTTTAAAGGGATCATCACGGCCTGTTGAAATATTGGTGGTGGCTATAAACCTGGATTCTGGTCCTGCATCACCGTCAAAATTCTCGCCTTCAGCCAAAGCATCGGTATCCGGGCTGTCAGCCAACAGCAAATACCCGCCATTTGTTGCAGCGCTGGATTTGTTGAGTCCGGCACTGGGAGTAGGGTTTGAGAACAGGAATGCAAGGGCTGAAAACGGATTATTAACTGCATCGGTCTGTTGAAACAGGGTGTAAAACCCAAAAACCGTGCCGCTAATTAAAGCCATCGACAGCAGAGTGCCTGAAAGCTTTGAGCCTGAAAAATTTAAACCTGAAAGCCTTAAGACCGCATTTTTGTTTTTACCCGGCCTGGTGTCGTCACCGGCCTGGGGGTGTAAAAAATCAGACAATACAACGGTATCTTTTTCTTCCAGATTCACCCCCTGGGTATCAAAGTTTAAGTCATCCAGCGAAGTTGCAATGGCATTGTCTTCTTGCGGTCCACTATTTGTTTGTGGCGGTGCTGCCACTTGGCGCAACTGGGCAAAGGGAAGGGGTTGATTGGTTTTCTTGGTTTTTTGAGTTTTTGCCTGGGCTTTTTTCTTGTTTTTTTTACTGATTTTTTTCCTGTTTTTTAACCGGGTATTTTTATCAAATTTTTCCCGAACAGAAACAGGGATTGCGTTGCTGTCTTCCATTTCTTCTTGCGGCTCAGATGGCAATTTACACGCATGACTGCCGAAATCAAGCGCTGAAGCAATGGCTGCAGTCCGTCCTGATGTGTTTTGCGGTATTGAGTGGCTTCCGTTTTGACTGGCCAGCCTTGCCAGATGAAGCGTTTCTGACGGCATGGCCGGCTGCAAAATGTGATCGTTTCTTGAAAGCACCGTGTTGTTATGACGGTCAGTAACCGCTTTAGCCGTTGGAATAGTCGATACTTTCTGAGAATCAGACTGAGAGTCAAGCTCAGAATCATGATTGGCCTCTTTTTTACCGGATTGATTCAAGCCAGCTTGTTTGACCGACTGTACGGGACCCAGGCTCTGTTTGGGATAATTGACAACATTGTGGTAAGCCAATTTGAGTGTCAGTGTATCCAGGGCAATATTGGACTTTTTAATCATTCCAATATTGCGGCCTGTATTGTAGCCAGAAGCCGATTTAGCTCTAAAAAACTGGTGATAAGAAAGCGCCATAATCCAATGTAAGCCTCAACCCTGATTGCTGCATGATGGTCAATTCGGTGATTTATTGTAGAAACACCACACCCATGCAAGACACACGCAACACAACTCACAACAAGAACACAATTCATTGTATTCTTTACTACTGTACAGGGGTTTTAAAAAAGCAGGCTCATCCAAATGGATGGATATTTTTTAAAATACTTGCTGCCTTAAATGCCTCTTGTACCGTTTTCTTTTGAAGAACGCTTTTTTAAACCCGCTTATTTCTTACTCACCACAGCCAGATTTTTTTGGGCCGCCAGTAAATTTTTATCTGTATTTTTGGGCGGGTTGGGCAGACGTTTCAACTGGGTATACAAGGTGACTGCTTCCTGAAATTGCTGCCTGGCCTGTGAGAATTGTTGTTGTCTGGCCTGCGTGAGGCCTGTATTAATGAGTATGGCTCCCAAGTTAAATTTTGCCATTGCCTGCTGATCATCCAACTGAATGGCCCTGCGGTAATATTTTGTGGCTGTTGAAAACTGATTCTGCTGGTGGGCCTTAACCCCCAGCTGAAAGTATTGCAGCGACTGTTTTGAGCGTACTGTTGTGGTTTGCGCGCTGTTTTGTACATCAGCCCCCAGCTTGTAAAGCAGGCTGAGCGTATTCACATCCCGGCGAGTCAGTCCCGTTTGCCTGGGGTTGGCAGAATAGTACATGATATCGTTGGGATTGTCGCTGTGACCTTTCAAGCCAATGGCATGTCCCAACTCATGCAAGGCAATGTGATCCATCACAGCACTGGGGATGGGGGTCTGGGCGTTCGGGAAATACAGGGCAAGATTGACATCCGACTGAATCAGCGTGTTGCCTGTCATCTGAAAGGGACTGAGCCCCAGGATGCCATCAGAAAAGTGCTTGTGCCAGCGCACAATAATGTCTGCGTTTTCCGGGTTGTAAGTTCTGCTAAAGCGCAACCGGTTTCGGCTGGCCCGCTGCCATGTTTGCATTGCCTTCACCACCGACTGTTTAAAACTGTCATGCCAGCCTGCAATGGATTGCCCGCTGGCAATATAGACACGCAACGGCATCCGTGCCGTTGAAAAACGCACCACCTTGCCCTGATGAAGCACACGCGTTAAATAGTTGTCTCGGCTACTTGACCCATTTGACGCTTTAAACACCTGATTGGCTTTACTAGCATTACTGGCCAATGTAATCTGCTTTTTAATCACATACTGTAAATTATTTTTGGCTGCTTTTGCCATGCCGCTGGATTGAGGCAGAAGTTGAATTGCGCGCTCAAAGGCCTTTTGTGCTTGGCTGTACTGCTTTAAATGCGTGTAAGCCATGGCCAGGTAAAAGGCAGCTTCAGCATTCTGGGGATCTGTTTTTAAGGTTTGGGCCAAAAGCGGAATAGCACGCGAATAATTGCGCTGCTTGTAAGCAGAAATACCCGTTGCTGAAGCAGTTGCTGCCCGTGCAGAAGAAACGATGGGTGTTCTACTTGGTCCTACTAGAGGAATAAGTAAGCCCGCGTGAAACAGAAAATTGCATATAACAATGCAGAGTGCCAGCCACTGATTGCGTTGATGGCAATAGGTTTGCATAACAGGCAGTGAAAAGAAAAACCGCTTTTTTATTGAGTCGGAATTAGCACGTTGCCTGGGGCTGCAAAATTGTTTAAACACGCTGTAAAACCATTTTCATAGGAATATTGTTCTGATTTTAAAAGAATCAAGAAACTCATGCGCTACAATTGCTATAAAATTAATAAGCAATCAGCCAAAGCGCATGGGGTGCTGTGCGTGTTAAAGGTGTCGATAAATTTTGCAACCGGGAGAGGGGCGCTGGAAAATCTGTTACAAAAAAGTTAGAAAGTTATAAAGTAAGAAAGTCAGGACTTGCAGCAAGAAACCGGGAACAGCGTTTACAGTATCATGCCTTAAATGCTTATATAGTTTAACTAACTGTACTGCTGCCCAAAAGCTTCTTTTGTATCCGGGGTCTCAGGCACCGCATCAATCAGTGCTGTGGCCTGCTTGCTTAGTGTCAGTGGGTCAATGTTAAACAAATGGCTTAATACAGCCAGCTCGTGGCAGATTTCTTGTGAGGTTTGCAGGTTTTTAATGCGCTTGGTTGGCCCGTGCAGTATTTTCTGAATGACATTGCGCGATATAGTATCCACCAGATGAATATTGCTGGCATCAACATTTCGGCGAACATCAATCTCGTTTTGACGAATATTTTCTATCTTTTCTCGCCACTGGGTCAGCACAGGGACTGCAGAAAGGGCACGCTGCCACTGAAGGAATGATATAGATTCTTCCTCAATGATGGCTTTGCTTTGCTCAATCACAGCGTCTTTCTGGTGTAAGGCAGAGGCGTTGTTTTCCAGTTTTAAATCATCGGTATTGAATAATGTAATATTGTCCAGTTTGGCAACCCGGTTGTCGACATTGCGGGGCACTGCAATATCAATGACCACTTGATGCTTCTGTGAATCCTGAAAGTTTTTTACACCAAAAACAACATGAGGCGCCCCAGTTGCAACAAAAATTAAATCAGCAGCTTGCAAAGCTTTTGCACTGTCTTGCCAGGTATAGCCTGTAAACCCAAAGCGATCGGTTAAATCCGCCAGGCGATCGGCACTGCGGTTAACAATGGCAACAGTGAAAGGATCTGAATCCGCTTGCTCTTGTTTAAACCGGGAAAGCAGAATTTCAGCCATTTTACCGCCACCCACAACCACAATCGATTTTCCTGCAAAGCCTTCAAAATAAGTTTTACCATGGTAAAAGGCCGCCAGAGACACGCTGGCATCTTTTTCAGCAATGCCTGTTTCTGTTCGGACCCGTTTACCCACCGTCAAGGCCCCTTTAAACAACTTATTGAGGCGGGTATTGGTTGTTTTTTCCTGCTGCGCAAGACTAAAGGCGTCTTTCACTTGGCCTAAAATCTGGCCTTCACCAACGATCATGCTGTCTATGCCAGCTGCCACACGGTACAGATGACAAACCGCTTCTTCATGCAACAGCATAAACGTGTGTGCTCGATAAGCATCACTGTCAATATTTTTAAACGACAGGTAAAACCGACGAATGGCCTGCATGGCCTCTTTAATATTATAAACAACAAGATACAACTCGCATCGGTTGCACGTTGTCAGAATCGCACATTCTGCGATTTCAGGGTAAGAAAACAGCAGTTTTAGCCCGTCAGAAAGTTCTGATGGGTGTAGTGCAAATTTTTCTCTAATCTCAATTGCCGCTTTTCTGTGGCGGACACCGCTTACAAGGATATACATATAATAATAATGATTTTCAGTTGAAAGGTTGAATGGGGGCGTGATTAACGTACTGTACTCTTTTCTACATTATACCTTTAAATCCTGAAAGAGAACGACAAAACGCAAACGCAGGCAACAGGATATGCCTGGGAAGCAGGCTGAACGCCATTCAGCGCAGAAAGTTACTTTTTGTAACAATAATTTAAAAAGATTGACACCGTGTGGGACCAATAGAGTCAATGATTTCTTTCGACTGTTTTGCGGGAAGGCAAGATTTTCTCAAATGCACTTTCTTTCTTTGTTCCGTCAGGGGCCCTGGCTGGCCCCTAACAACCCCAGCCGTTTTCTTTGCACTGGCGGAAAAAATTGATTTTCTTTTGACTGTTTTGAGTCAAGGCATGATTTTTTCTAAACATATTTTCTTCTTTTACTTTGTCAGGGGAAAGTGATGCTCTTTCCCCTAACGACCCCTTGGCACCAGAAAATTTTTTTCCTTTCGAGACTGTTTTGCGTCAAGGCAAGATTTTTCTCAAATGCACTTTCTTTCTTTGTTCCGTCAGGGGCCCTGGCTGGCCCCTAACGACCCCAGCCGTTTTTTTACACTGGCGGAAAAATCTGAACTCGCCACGGCTTCAGACATTGTTTAAGTGGCACAGCCTCCAAGGCTTCGGCTGTGCGTTCGTTTTAACTTGCCTATCTCAAACAGCAGATTTTTTCGCCAGTGTAAAGCCCCCGTAGCAAGTTTGGGAAATTTTGTTGGGTTTGCGAGGTCAGCCGGTTCTGGAGTGTATACACCGAAATCAGAAAGCCTAATGACTTAACAGTTCAGATCTTGCAGGGTCGCGGAAGTTGCTGGTTCTGAGGGGTAGAATGGCGTAAG
>JBCDLA010000063.1:0-14539 GCA_038745945.1 Cyanobacteria bacterium P01_H01_bin.74 | reverse complement strand
TTTAATTCGGTTTGTTTGTTGGCATCCCAGTCTACAAAATTGCCCAAATATATACCACGTACACCAACATCAGCAAGATCGTCATCATGGGGATATCGACACCACAGCATATCTTTTGGTTGAATGCCCTCATGCCAAGCGGGTGGATTGTTTTCATCCAGCATATCAACCCAGTCATACCCCCTTTGGGCATGCTCTAGTCTGAATTTTGCGGTCATTTCAATCATATCGTGCATTGAAAACATGCCCCCCAAGTCGGTAAAGCCATGTTCTCCCCAAATAATTAACGGGATATTTAATTGGACTGCAACTTGAACTGGATACGTAAAAATTCCAGCGTGGGCATGCCAGTTCATATCGCCCATTTTTCGGAAACATAGCCGGTTTAACTTTTTTAGAAGATTAGGGCTAGGACTGAAAAAATGATGATCGACTCCAAAAACCTCACGCATACGTTTTAGATTTCGTAACCCTACATCCAAGTAATTATTACCATTGTAGGTTACCAGCAAGGGATTCATTTTTAAAACTTCAGTTACATACCATGTTTGGTACCAACTGTCTTTGCCCCCACTGACCGGAATAATACAATCGTAATTGCCTTGATCTTTTGACCGATAGGGCAATACCAACTCTTCCAACCAGGTTTTTCGTTCTGTCCAATTGATCTTTTTTTTCTGCTCATGGACCTGACAACCACTGCAAACATTGTTTTGATCAAAATTTAAGGGTACGGCCGAAACATAGGGGTAAACACAGTAACTACAATATTGCATTGCAAGTTCCAATACATTAGCAAACAATTAACTTAAGATTAATCATAACGTTTAAAAAAACCCCAAGCAAGAATTGCCTGGGGCTGTTATTGTAGTAGTAGTAGTAGGTGAAACTTTTTAAGATTTTAATAAAATAAATAATGTATTACTCGGTTCGTGGTTGTGCCTCTTGGGGAGGTCCGCCTAAAACATTACGGTATACTGCTGTAGCAAGCATTCCACCAGCAATTGCCCCAGCAATAGCTGCCGGATAAACTTTGCCGGATTTAACCACATTTAATACTTTACTGCCCATATCGGATGCTTTGCTTAATTTTTCTGGACTGCCATACTGAAGACCAAGTGGCATTAGTGTTTTAGCAGTTGCTGCACCAGCAGATGCACCCATACCGCCGAGAACAATTTCTCCGCCTGATCGGCCTGCTTCAAAAGCTGCTGCCTGTGTGCCACCTTGTTCATAAGCAGTATTGACATTGCTTCCAGCATTTGCGAGCGACAAGGCTAAAAAGCCAGTTCCAACAATACCTCCTGCAGAAGAATTTTGACCCGATAAAACTTGTTTAATTGGGTTAATCGTCCCGTTCATGTAGGCTGTTGCTACATTACGGCCTGTAAGATTTTTAATCGATATATTCGATGAATTTCTTTGGCCTGCTTCTAATGCTTCCCCGAAAGCTTGTTTGCTAAAGCCATTTGAACCACTGTACTCTGCAGTTTGAAGCGCCTTACCGCCGATAAGCACCGGGGTAAATGATGTGGCACCATTATCAGCAGCATGTCCCAATGTTGTTTGTACTACTTTTTTAATCATGCCTGACACAGTTGTTCCTGAATCTGCCTGACTATCTTGGTTATATGCATTAGGCATTGCACCTGATTGACTGTATACTGTTGCCACGCCTTTCCTCCCTACAAAATGCTTGAAAAACCGATGAATTAAATTTCTGTCATGTAGTTGATTATTTCCAGAATGAACTGGTTATTTTTAATTAAAATGTTAAAAACATTCAGCGGTTAGATTTAATTAAAATCGTCCCGTATTTGGTGATTGGTGATTAAAAATTTGTTTAAATATCCCACTCGTTTATATAAAAACAATTTTTTGAGGTTTTGTGCGCGTTTTGTGAAAAAAGATTAAATCTTCTGGGAATTAAAGTGTATCGCCTACTCTAAATTCAAGACATATGGAAGCAGTTAAAACAAAAACTTGGCCTGAACCGTACAGCGAATCATTGTATTTCCTGAGCGCAGCGGCGTAGTAGCAGACTCAGTTTTAGCGGCATCCATGGCCATGGCCCCTGAAGCAAGGCGGTGTTGATATCGCTTCTTGGTATAGGTTCTTACAGGACTACCGTGAATGCTTTTCACACCCGTCACAACTACACCGGCTGCTTTTGCCAAAATATCAGCATTAGCCCGGGCGTCTTCCATGGCCAACTGAAGGGCTTGTTTTTCAAGGCTGTTTATATCATCCAGAAAAAAGCGCAGGCTCCCCACGTGGTTTGCGCCTGCATTTAAAGACAGATCCACCAATTTGCCGCCAACAGTTTCAAGTTGATCATAAGGTAAATTTTTTGCAGTGACATCGACGGTGTTGTTGACTTCATAGCCAATCACTTTTCTTATGTGATTCTTTTTGTAGGCTTCATACAAGGGGTGAACACTCAGTCCTGAGGTTTCCAGACTCAGTGCGGTTAATTTTTTTCCGTCAAGTGTCAGTTCTTCTAAGGCCGTCATGATGGCAGTCATTTTTTGATTGCTCATATCGCGGGCATTTTCCAAAACATCATCTTTGGTATTAATGGATATTCTGACACTGACAGAATCCGGCTTGCCCTCAATTTCTGCAGCCCCTTCGGTCGCAATAATATTTTCAGAGGCTTTTGCGGCTTCAGTTTTTGTAAGCGATTTGGCTTCAGCAAGGGGTAAAGTTGCAGACACTGTTAATAATGCCACAGACAAGCAGGCCAGTAGCACAGTGGACTTGTGGTTCTTGGAAGAAAATAACATGGTCAAATCCCTTATTGAAAAAACTGTAAAAAATCTGCATTAATGAAAACTTTGTGGCGAGCTGTCAGACCGTGGACACTTTAGCCTCTAGCAACAGCTTCTCGGGTGATCAGGCAGCAATTTGAGAGGCTTTGTGCTTGCCCTGTAAAAAAACAATGCCACCCAGCAATGAAGTCACCGTAGAAATAATAACCCAATACAATGCAAATGCTAAAGCAGTTTGTGGACTGATCCCAATTTTTGTTAATAACAGTACATAAACACCTTCTCGGACACCAAACCCGTTAAAGGCAATGGGCAATACACTGGCCAGAGAAACAATGCCGTAAACCACCGTAATATACAATACAGGCACAGAAACCCCAAGAGCCGTTGCAATCAGAAGGTGCATAATAACCATCATCATATGAACCAGCAGCGAAATGGCAATGGATTTAACCAACAGCGTTGTATCAGCCCAGTACACCCGGGCTTGAATCAGTAGGGTTAAAGCCTGAAGCTTTTTGGTCAACTTGTTTAAGGGAAGCATCCACAAAGCAACATAGCCCATTACCATTATGCTGGACAATGCATATAAAATAAGACGTAAATCAATGGAAACCGCTGCTTTCATAATCACTGGCAGTTGCAGGGGCAACGACAAGTCGCGCTGATTCATAGGCGGAATAAAACAGACCAGCGTGCTTAAAAACAATAAGGCAATAAGCCCAACACCGCGTTCTGCCAGCAGTGTGAGCAGGGCTTCCCGCTTTTTCCGGTTGGCGTTTCGGGCCAGGTAAACCATGCGCAGCATGTCTCCGCCTATGGCACCCGGCAAAAACAGGTTAAAAAACATACCAATTAAGTAGATATTGTAAAACGTCAGCAATGTAAACCGAAAGTTTAATGCCACACTTAAAAACTGCCAACGGTAAGCGCTGATCAGTTGTGAAAACAGATAAAACACAACACCAGCCGGAATGTACCACAGGTTGGCCGAAGACAACTTTTCCAGTGTTGCCTCCAAACCTGTATACTGAACAATAACGATAAGCAACAGTACACTGAGCGTAATTTTGACAACCAGTTTAACGGGGTTGCTTTTTGGCTGAGCCGTTTCAGCCCATTGGCTATCAGTATTGGTATGGGTATCTGAAATCAAAACTGGATTAAGACCAAACAGCCAGACTTTTTTTAAAACAAAGCCGCTGCCTGCTAAACGTCACGTTAAATAATTTCTTTGACTGTAAAAATGGGCTTGTCTTGCGACTCAAAATAGGTTCTGGCCTGAATTTCTGCAATTAAACCCGTACTAATCAGCTGAACCCCTGTAATCATCATTAACACACCTAAAATTAAGAGCGGCCTTGTGCCAATGTCATGCATAAACAGCAGCTTGTCAACGGTTAAATAAGTGAGGGTAAGCAGGCCAATAAACAGAAACGTTAAGCCGACCCGGCCAAAAAGTTGAAGCGGACGGGTTAAAAAGCGTTTTAAAAACAAAACCGTTAACAGATCCAATACAACCCGAAACGTTCTGGAAAGCCCGTACTTGCTGCTGCCTGCAACACGGGGGCGATGGTTAACCGTCACCTCTTTAATCACGGCCCCGTCAATACTGGCCAATGCCGGAATAAAGCGGTGCATTTCACCGTAAAGGGGAACTGCTTTGGCAATCTCAGCCCGGTACACCTTGAGCGAGCACCCGTAATCATGAATTTTTACATCCGTGGTCACCCCAATCAGCCAGTTGGCGATCATGGAAGGCAGTTTGCGTGTAATGGCCTTGTCTTTTCTGTCTTTCCGCCAGCCACAAACAATATCCAGGGCTTCATTTTCAAGCATGGCAATAATTTCAGGCACCTGGGCCGGATCGTTTTGGAGATCACCGTCCAGGGTCACAAAATACTTGCCGCGCGCAAACCGAAAGCCTGCTGCTGTTGCAGGGGTCTGGCCAAAATTGCGTTTTAGGCAAACTACCCGAAGCACCGGAAAGCTTTCACTCAAATGCTTCAGCGCCTGAACTGTTCCGTCCTTTGAGCCGTCATCCACCACCACAATTTCATATGAGCGCTTCAGCTTTTCTGCCGTCAAAACCACTTCACGGATTAACGGGTCAACATTTTCGACCTCATTATATACCGGGATAATAAAGGAAACATCAACACTGTACTGGGTATCAGGCATAAAGGGGGTCTCATCCATTGGGGAGGCAGGTCTTGACTCTGATGAATAGGCGGCAGTATAACTCATGCGGTGTAATTCAGGCTATATGACTTATGGGGCTATATGACTCATGGGGTATTCATTGTTTTATCGACATTGGGCTGCATTAACAATAAACGATATGGCTGGTTCTGTTCAACTGTTTTCATTGAAATAATCTTGGGTAACTGCTTAGACAATGTGCTGACATACTTTGTTTTGGTGATGATATAAACCGGTGTTGCTGGTGGTTTTACGGTTTCTGTCACGTACTGTTGCAGGGTATCGTGCGAGCTTTTTGAAAACCGGTGGATTTTTCGCTGCCCGTAAAAAGTAAGGCTTGGCCGCTGAATTTCGTAAAGAATGAGATCTTTTCCCTGGGCCAGGCTGAGATAATGCAACATAGTCCCTTGGGTGGCCTGGCCAATCACCGGTAAAACAGTGGTTGTTGCAATCAGAATGACAACCGCAAGCATGCCAATCTGGCTGGCGGCCAAAGCCACCGCTTTTTTCTGGCTGCAAAAAAACAAGGCGGGCAATAAGCCTAAAATAAAAACAACGGCAACCACCGTATTGCTGTTGGTGGCTTCAATGCCTGCGGCTTCCCGGGGCAGAAGCAATGCCATGTTGGTAATAAGAAGCCATGCCCCGATGCAGCTGGCCAAAAAAAACACGCCCAGTCCAAGGCTTGTCCACCGCCAGGCTGGATGCGTTTTGGGCTGCATTCTTTTTTTATTTTTATCCAGTTTTTTATCAAGGTTTTTATTTTTATCGAGCCCTATTTTATCGAGCCAATTTATCGTTTCTGCAAACAGTAAAGCGACAGGCGGAAGCATTGGCAGTATATAAGTGAGAAGCTTGGTTGCACTGACATTAAAAAATACAAACGTAAAAATTGCCCACACAAGGGCATAGAGCATCAGTTGCCGGGTTTTCTCGGCATGGCGGTCCATATTTTGTGTATTTCTGAGGTGTTTATTTCTGAATAGCTCACTGAGCCGATAAATGAGGGCCGGCAAATAAACCGTCCAGGGCAAAGCACCCACCAGCAAGACCACATAATAAAAGTAAGCCGGTTGCTTGTGGCCAGAGACAATGCCCGAAAACCGGGTAACGTTGTGCTTAAACAGGGCATCCAGAAAAATCGGGCCATTTTGCAGATACGCAGCCACATACCAAGGCAGTGAAAGGCCCCCACACAGCAAAAGCCCAAACAAAAACCAGCGGTTAAAAAAACAATGAACAAAGCAACGGGCAAACACACTGTAAATTAAAAGGATAGCCCCGGGCAGCACAATCCCCACGGGGCCCTTGGTTAAGACAGCCAGGCCGGAAAAAAAGCCCGCAGCCAGCCACCACTTTAAATTGACCCGGGCTGCCAAAAACAAGCTAAGGCTGGTTAAGGTCATCCAGCAGGTCAGGGTCATATCAGTTACTGACATTCGGGAAAGCCCAATAAATAAAGCTGTACAGGACAGCATCACGGCCGCAAGCAATCCGTAACTTCTGCCCAGCCAGAACCGGCCAAAGCCATACAATGCAAACACGGTGATGCTTGCCGCCACGGCACTGAAAAAGCGTGCCGCAAACTCAGTAACTCCAAACCACTGGTAACTGAGTGCAATAAGCCAATAAAAAAAGATAGGCTTGTCGAAACGCAGTTCATAATTAAAATAGGGGGTAATCCAGTTGCCATTTTCAAGCATTTCGCGGGCTGCTTCGGCGTAACGGGGTTCATCCAGATCGAAAAGCGGGCTGTTGCCCAGCTGCCAGAAGAAAAAGATGCCACAAACTAAAACCAGTATTAAAAGATCTGACCAAAAACGGCCTGGCCAAAAACTGCTCGAAATTTTTCTAGAGAAGATCATTAAGGTGTGTATGTTAGTCCATATATCAGTTCAACCAATTGCAACCCGAATTTAGAGCTGGCCTGAGACGCAAGTCAATCTCACAAGCCTGTTTTTATTCGTGCTATGATACCATACACTTGAAACTGGCCAATGGCAATCAAGCACTCCAAATCCAACTAAGGCATCCAATCTTATGGCAACGCATCAAGACACTGTGCATCAGACAATGCACCCATCAAACCCCTCAGCATCCAAATCGACTTCCAAATCGACAACTAAGCAGGAATTAGTCAAGCAGGCATCAGGCGACATAACCTTGCCTTTTGAGAAAATGCACGGCCTGGGCAATGATTTTGTTTTGCTGCCACAAACTACAATTAACGAAATCAACTTGCTTGCCCCTGAGAACAAGCCGGTTCTTGAAAAACTCGCACGCTTTCTCTGTGACCGGCATTTTGGCATTGGTGCTGACGGCCTGATTCTGGCCGGGCCACCGGTGAATCTGCCCGAAGCTGATATCCGCTTTATTTACTTAAACAGTGACGGCTCCTGGGCAGAAATGTGCGGCAATGGCATCCGATGTTTTGCCAGGTTTGCACAACGCCATAACCTTGTTGACAAAGCCTCTTTCACCGCAGAAACACTGGCTGGACCCATTTCACCCACTATTAACACCGATGGAACCGTGACGGTTAATATGGGGGCGCCTGTTCTTGAGGCTACGCAAGTGCCTTTTGAAAGCAAGCTTGCAAGCCCTGATGGTGAGAAACTGCCCCTGGCGGCCCAGGTTTTTGATCTCGAACTGTCAGCAGGGACGCCGTCATTGCAGAAAGTCCGGCTTATGCCGGTGAGCATGGGCAACCCGCATTGCATTGTTTTCCAAACCGATCAGTCTGATTATCATCAATCTAATCATGCCGGGCACCAGAACAACTTATTATCCCCTGCCGTTTTTGGTCCACTCCTGGAAGTTCACCCAGCCTTTCCTGAAAAAACCAACGTTGAATTTGTTGAGATTCAATCGAAAAGCCACTTAAAAGTCACTGTATGGGAGCGCGGCTGCGGGTTTACACTGGCTTGCGGCACAGGTGCTTGTGCCACCGCTGTTGCGGCCATCCTGCAAAACCGTTGCGACAATGCCGTTGACATTGAATTGCCTGGCGGTATCCTTCACATACAGTGGACACCAGAACCAGGCAGTCCTGTTTTTATGACAGGTCCGGCTGCATCCGTTTTTGCGGGTAATGTTCACGTTCCCCAAAGCCTATTTCAAGCGGACTAACTGTTGTCAATTTCATTGCTTATGCCCACCCCCAGTTGTTTTCAGTTTTTTCTTGCACTTCGCTTGATAGGCAAGTGCTTATTAAAGGGTGCATTCAGCATCGTGCTGGCTCTGGGAATCTTTTTTGCTCATATACAGGCAGAGGCAACCACTTTGCCCAAGGATGTGCGTAACCATCTAAAGACCCTTGACCCTGATGTTAAAATTCGCTTCGACGGCCTGGTGTTATTCAGTAATGGGGAAAGCTATATTCCCGTTTTGCCGCAGGATGATTTAACTGACGGAAAAAAAAAGGGAAAGATTCAGGTACAGGCGGTTGACCCGCCCGGTGAAACTTACCCGGACTGGATAGCTTACGATAATAATTTGTACCTGCTTCGGCTGGTTCAGACCACAGCAGGCAGGCTGACCGTGCCTCGGCGGTCCGTTTACCCCATTGTGTTAAAGCAGGGCCTCTTGCCCCAAGACTTTGTTTTGCCCAATAACCTGTTTTTGCCGGTTGAGCTTAAAGTGATTTTGGGCAGCCTGCCGTACAATCCTGTTTTTAAGCCCGGAAAACCCGAATTAAAGGCATTGCCTGACATCAATCAATCTTCAGGGCCGTTTGCTGAGAAAGGCCAAGATTTTGTAGAGAATGCATTTGCAGGAGAAGCATTTGAAAAAAAAGCAAATGCCTCAAGGGCAGAATTGACAGACACGCAAAACAGACTGACAGAAGTTTCAGCGGCCTACACTTATGATCTCAATACCCAGAAACTCTTGCAGATTAACCCCAAAACCGGGCTAACAACAAGCAGTGTTGATATTGGCTGTGCACCGGCTTCGATTGCGCTGGCATCCAATCAGCAACTGCTTTACATGCCTTGCCTGTCAACGGATGAACTGGTTGTTTTTGATACGGCCGCTGAGCTGGTCAAAACCCGGATTAAAACCGGGAAACGCCCCACGCAGACGGCCATCATTAAACCATCAACAGCCCCTAACACCCGTGATTTACTGGTTACCAGCAACCGTTTCTCGCCGTTTTTAAGTGTTGTTGATGCCGTCTCATTAACACCACTGTATGATATTACGCTTGAAAGTTCTGCTGGCGCTATTGCCGTTGTTCCGCAATACAATACTGAAGACAGGCAGCGCAGGCTCCTGGCTGCAGATGCCTTTGATCAAAAACTGATGGTTGTTAATATTGAGGATAAACTGGTTGAGCGAACCATGAAAGCCGTGTCGGATTTGTCTGATTTAAAGATTCTGCCATCCGGTAAAATGAATAACACCCCAAAAACTGCTGAATCACAGGCTGCTCGTCTGGAGATCTGGGCTTTAAGCCGTTCAAAGCATAAGCTTGCTGTTATTGACTATCAATCGGGTGAAACGGTTGCAACCATTGATATGCCCAAAAAGCCGGTCTCAATGGTTGTTTACAAAGACAGCATTTTTGTCTTATCTGCTGAGGCGGCAAACTTAACGGCTGTTTCACTGTCTGACAAAACGGTTGAAGAGACCATTTCACTGCCTGAAGGTAGTTTTCCCAGTGCCATGCAGCGCGCCGGCAATATACTGTATATTGTTCCAGCCGCATCCGATGAACTGGTGACCGTTGATTTGCGGGCAAAACAGGTTTTAAATAAAGTGCCGGTTCTCTTTCGCGCCGGATCAATTGCTTTGCAATTTAAAGAAAAAGAAACTACAGAAAACACGCTTGAAGAAAGCAGCTCAAGTGTGAGCAAACCAGGACTGAGCAATCGAGCGTTTTCTGACAAAGCCAATGCCATTGGCCCCGACCCCTTGGCACCAGATGCCGATGACATCCAATAAAAGTGCCCACCGTCAGACTGTAAAGCGTGGACTGCATTTTTTGTGGTAGTATTTTCTAAATATCTAAAATAAAAGTAAGCTTCTGCTCAGCTTATATGGTTTTTTAAGCTTAAATAAGACTTTAATAAGAATCTAAAAAACCAATTGGACCCATTTAAGATCAATCAACGAATAGGCAGGATTGCATTAATGAATACATTGAAACGTGTGGTACTTTCAGGAATTATTGTTGGCTTCATAACATTTTCAGGGTGCGCCAACAATGCCGGGTTAAACACCAAAGTGGCAACGGTAAACGGTGCGGTAATTACCAAAGCTGCTTATGAAAAAGCCTACAGTGAAATTGAAAAAGCGTTTCAGCTGGGCAATGCCACCGAAGAACAAAAAGCAGCAATGGCTGATACATTGAAGCAAATGACAATGAATAAGCTGATTTTGCAGCAGTTGGTGCAATCGGCAGCTGAAAAAGCGGGGCTGAGTGTTTCTGAAGAGGACATTAAGGCTTACAAAGATGAAAACATCAACAGCAAGCCTGAGTTAAAAGAACAGTTTACCGCCTTCCTAAAGCAAAACAGTATGACTGAGTCTGACTTTGACGCGATGTTAAAAGACAATTTACTGATGGAAAAATTTATGACCTTAAAAGGGGGCGACAAAGTCAATATTTCCGACAGTGAAGCCAAAACCTTTTACGACAGTCACAAAGCGCAATTCGATTTACCGTTCCGCATTCATGCAAAACACATTCTGCTGAAAGCCATTGTGCCTGAAATTAAAAAAGAGATTGAAAGCAAGAATGAAAAGATTTCAGATGACGACTTAAACAAGGCCATTGCTGAAAAAAAAGCGGCCATTAAACAAAAAGCCGATACCTTATACACGCAAGTGATTGCCAGCCCGGAGAAATTTGAAACCTTTGCCAAAGAAAACTCTGAGGACAAAGTGTCTGCTATTAATGGCGGTGATTTGGGAGATATGGCCCAATCCAGTGTTGATCCCAAATTTTGGGGAGCCGCGGAAAAAACCCCTGTCGGAAAAATCCACGAAGGCGTTGTTGAATCTCAATTTGGTTACCACATTATTAAAGTGGTAGACACCAAGCCCGAGCATCAAATGACGTTAACTGAGGCCAGCCCGGTTATTAAACAGCAGCTTGGCATGCAGAAAAAGCAGGCATTTATTCAGTCTTGGCTAGATGACCAAAAGGCCCAGGCTGAAATTGTCATTGAGCCCGATTACCAGACCGAAGCAGAAAAAATGAAAGCCAAAGCAAAGGTAGACGCTGAAAAAGCAGAAGCAAAAGCGATGGACAACCAAAAAGCGGATATTGCTGCACCCACAAAAAATGCATTGCCTGAAAGTCAAAAAGCAGACCAGCAAAATACAAAAAAACAAAATGCACTCATGCAAAGCAAAGCACCCACCCAGAATGCCGTCACCCAGAACCCAGAGCCAGAGAGAGGTCATTAAGCAGTAATTGGGTATCGTCTGCTCGGAAGAAACACTGCTCAACCGTTTAAAAGCTGGGCGGGCAGAAACACCGGAAACAACTTCTCCGGTTGTGCTTACCAATGGGTGTTTTGATCTTTTGCATGTTGGCCATGTTAAATACCTGCAGGCATGCCGGGCATTTGGAAAGACACTGGTTGTTCTGGTAAACAGTGACAACTCGGTCAGTCGTTTGAAAGGGCCCAAACGGCCAGTCAACGCAGAAAACGACCGGGCTGAAGTCATTGCCGCACTGGCTTGCGTTGATTATGTCACCCTGTTTGATGCAGACTCTCCAATGGCACTGATTCAGCGTATTGGCCCAGATATTTATGTCAAAGGGGATCAATACAATGAATCTAATTTACCTGAAATGCCTGTTTTAACTGACCTTGGGACTGCTGTTCGGTTTGTACCGATGGTTGAAAATATATCAACGACAACACTGATTGAAAAAATTCTGGCTGCTGAAAAACATGCTGCTGTTTAAGATGCAGTTGTTTAAAAGAAGTTATATACCCACATCCTTTTTGAACCGTAAGCCCCTAAAAAAATAAAACCGGCATGCAACAACTGGATTCAATCACGCTTCATCACTTGGCCTGTGAGTGGGATAAAATATTACCAGGCTCTAAGGTCAGTAAAGTTCAGCACCCCAGTGCCCATGAATTTCTCATTGCTTTCTGGGGTGGTCAGACCCAAGCTGATAGCCACCGAAACCTGTATATTCACCTGAACCCGCAATTGCCGTTTGTTGTTCTTGTTTCGGCAAGTTTCAAAAAACAATATACACTAAATCAATTCAGTAAACCCACGGCACTGTGCATGCTGCTGAGAAAACACCTGAACGGTGGCATTGTTCAGTCGGTTCATGCCATCGACAATGAACGGATTGTTAATATTACCCTCCGTGCCGAAAATGAGCTCTGTCAGCAAGTGACTCTGATCTTGTCATTGGAATTGATGGGCAAGCATACCAATATGATTCTCTACAATAAGTCAGGCCAGGATACTGGCACTATTCTTGCGGTTGCGCACGGGGTGAGTGAGCACATGAGCAGTTACCGGGAGCTGGCTGCTGGGTTGCCTTACTGCCTGCCTCCCAAGCAAAGCGGAAAAAAAGCAATACAGGGCATGGCTTTTTCAGCATTTCAGCATATGATTGCCCAGTGCCCGGCTGATATGACGCCCAGCTCGTTTTTAAATGCCAATTTTTTGGGTCTGGGAACCGTGGTTTTGCAACAGATGTTCAAGTCCCTGGCTATACCGGATACCAGAAACGCATTATTTTCTGAAATTTTTTTGTATGAGAATGCTGAAAACAGCCGCCCTGATCCCAATTCTCAGGCAACGCCTCATCCCTTCAAACTGCTGTTTGATGCCCTCCAACTGATTTCTGGCGCAATACGGCCTGACAGCTGTGATCTTCTGGAAAAAAAGCCAGGCGCACTGCAATCCGTTGATTCTTCAAATACAGGGTATGCAACTGTGCCTTACACGCAATTTGCCATTTACCATGCAAAAGGCCCAAAAGAAGTCAGCCCAGAAGAAAACAATCCAGAAAAAGCCAGTAATGATGGCAGTCGCGATCACTGGATTCACACAGAGACGGTGAATGCCATGGTGTCCTTGTTTTTTGTCTCCAATATCACGGCAAAACGCATTGCCGAAGCTCAAAAATCACTCTGCAAACAAATTGAGCAACAAGAAAAGCGAGCACGAGAAAAACAAAACAGCATCCACCCGGTTGCCTCAGAAAAAATGGCGGCCTGGCAAACCAACGCCGATACCATTCTGGGGGTTATGGGGGCAAAGAATCAACTCAATCAGGCCCCGACTTCTGCGACTCTTAGAGTTGATGAAGACGACAGGCCAGAAGACAACGGGCAATTTGAAATTGCGGTAAATCCGCAATTCAGCTGGCTTGAAAACGCCCAGCAATACTATAAAAAAATTAAGAAAGCCAAAAGTAAAAACCAGCATTTTGAAACATTAAATGCGGTTATTCAACAGGAATTGGCTTTTTACACAGACTTTACCCAATGGGTTATGCAAGCCGAAACCCTACACGATATTGAAACCCTGCAAGCCGATTGGCAAGACTGGCTGGCGCGTCCAGACGGCTTTCAGCAAGCGCAAAACCTTACAAGTTCTGAGGATCCAATGAATCGGTCTCAAAACTCAGCAGACAAGTCCGTGAAGAAAAAAAACAATCTAAAAAAAAATGTGCGCAACAATTCAAAATTTAAAAAAGGCAAGCAGCTGGCAACAGAAATTTTAAAGCAGCAAAGTGGTATTTTATCCGTAGAAACCTCAACGGGAGAGAAAGTATTTATCGGTAAAAGCGCTACTGGCAATGATATGCTGGTGGGTAAACTTGCCAGAGCACACGACATTTGGCTGCACGTGCAAGAAATGCCAGGATCGCACGTGGTGTTGCGGGCCGATCGGCAAGCCGAACATTTTAATGCCGTCCTGGAAGAAGCCGCCATGCTTACGGTTTATTACAGTTCTGCCCGGTACAGTAAAAACGTGCCGGTGGTTTATACTGACAGCCGGTATGTCAAAAAAATTCCACAGTCTTATCCCGGCCATGTGACGTATACCCATGAGGCCTCCTTGTTTATTACACCCGATTTTCAGCAGATTCAGGCGTTAATTCATTGAGCCGAGTAGTCTTTTTAAGCTTGAATTGATTCAACAGATTCCTGCATGCATGCATTGCTTCACAACAGGCTTTCTGCCTATAAGCAATTTATTTCCTTTCAGTTCTTTTGCGTGAAGGTAAGATTTTTCTCAAAAACACTTTTTTTGCTCCGTCAGGGGCCCTGGCTGGCCCCGAGCTTAATTTTTATTTTCCCTGGAAAGCTTCCAGGAGCCCAGCCGTTTATTGATACTGGCGTGAAAAATCTGGACTCGCTACGGCTTCAAACAATTTTCAAAGTGGCACAGCCTCCAAGGCTTCGGCTGTGCGTTAGTTTTAACTTGCCTACCTCAAACAGCAGATTTTTCCGCCAGTGTAAAGCCCCGTAGCAAGTTTGGAAAAATAGCAGAAGTTGCTGGTTCTGAGGGGTAAAATGGCGTGAGCCAGACCCCTCAGAAACTGCCTTTGCGAGTGAGCACTGGTATAGCTG
>JBCDLA010000062.1:0-14542 GCA_038745945.1 Cyanobacteria bacterium P01_H01_bin.74 | reverse complement strand
GCCTTGGAGGCTGTACCACTTTGAAACTTGTTTGAAGCCGTGGCGAGTTCAGATTTTTCTGAAAGTGTAAAAAAACGGCTGGGCTCCTGGAAAATTTCCAGGGAAAAAATAAAAATTAAACTTGGGGCCAGCCAGGGCCCCTGACAAAACAAAGTAAAAGAAGAAAATATGTTTCAAGAGAAGATCTTGTCTTACCGCAAGAAAGTCGAAAGAAAGGAGAAATCTTCTGGTGCCAAGGGGTTGTTAGGGGAAAAGCAGTTTTTTGCGTAGCCCTTGTCTGTTGACAAAGTAAAAAGAAGAGTAAATGTTTGAGAAAAATCTTGCCTTAACGAAAAACAGTCGCAAGAAAGAAATAAGTTAATGCTATTGCTTTAAGGCAAAAACAAGTAAAAAAGGACCAGGACGCACGCGCTTCGAACCGTTCTGGCGAATTAGACGATAAGCCTCTGAAACGCCTTCATGAGTGACAATGTTTTGGAATTGAGAAATGGTTAAGGGCGCAGTCACCGGTAGAAAAACTTTTTTTACAACATAGTGTTTTTTTAAATGCTCGTAATATGCAGGGGTATAGGGCATCCGGTAGGCTGGCAGCCCCTTTTTATCGGCCAAAGATGCTGTGGTTTTCATTTTTTTTGCCATTCCCAGATTCACCACAACACGGTCAGGCCAGTCATCCGGCTGATCCAAAGAAAAAGCATTCAGCAAGGCCTTTTCTGCAAAAGGCTGAGGGGACCAATGTCCGTTTTTTAACACCGACAATTGAAATGTTTTGCGAATGACTCTCGGGTTCAACGTTAATGTTTCCGGCTCAAGCAAGACTGATTGACCAGATAATTCCGGTTGCAAGGTTTTGTTCAGGTAGGCTGCAGCAAGGTTTCGGGTGTCTGTTTTTGTTGTCAGGGCCAAGTGACGGCCCGATAAAAAAATACTCCAGCAGACCGCCAGAGGAACAATCAGAACAAGTAGGCCCGCAAGCAAACCTTGCTGATTAAAAAAAGCAGTCTTTTTTTGAAGCCAGTTGATTTGCCAAAGTGCAATTTTTTTTGTCACAAAAACAAGGGCGAAGGCTGCCAGGCAGTAAAAATAAGGAAAAACAGGTAGCATGTATTTGGCGTTGATCAGTTTAAACTGGCACAGCACCAGTAAAAAAACAACCGGAAAACTCAGGGCAACCAACCAGGCCTTCTTTTTTTCTCTAACAGCTAGAATCAGACCCAGCCAGGAAAACACATAAATCAGCCAGCCAATATTCTCTGGGATAATCTTTAAAAAGATTTTGCCTGCAGAAACCATCGGAACCCAGGCATCAACTGCCGCATTGGGATTCTTGGCGAGCATATGCCGGCGTTCATAGAGCAAATCCCCCAGAAAGGCATTAAAGTTGAACAGAATACTGGAATTGAGTGCTAAAAATGTTAGTCCAACAAAGCCCAGGGCGGTTAAGAGTTTGAGCCTGTTATGCGTGAGTAAACGTCGAAGCCACTGGCCTTGGGTGCTTGTTTTTGTGTCTGTACTTCGGTCTGTAACCGTAGCTGTGTAGACGCAATGCGCGCTGAGCAGCAGGGCAACACAGAAGACATTGTATTTCATTGACATACTTAGCCCGCACCCAAAGGCGCACAGTAAATACGCCTGCCAGCAGCCTGTTTTTAATAAGCGCAGGGCAAATAGGGTGGTCAATAAAATGCAGAACAGCGACGGAATATCCGAGATCACCACCGCTGATATTTTGAGATGGGTCACATCCACCAGCATAAAAAAAGCGGCAGCCAGGCCAACAGCCCAGTTAGAGAGCTGCCTGCCAATTAAGCCGGTTAAAACCACGGTGCCTGCAGCCAATGCGACACTGACCGTTCTGCCAATAATAGCCACCTGGCTTGGGTCTTGCCAAAAAGCGTCAACAAAGTGTTGCCAGTTGAAAGCGATTGGATTGAGAACAACTGGATTGAAATAGCCAAAGACCCCGTAAAAAAAGGCGTAAAATTGCAGGAAAAACGGTGGTTTTTTAAAGTAGTCAATCACCCAGTTACCCAACCCAAAGCCCAGGGCATGGTGGAAGTAAATGGGCTCGTCTTCATACAAAAGCAGCGGCAGGCCGTAAGAAACAGCCTGGTAGCGTATCAGAAAGGCAATAAGCCCCAAGCCGACGAGCAGCAAGGCGGGTAAAATACCGTCAATTTTTTTATTCAACGCCATAGCGTGTTATTTTAGACAAAATGCTTGCTTAAAACCAACAGGCCCGCCGGGTGAATTTTTTTTTAGAAAGCGTTTGAAAACCAGTTTTATCTGGCGCCCTGATAAAGACATAAACACCCTTGATTGGCAAAACTTTAAAATAATGACCCTGCATTACAATAAAAATCAAATCCAGACCGCCATACTGCTGGTGGATGTGGGTAATTCTGCCATCAAGCTTGGCTTTTCAGACAAGCACAGCCTCCACACAGTCTGCCAGGTTGCCTTTAATAAAACAGCAGGCCATCAATCAGCAAGCGGTAAAACAGCCAATTTTAAAAAAATTGAAGCGGGTCTTTTGACAGTGCTGACAGCAAATCCAGCAGTAAAGCATGGGGCTATAAAGTATGAAAAAATCCTGATGGCCAGTGTCTGCGAACCCGATCTGACTGCCCAAATAGCCCAAGTTCTGGCATCGGCCTGTCATTGCGACATGAGTAACATGATCATTTTGTCCCAAGAAATGTTCTGGAAAAACAAGTGCTGGCAATACAGTGATGAGGGCTCAAACAAATTGACAAATCCATTGCCGGATTTTTCAAGATACGCACCCGGGCAGCTTGGGATTGACCGGCAGCTGGCCGTCTTTGCAGCCCAGCATATCTGTACCGAAAAGGTGGACATGCAAAAATCAAACCCAAAGAAATCGAACCCAGAAAAACCAAGTTCGAAAAAATCAAAAATCAAAAAATCAAACAAAAATCAGGCGACCATTGTGCTGAGTTTTGGGACGGCCACCACGCTTGACATTCTCTCGAAAAGCGGGGCTTACCTGGGCGGTTATATTTTGCCGGGCTTGCAGACCTACATTAGCATCTTGCCGACAGTCACGCAGTTGCCGGCGTTGCCCCTTTCTGATCTGCCAACCCAGGGATTTGATCGCTTTGGACTCAGCACCACGCAATCGCTGGGCCTGGGATACAGTATTGCTTATCTGGGTGGTGTTGCAACCCTTTTGAATTGTGCAACACAGCTGCTGAGCCAGTCGCACAGCACTGGTGTTGAAAATAATACTGACGGCAAAAATCAAGACGAAGCGCAGCTTGTTTTGACTGGCGGGCTTGCACATACTGTGGTTGCCATTTCCAAGAACATGAAAACCACGAGCATAAAAACCACGCTTGCTGCTGGATATCCTGCACAACAAAAAGCGAGCGTTTTCACTGGCATGCTCCCTGCTATCAGTGATGCGGCCATTCACGACAACCTGGTTTTGAAAGGGCTGTTGCGCTGGCATCAACTGACGGCAAGCTGTGAGATCCAGTAATCTGGCCCCATTGAAAACCCGGTCTTAAATCAGGATTTATAACCCGGTCTTAAATCAGAATTAATTAAACAGAATTGATTCGGTTTATTAAAGCCCGCCTATGGGGTATAATAAGAATAACAACTTGCATTTAAAAGAATGCATAACCAGGGGTAACTTTTTAATCAATCAAAAAACCATCACTGGCCCTTGCTCCAGGGCGTTAGCGGCTTCAACTGGACATATAGAAGATTGGTCATATCAGATCCGGACACAACAAAAATGGCGGCAGCCCAAGGACAGCCACCTTTGGGCAAACCTCACTGGTTAAAAATCAGGCCCCCAAGTGGTGAAAAGTATCTGGCTTTAAAAAAACAAGCCAGCCAATTTCAGTTGGCAACGGTCTGTCAGGAAGCCCGGTGCCCCAATATTGCCGAATGCTGGGGCGGAGGAACCGCAACCTTTATGATTATGGGAGACACCTGTACGCGTGGCTGCCGGTTTTGTGCGGTTAAAACAGGGAACCCTCGGGGATGGCTTGATGACAATGAGCCTGAAAAACTGGCATCAGTGATTGCAGAAGCTGGCTGGCAGTATGTGGTGCTGACTTCTGTTGACCGAGATGACTTGCCAGACGGGGGTGCTGCTCATTTTTCCCGCTGCATTCAAGCCATTACCAAGCAATCGCCCCAGTGTATTATTGAAACCTTAATTCCTGACTTTCAAGATGATGCCGCGTGTCTAACAACCCTTTTGAACAGTTCCCCGCAGCTGAAAGTAGTCGCCCACAATATTGAAACCGTGGACCGTCTGACGAAAACCGTTCGGGACCGTCGGGCAGGCTACCGTCAGAGCCTGTCTGTTTTAAAGGCAATTAAGCAAGCTTCTCCAGCGCGTTACACCAAGTCTTCGTTAATGCTTGGCCTTGGAGAAACCGATACTGAAATTCGCGATTGTCTGGGTGATTTGCGTGAAAATAAAGTGGATATTATCACATTCGGCCAGTATCTGCAGCCAACCAAATACCATTTTCCGGTAAAACGCTTTGTTTCTCCCGATGAGTTTAAACACTGGAAAATAGTTGCAGAGCAGGAGTTTGGGTTTTTATTCTGCGCCTCAGGCCCCCTGGTTCGAAGTTCGTATCGTGCAGGGGAGTTGTTTATTCAGAGCCGTTTGGCTTAAACTAATGACAAGAAATTCTCTCTGCTTAACCCGTCTTTTTTAAAACCGGAATTTAACTGCTGATGGCCAAACCGTTTAATACACCAGCCCACCCGGTCAAACAACCCACTGGGGATGCATCAGAAACTGATAGAGACAACAACAGCTTGCCGCTCTACAAAATACTGGATGCCGATTGCAAGGCGTCTCAAATCCCGCGCAGCCTGGGGGCAGATGATGTAAAACGCATGTACGAGGGCATGATTCTCATTCGGGCGTTTGATGAACGGCAAACCAAATTGCAGCGCAGTGGACGCATTGGTTTTTGTTTAACCGCATTTGGTGAAGAGGCCGTTCAGGTTGCGACCACCCACGCCTTGCGAGACACGGACTGGGTTTACCCGTATTACCGGCAGCACGGCATTTTGCTGTACCGTGGGGTGCCTCTGGAAACTATGACCAATCAGCTTTTTGGCAACGCTGGTGATTTGGCCAAAGGACGGCAAATGCCGGTGCACTACACCCACAAAGACACCCGCTATGTCAGTTTTTCCAGTGTGATTGGCACCCATATGGCCCATGCCGTAGGCACTGCCATGGCTTCTCGCTACAAAAAAAGTGCTGAGATTACTGTGACCTATATTGGTGACGGCGGAACGTCTTCAAACGACTTCCATTCTGCCATGACACTTGCCGGCATTTACAAGCCGCCCCTTGTCATTTTTATTGTAAACAATCACTATGCCATCTCTCAGCCGGTTGCCAAACAATGTGCAGCTGAAACCCTGCACAGCAAGGGTGAAGGCTACGGCGTCCCATCCATCCGGGTTGACGGCAACGATTTTCTGGCAGTCTATCAGGTTTCCAGAGACGCTTACGATCGGGCACGCGCTGGCGAAGGGCCAACGTTAATTGAACTGGTAACGTACCGGGTTGGGCCGCATTCCTCATCCGATGATCCGAGCCGTTACCGCGGCAATGAAAGCGATCTCTGGCGAAATGACGCGCTCGATCCCATTGCCAGAACCCGCCGCTTTTTAACGCATGCGGGCCTTTGGAATGAAGCTTACGAGCAATCGGTTTGGGATCAGGCCACCAGCAGCATTAATCAGGCGGTTACTGCAGCGGAATCCTCAAAACATGATCCAGACTGGCAGTCGATGTTTGAAGATGTTTATGCCGATATGCCTCCGGCATTAACTCGGCAAATGACACAACTGCTTGCCCGGGAAGAAGGCATTGTGCGCACAGATAGCGGTGAATTCCCGCTGTAAATTGACAAAACCACCTGGTGCCATGCTGCCCAAATGCTTTCTGACTCAACTTTTCGTTTTTTTATTGTCGTTTTATCTATGATTGAATTGCTTTAATTTTTTTTACTCGTTACACACTTTTGTTGTGCATTATTATTGAAAACAGGTTAACCGGTGATGGCAACCAAAACACTCATTCAAGGCATAAACGATGCGCTAAAAACAGAAATGCAGCGTGACGATCGTGTATTGACGTTTGGTGAAGATGTTGGCCTGAACGAAGGGGTTTTTCGTGCAACCCAGGACTTGCAGCGCATGTTTGGCGAGGACCGCAGTTTCAGTACCCCGCTGACAGAAACCGGCATTATTGGTATGGCCATTGGAATGGCCATTAACGGCTTAAAACCTGTGCCAGAAATTCAGTTTGCGGATTTTATTTATCCGGCTTTCGATCAAATTGTCTCAGAACTGGCCAAATTGCGTTACCGCTCTGGTGGGGAGTTTTCAGCACCGGTTGTTATTCGGACACCCTATGGGGGTGGGATTCGTGGAGGACTTTATCATTCGCAAAGTCCTGAAGCCTATTTCACGCACACCCCCGGTTTGAAAGTCGTTATTCCATCAACCCCTGCTGATGCCAAAGGTTTGCTGGCCAGTGCCATCCGCGGTGAAGACCCGGTTATCTACATGGAGCCCAAAAAGCTGTATCGCTCAGTGAAAGGCGACGTGCCAGAGGGTGACTATACGGTGCCGATTGGTCCGGCGCGAACTGTTCAATCCGGCGATGACATTTCCCTGTTTTGTTACGGTGCAATGGTTGAACCGTGTAAGCAGGCTGCTGCCATTGCCGCAGAACGCGATGGAATTGGCGTTGAGATTATCGATTTAAGAACACTTTATCCGGTTGATGAGGCGAGTATTTTGGATTCGGTGAAAAAAACTGGCCGGGCTGTCATTGTTTATGAAGCCCCCAAAACCTGCGGCTACGGCTCAGAAATAGCAGCCCTGATTGCCGAGCAGGCTGTGGACTCTCTGGAAGCGCCCATTATTCGGGTGGGAGGCTTTGATACGCCTTTTCCTTACGCGCTGGAAAAAATTTATGTTCCCGATGCTGCCAGGGTTTATCTGGCGCTGAAAGACAGTTTTAATTACAGTTAACTTTAAGTGAATTCACTAAAAAACGGCCCTTTGTTTCACGTTTTGATTCTAACGACAGCTTGATAGTAAAGACAGTATTCTATGCAGTACACATTTAAACTCCCTGATATTGGTGAAGGCATTCACGACGGTGAAATTGTGCAGTGGCTAATTCATGCTGGCGACAGCGTCGAAGAAGATCAGCCCTTGCTGGAAGTGATGACTGATAAAGTAACGGCTGAAATTCCTTCGCCTGTTTCTGGCCGGGTTGTCTCCACGATGGGTAATGTGGGCGATGTCATTTTGGTGGGCAAGCCTGTGGTAATTATTGAAACGGGTGCCAGTGAAGCGCCGATGCTTGAAACGGCCTCTGAAGACAATCCTCTAAATCCAGAAACCCAACACGCTGAAGTTGACAGTGAGCAGATTAACAGTAAGCCAGCGCCTCCAGCAGCAGTATCTGATCCTAAAACACTCGCATCACCTGGCACTGCAATCCATGAAATAAAGCAAAGCGCAACCGAGCAGCCCGATCTGACTGTAACAATGCCAAAACCCGCAGAAGATACTTTGAGCCAGCCCAGCCAGGTCAGCCAGCCAAAACAGTCTAGCCAGAGCAATCAGCCCTTTTCAGTCGCCACACATTCCAACGGCGATCCCGTTATTCTGGCTACGCCATCAACCCGCCGTTTAGCCCGTGGGTTGGGCGTTTCACTGGAAAGTGTGCAAGGTACTGGGAAAAACGGACGAATTACCCCGGATGACATTTACCGTACTGCTGAAAAATCCCACAAAGAAACTGCTGGAACCCATCCTGCAGAAAACGCATCAAGTCCTAGTGCATTAAGCCCTAGTGCATCAAGCCCTAGTAATGATGCAATGACAGCGCGTGTAAACAATGAACCCAGAGACAGTGATCCTTTAAGCAGTGATCACGCAGGCTTAGGCGGCAATGACAGTGAAAATAATACAAAAAGGGCAAATAACACAAAAAGTGATGAGACCGATCAACTAGAGTCTGAGCAATCAGAACAACGACCGTCCAGTCCGTCACCGTCTGCTGAAAGCAATCAAGAGGCTGCCACTGCACTAGCACATGTGCCATTGCCTTCTGCTTTGACAGTGAGCGGTGCCCAAACCAGTCGCGTTGCTTACAGTGGGGTACGCCGTAAAGTTGGACAACACCTGCTGCATGCCAAGCAGAACATTCCGCATTTTGCCTACGCTGATGATGTGGATATGACGGGTTTGCTGGCCCTCCGTGAAGAATTGCTGCCCGCTGCTGAAGAGAAAGCCATCCGCCTGAATTTTCTGCCTTTTATCATTAAGGCTGTGATTGAAGGTTTGCGCGAATTTCCGTCCTTGAATGCCATGTTGGATGACAGCGCACAAGAAATTGTCTATCAGCATTTTTACAATATTGGCATTGCGGTCGCTACCGATGCCGGCCTCATTGTACCAGTGGTTCATAACGCCCACGAAAAAGGCATTCTACAGCTTGCAGCAGAAATTTCACACCTGTCTCGGGCGGCCCGGAATAATCAGCTTGCAGTTGATCAGGTTCGCGGTGGTACGTTTACCATTACCAGCATCGGGTCACTGGGCGGGGTGATGAGCATTCCTATCATTAACAGCCCGGAAGCGGCCATACTGGGGGTCAATAAAATGGGCAAACGCCCGGTTGTCCGGGTTGTGGATGGTACGGATCAAATTGTTATCCGCCAGATGATGACCCTGTCTATTTCTTGTGATCACCGCCTGGTTGACGGGGCGGAAGCGGCCATGTTTATTAACCACGTTACCCGCTACCTGGAGCAACCCAGCTTGCTGCTATTGGCTGGAGAACTTTAAACGGTGGCCAACTCTGGGATTTCTAAAGAACTTGACGGCTTGGCCAGTGGCAATCCCACTGAGCAAACAGGGCCAGCATCATATGATGCGGATCTGATTGTTATCGGCGGCGGTCCGGGGGGATATACTGCGGCAATCCGGGCAGCCCAACTGGGGCAATCGGTTATCCTGGTTGAAAAAGAAGCCATTGGCGGGGTGTGCCTCAACTGGGGGTGTATTCCATCCAAAGCCCTGATTCAAGCCGGGAAGCAGTATGAAAAAATGTGTCAGGCCAGCCAAGTTGGCATTGTCACAGCGGATATCCAAATTGATATGAAACAGATGCAAGCCTGGAAAAACGGCATTGTTGACCGGTTAACCCAGGGGGTCAAGCAATTGCTGTCTGCCAATGGGGTGACTGTTCTTTCGGGGGAGGCCTGCTTTCAATCGCCGCATAGTCTGGAAATTACCGAGTCAAACGGTCAAAAGCTGACTCGCACGGCAAAGCACAGTATTATTGCCACTGGCTCTTCTCCCATTGCCCTGCCTCATCTCCCTTTGGATCATCAGGTGGTTCTGGGCTCCCGAGAAGTTTTGTCACTTCAGCATGTTCCCCAATCTCTGGCCATTGTTGGCGCTGGGGTCATTGGGCTTGAAATAGCAACCCTTTATGCCAAACTGGGCACACAGGTGACTTTAATCGAGCAGCAAGACCGGTTGCTGCCCGCATTGGATGATGACATTACCCGGCTGCTGAAAAAAGCGTTAAAGCACCAGGGCATTGCATTACATTTGTCATCTTCGGTGCAAGGGTGCACGGTTGTTTCACCGGATGCTGGTGCCCAGTTAACTGTGGCAGATACTGCCAAAAACACAGGAAGTGCAAAAGGACGCAACAAGTCGGCCACGACCACAATTAACGCTGAAAAAGTGTTGGTCTGTGTGGGCAGAAAACCCAATACCGAGGCCCTGAACTTGTCTGCCGCCAACTTGAGCAGCAATGCGGCTGGCTTTATTGAAACCAACCACTGGCTGCAAACGGCAACGGCATCAATTTATGCCATTGGGGATGTTACCGGTGGCCCCTTGCTTGCCCACAAAGCCAGCCGAGAAGGCTTAATTGCGGCTGAGCAAGCTGCAGGTAAAGCCAGAACTGCCAAAACCTGTGTTATGCCTGCTGTCATTTTTTCGGATCCTGAAATTGCTTTTGTTGGCTTATCTGAAAAAGCGGCAAAAGCATATGGCTATGCCGTTAAAGTGGGTAAATTTCCGTTTGCCGCCAATGGCCGGGCCTTAACCCTTCCCATGAGCAAAGACACTGCGGGTAAAGAACACACCGGGATGGTCAAGCTGATTACCGATGCCAAGAGTAATGCCATTTTGGGTGCGCAATGCATTGGGGCAGATGTATCCGAAATTATCTCAGAAATTACCCTGGCCATTGAAATGAGTGCCACGGCAGATGATCTGGCCCTGACAGTGCATGCCCACCCCACGTTGTCAGAATCGTGGATGGAGGCTGCTGAAGCTGTTGAAAACAATGCCATTCATATTTTTCATGCCAAAAAATAACCTATTGCAATGCAGCGTTGATGGCATTAAGCCGGTTGAGTGCTTCCAGACCAATGGCATTGCCAACGTCCGCGCTTTTTGATTTCTCGTAATACGATTTGGCTTTTTTAAACTGGCCCTGATTTTCATACAATGTACCCAGGTTAAACAATGTCCGTTGGTCACCAGGGTTAATCTCCAATGCTTTTAAATACGATTGCTCAGCGCGCTTGATTTGCTGCATACTCTGTAAAAGACTGCCCTTATTAAAATAGTACAGGACATTGGCTGGATCGTACTGGATTAAGCGGTCCAGGGTGTTTAACGCGGGTTCATATTTTTTACGAAACACATAAGCAACCGACAGGCCGTTTAAGCTGTTCAAGTGCTTCGGGTTAATGCTGAGTGCCTGCTCAAAGTACTTGGCCGCGTTTTTATATTTTTTTAAAGTCAGGTAGACAAAGCCAATATTACTGGGAGCTTCAACAAGAGAAGCGTTTTGCTTGGTCGCCAGTTTAAACTGCTTGACGGCTTCTTTGAGCAGTTTCTTTTGGCCAACAATATTGCCTTTTTCCGCTTGGTTTTGTGCAATCTGAAACAGGTCGACCCCTTTGTTATATGCCGTTGCACCGGGGGGTAAGTCTGCTTCCGCACTGTTTGATTGTTCTGAAAAGTTGGCGGGCTCTGGATTTTTTTGCTTTTGCTTTTCTTGTTCTTGAGCTTCTTGAGCTGGCATCGCCTGCTGGCTGGGCATAACGCTTTGGGCGTCAACAGTTCTGATTGCTGTTACACAAAAACAACAGGCAACAGCCACAACAATTTGTAATCGAACCGAAATCATACGACCTGCAACCCCTGCGTCAAAACAGCAACAGGTGCTAAATCACCTCCATCAGGTTGTCCTGATTGTTTAAAATATCGCGGTTTAACTCGCCTTCACTGGATGCCACCAGTGCCGCAACAATACAGCTGCTCATCACATTAACGGATGTTCTACACATATCCAGAATTCTATCAATGGCCCAAAGCAAAGATAAACCAGCTGCCAGATTACTCATATCAAATTTACCAATACTGCTGATTACAATGGCAATGGTAATTAATCCACCACTGGGGACACCAGCAGTACCAACAGAGGCAACAATTGAGAAAATGACAATCATAATGACTGAATACGGGGTCATCGGGATATGATAAGCCTGCATCAAGAAAAACACAGCAATAACTTCAAACATGGTAGTGCCGGTTTTGTTAATGGTGGCCCCCGCCGGCAAAACAAAGCTTGCAATTCGACTGGATACCCCAGCCCGGCGTTCCATGCAGGCAATGGTAATGGGTAGTGTCGCAGAGGTGCTGGCCGTTCCAAATGCGACCATTAATGCTTCAGAAACAGCACGGTACAGATTCATGAAATTAATTTTGGCAAAAACTTGCAACATCACCGGAAAAATAACAAACAGCTGAATCAAGAGACCCAACAAAATAACAACCGCATACAACGATAATTGACTAAAAATTTCGACACCCGATTTGGCAACCGTAATAAAGGTTAATGAAAAAATGCCAGGAACAGCCAAGGTCATGACCCAGTCGGTTAATTTCATTGTGACTGTAAAAACCGATTCAAAGAAAGCGTTAATGGGCCTGCCTGCATCGCCAATGCTAGCAATGGCTGAACCAAACAGAATAGTGAAAATGATCACAGGAACCATGTCTGCTTTTGCAAGAGCTTCTAGTGGATTTTTAGGCACCAAACTCAATAGCAGGACCCACAAGTCCTGCTTAGGAACTTCTTGTAGTTTTTGAATGACTGTTTCCGTGGATTCCTGGGTTAAGAAACTCTGCGGAATACTTTGACCTGGCTGAAAAATAAGCCCAAGTCCGGCGCCCAAAATAGCGCTTGCAATCATAAAGACAGTAAAGTAAACCAGAACCTTAACCCCCATTCTACCCAGTTCCTTGGAGTCCCCCAGAGAAGAAATACCCACAATCAGTGAACTTACCACCAGGGGAACAACCACCATCGTAATCAAGCGAATAAAGACCTGGCCAACAAAGTCAAATAACTGATGGATTAAGACAAATTGATCAAAATCACCTGTGAGTTCAGGGTAAGGAAAGTAAACGCCTAAAACAATTCCTAGAATAATAGCTACAAGAATGTGCCAATGTCTTTTTGTTCCCAAACCCAATGCAACCAATATTAACCAAAATGCCTTTGCACGCATAGCCAGGGGGTCCTCATTATGAAACTTTACTTCATTAGCTATATTATAAGCGATTTTTTTGCAATTGGGCAGAACCTTGTCTGGTTCTCTCCGTGAAGTTCATCTGTTTAACTTGGTTTTAACCGATCCACCGTGTTTACTCACTCATGTTTACCAGGATATTAGCGCTAAAACAAAATAAGCTGCTACAATAAGGTGAGAAAATATGGATAAAATACAGAAAAGACAAATACAAAATACGAATAAAAGATGCCTGAATCAACTGAGTAAAGCTTTAAACCATAATGATTAAACTGATTGCACTGGATTTAGATGGGACTGTTGTCAGTCACGAGTTGGGTATATCGTCTCGTGTGCTGAGTACGCTTAAGCATCTGCTAAAAGAGACTGACATAAAACTGGTCATTGCAACAGGTCGTATGTACCCTTCAGCCGTTTCTTTTGCGAAGCAAATTGGTATCACTGAACCATTAATTGCCTATCAAGGTGCACTGATTAAAGGTTTAGTTCCCCCCCATGAGGTTATATTACATAGCCCTATTGCTCTTGAAACAGCAGCTGAACTTTTAAAAATGCTAATTGCAGAAAAATATCACATTAATATGTACATTGATGATATATTGTGGACCACACCGGACAATGCCTTTGCCAGTTTCTATGCCAAAACAGCCCTTGTACAACCAAATTTTGCAACAAATCTGCTTGACCAGTTAACCAGCGCTCCCACAAAAATTATGGTGATAGATGACACACGTGTTGACAGCTTGCTTGAAAAACTGGCAAAAACTTTTAACGGCAAACTGACTTTTTGCCGGTCACGAACCAATTTCTGCGAAATTATTGAGGCCTCTGTGTCCAAGTGGAATGCAATCAAACTACTGGCCGATCAACACAATATTCAACCTCACGAAATTATGGCCATTGGCGATCAAGGGAATGACATTTCAATGATTTCTGGGGCTGGGATTGGCGTTGCAATGGGCAACGCGCCAGATGCTGTGAAAGCTGTGGCTGATGATGTAACAGCACCCATTGATAAAGACGGGGTGGCTATTGCCATTGAAAAGCATGTTATACCTCAGCTTGCACTGAGTTGAAGCAACAATGGCTTTCCGGATTGGGCAAGGATATGATCTTCACGCATTGTGTGCGAATAAACCACTAACATTGGGTGGGATAATAATTCCAGAGTCTTCAAAAGGAACCATTGCCCATTCTGACGGGGATGTTTTGTTACACGCCTTAATTGATGCATTGCTGGGGGCTTGTGCACTCAATGATATCGGGTATCATTTCCCGCCCAGCGATGACAAATACAAAAATATTGATAGTACTGTGCTGCTTGAAAAAGTGATGAAGCTTATCGCTCAAGAAAACTATATCCTTGTTAATATAGACAGCACCGTTTTTCTGGAGAAGCCCAAGTTAAGCCCGCACGTCTTTAATATCAGAGCCCGGCTTTCAACATTGCTTTGCCATCCCATTGAAAGTATTTCAGTAAAAGCAAAAACTGCCGAACGATTTGCACCTATAGGAACACAAGAGGCCATTGCCGCCAGTGCAACAGTTCTATTACAGAATAAGTAAAGTACACATTCAATAAATTCCAGTTAAGAAGCCCAAAATACCTTTTGTCTGGAATGTTTATTATCCCTGTATTATGATAATTCTCATCCTTTTTCTTTTAAAAGGAACACTTTATAATAGAAAAATAAAGACTATTAAGAAAAAGGATTGATATAGAAGAAAATATACAATAGAAGTCCGCCTCATTTTTTCTTCCTCAATAATCTCTGTTAATATCAATTACCAAAATTGTTTCTTTTTTTGAAATTATTCATATCGTTCTGTTTTGACTGATTAAAAAACGTGCCTTATCTGTCTTAGCTTTCTGAGCTGGG
>JBCDLA010000061.1:0-14640 GCA_038745945.1 Cyanobacteria bacterium P01_H01_bin.74 | reverse complement strand
ATGTAACAAAGGTGATAGAAATCCATTCAGTTACTCAATTTTTGCCGAAACAGAATATAAAGAAGGGATATTCGTCTAATCTACGGCCATTAACTTTAAAGTAAAGCAGAGCAAACAGACACCATTCATCTAAAAAAAGTTTTGTAATCGCGTTGAAACGCAAAGCAATCAGGGAGAAATAATTGATGTCAGGAGTTAATTTTGGAAACGGCAACCCCAACAAGCGTCCGTTAGGTCAAAATAATTCACAAACAGGGCCTGCAAATAAAAAAATCAAAACTGCTGCTAGTACAAATGCCGCAAGTCCAAGTGCAAATCAAACAGCTAAAGAAAACATTGGCCCGAAGCCACCTTCTCTAGAAAAAGACACTTTTGTGCCCGCAGGCACAAAAGGCACTGAAGCTGCTGCCGCATTAAAAAAAGCCCTTCTTGTAAAACAAAGTCAGATTGATGCCCTTAAAGAAACAGGCACGCTTGGTACTATTCCCAGTGAAAAAACATTTAAAGATATCGCCCAGATTGCAAAAAAAGAATTTGGAGCATCAGACAAGCTAGCCAATCAAATTGCTCAAGCTGTTCTGCTCCGTCAACAGGGTGAACCCGAAATTGTTGGTGGATAACCCTGTTTGCAGTCTATAGTCATACGGTTTAGCAAAAAAAGTATTGCTAAAATAAAACTTATGAAAAAAATAACGCACTGTATGGAAATCCGCTAGCCAATGGATTGTATGTTCTTGTTATCCAAGACATACTAAAAAGACTATTGTTCGTTTAATAGCAATATTTAATAGTAATCGTCTCAGTCTCTCAACTTATCTTGGCGAAGGGTTTTCATTATTAATGTCGCAAGAAGCAAAACCACTGGTTTGCCCGTTAATGAGTATTCGTCACAATACCATTGATACATATTGCATAGAATCAGATTGTGCACTGTATTTGCCAGCTGCAAAAAAATGCGCCTTGGTTTTTATTGGTTATAAAGCGATGGTTGAAGTACAACGCTTGCAACAACGTACTGTAAGCCAATAGCAGGCAATAAACTACTCAAAGACCAGGCAAATTCTGGGTCTGGGTACTTTGCATAGCGCTTATTCCGTGCCAGAAAAATCATTCACTTGAGAGATTTTGGATTGAGGCCGTCTGGAAAAAACAAGCACATCGCCTTGCATCACATTAAACTGAGGCTGCTTCAGTGTAAAAAGCTTTTGAATTTCTCGGGCTTTGGCCAAATCCCAGTACCAATTGAATGCCACAAGCTGATTGCCTGCTCGGTGGTCTGCAGAGACTTTGGTGTAATACGTGTTGTCAGCAATAATGCCAAAAATAGGGGTCCTTGCTGATTCGACCCGATTTACAAAATCGTCAACAGAAAGGGTTATTTTGGCTGGTGTTAATGCTGGCAGTAAAAACAGCAGTTGTTTAATCATTGTGCTTTGCCCCATTAATGCCACTTGATAAGGAGTGGATTGCGTTTCCATGGTTTGATTGTCTCGAGCCGACTTATCTATCAGTGGTTTTACCGGGCTGTATTTGACATTTTGAAAAGCATGATGGTTGTACTGATGCTGGCTGTACTGATCGATGGATTCAATCAGGTGTTGCGCAACAGGCCGGGCAAAGACGGGCAAATAAACCAGTTTAAAAAACAAAATAAAGGCCAGCAGTGTGCCGAGTATAACACTGGGGGTTTTATCATTACGGCGGTCTGATTGAAAAATACCCAGAACCAAACAGCCAATGAGCAACAAAAACGGCCCCGGGGTGAGCAACAATTTCCATGTGGGAAAAGCCTCGTTTAGGGGTATGCTGTAACCGCCGATAGAAATTGCGTGCAGAATAGGATCTTGGACAAATGGCAGGGTTTGAAATGGCCAAAATGCCGTTACAAAATCAGTGGGTATGACGTGAAAAAAGACGATGGTCAGAAAAACAGGCAACAACAAAAATAAAACAGTAATAAAAAGCACTGTGTTGTCATATGCAGGAATGGCATCATTAAAGTTAACGGTGGTAATTTTTGCCAGGTAATGGCCACTTAACATTGCCAGTGGCAGCATAAAAGGCAGCATTGCTGTTGATGGTTGATAGCACGATAAGCTATAAGTTATAAAGCCCAGCAGAAACCAAAGCAACAGCCAGCGCTGAAAAACAGGTTCGTTAACACTGTGTTGCCCGCGTCTTAACTGCGGAAAACTCTCAAAAAATGCAGCAGGAATAAAAATAAAAAGCGGCAGAAAATCAAAAAAGAGGCGTTTTAAATAAAAGAACCAGTCGTGTGGCAGCTTATGCCAAAAGCCAAGCCCTAAAAATTGCTCGCTTGGCCAAATAAATGCAGCATTAACTAGAAAACCTGGGTTGTGGGTTAAAAGGCCAGCCAAAATCCCCCAAGTAATCACAATAGAAAAAAAAGCAATACTCACCTGAAAAAAAGGCAATGGCATCAGTAGCGGCATCGAAGAACGTTGTCGCCCAAGCAGCCACCCAAGCAAAGAACCCAAAATCGCTGTAAGTACAACAGCAACTGTACCAGCCAAAAGGTATTGCAGGCCCAAGATTACCCCAAGAAAAATGGCCCAGTTTTTTAATACTTGGGGTTCTTTCAATCGTTTTCGGGCATGATGAACCCAGCTGACAATACCGTGAAAAAAAAGTGCATAAAGTAAAGCATTTAATGCCTCAGGCGTGGATAAAACACCCCAGTAGCCAAAGCCAAGGCTGCAAGCCAAAAGAGCAAGGCTATAAAGTGCAGCCTGTTTGTTGTCAAAGAGCCTGGCACCCAAAATAGAACCTGCAACGGCAGCGGACGCACTACAGAAAGCCGCAAAACCTCTTGAGGCCATGAAAGATAAGCCTGTAACTTTAAAAATGCCCATTGTCAGCCACGGCCATAACGGATTGAGGCTTAGAAATTGATGATAATTGACTTGAAACGGAAAGACTCCCAGCGGATTTTGTCCCGAAATGCTCTCTTTGGCTGCCTGCAGGTTAAAAAATTCTGTAATGGGGTCAATTTCATAGTATGGCAAGCCCAAACACAATAAAATCAGCAGGATAACACCTGCCAAAAATTCTGGCCAATACTGTTGCGTAATAGTTTTTAAAATAAGAATCATTGAAAACGCGCTGTAAAAAAACCATAATTAAAAAAACGAGTCATCAAAAGCAAGAAAATGCCTAAGAAAATTATGACACAGTTGCCCGGGGATGTGCTTTAAAATAGGCTTGCTTTAGTCGCTCTGTTGTAATGTGTGTATAAATTTGTGTGCTGCGAATGCTAACATGTCCCAGCAGCTCTTGTACCACACGCAAGTCGACTCCATTGTTTAGTAAATGTGTTGCAAAACTGTGTCTAAATACATGCGGGTGGCTTGCTTTTTCAATGCCAGCCTGTTTTGCCAGTTTTTCAAGCATTCGCCTGACACTGCGGGTCGTTAATCGAGACCCCAAGTGATTCACAAAAACCGGGCTGTCGTAAACAGGCTGGTTTTCTGTTAAGCAATGCCATTGTGCTTTATAGACCTGCAATACATCTATGGCTTTTGGGCTCATAAAAGCCATACGTTCCCGGTTTCCTTTGCCCAAGACTTTCAGTTCTGCGTCGTTGATATTAAGGTGGCAAAAATTCAGTTGGGTCAGTTCACTAACCCGAATGCCAGCACTGAATAGCAAAGCAATAATGGCCTGATTTCTTAACGCCAGTGCCTGGTTCTTAGAATCTATGCGCTGAGATTCAGTTTTCCTACTGTGACTTTCAACCTTAAGGTCAGTCTGCTTAGACTGCTGAGCAGATTGGTACAGACGTTCAATCTCTTCAGAGGATAAAAATTGGGGCAGCTTGCGTTGAAGTTTGGGCCGATGAAACAAGAGCGGGAAACTGTTATCTTTAAAAAAGCGATCTTTCATCAAGAACTTAAAAAAACTTTTTATCACAGAAGTTTTACGGGCCACGGATGGCCGGGCTAGCATTTGCATACTTAAATGCTGGACATAGGCTGGGGCAATCTGATGCAGCTGATGATTTTGCTGATGCAAAGGTAAGGGATGCTGGAACCGAAATTCAGATTTTAACCAGTGCAGAAAGGTTTCTGTATCACGCTTGTAAGCACGGAGGGTGTTTTCCGATAAATTCCGCGTTATCTCCAGGTAATGATAGAATGCATCCTGTCCGGCATCAAATCGTTCCACTATATCTGGACAGAGGCTTAAAAAAACCGAGTTTTGTTCATTTTCAGGGTTATATTGCTGTGTAGAAGCAGCAATGTAATTTTCAGGCGTTGTATTTGCGCATCTGTCTGATTGAGTGTTTAACCAATCGCTTGCTGTCATTAACCCCTGTCCTGTTCTGCCAGATTATGTCCTGGTTTTACACTGAAAGCCGATAAGTATTATTATACAGGTTTAACAAACAACAAGTGAAGGGTGCACAAAATTAGACACTTCTGGACTTAAATTGCAGTTAAATCAGTGCATTTGTTTCATTAATCAGAAGAATGGTATTCATAAATATTGCCCTCATAGTTGCGCAACACCAATTTCCCTGGCTGCTTTTCAACAATATAATCGGGTGATACCGGTATTTTCCCCCCACCCCCCGGGGCATCAATGACATACGTGGGCACCGCATAACCGGTAATATGACCGCGCAGATGGGCCATAATGTTTAAACCGGTTTCAACAGATGTCCTGAAATGGGAGGTCCCTTGCACCGGATCACACTGATAAATGTAATAGGGCCGTACCCGCAGACAAAGCAGTTCTTGCATCAGGGTTTTCATTGTTTCCGGGGTATCGTTCACCCCTTTCAACAGAACTGTTTGGCTAAACGTTGGAATCCCTGCATCGGCAAGCTTATTGCAGGCTGTTTCCACTTCCGGAGTCAACTCGTGCGGGTGCAAAAAATGAATACTCATAAAAAGTGGGTGGTATTTTTTTAGCATTGCAACCAACTGCGGGGTAATACGCTGCGGTAAAACAACCGGTACTTTAGTACCTAGTCTGATGATTTTAATTGTGGGGATGTCACGCAGGGCTTTAATAACGCTTTCAAGCTTTTCATCGCTTAAAACCAGTGGATCACCCCCAGAAATAAGCACATCGCGGACTTCCGGATGGGCCCTCAAATATTGATATACCGCATTCAAATCCACGGAATGTTTGCCGCTTCCCACCAAGCGGCTGCGGGTACAGTACCGGCAATATACCGAGCACATTTCATTAATTAACAAAAGAACCCGATCTGGATAGCGATGAACCAGCCCTGGCACCACCATGGATCCATCTTCCCCGCAAGGATCAACCCATTCTTCGGCTGTGGTTTTAAATTCACTGATTCTGGGAATCACCGTTTTACGGAGCGGATCATGGACATCGCTGATACTCAGCAAATCCAGATAATAGGGGGTGATGGCAAAGGGCAAATTTTTTCCAGCCACCTGAAAGGCTTTGATTTCTTCTGGTGTTAAATACAAATACCCCGCAAGGTCTTCTACACGTCGAATGCGATTTTTAAATTGCCACTTCCAATCTTGCCAGTCAGGCAAGGTTTTTTGAAAGTCAAATGACTTTAACCGTGATTTTGAGCAAGAAGGGGATGATATTGCTGCTTGAGACGTAGCAATCGCTTGACTGGATGCTGAATAAGACATAGAGACGCAATTCCTGGTTTTGATTAAAAAATCGCGTTAAGTTTGGATTTAATGGAGGATGATGATTTAATGTAGCACAAGAAAAGGCTTTCAAAAACAGAGCACGGAATCCCGTTTTTTGCCGCAAGGCAGTTTACAAAAAAACAAAAAACGCCCACAAAATAGTTTCAATTATGCAGGCGTTTTTTTAAATTGTTTATGGGACTAAAGCTTGCTACTTAACGCTTGACTGTAGAAGATTGTCTCAAATATCCAATAGGTTCTTGTTTTTTAAAGGCGTTTTTCTTCCAGATCATAGACATCAAACCAAAAATAAACCACGCGCCCTGCAGGAATATTTTCAGGAATATAGTCTTCAAGGTATAACTGAATATTGTCTGGCATGTTATCGATGGTCATGTAGCGGTATTTGTTATTCCACTTCACAATGTCAATGCGTTCCCGTTTTTGCGCGTTTTCAGTAATCCAGGTGGCCATTTCGGCATCATCGGCACCAGTAGCAACCATGGCCTTAAAGGCATCCGCTTTAATGCCAGCAAAATCAAAAAACATGTTATCCAACGGACAATCAAAATGATACTCACCAACAGTGCCGTTTAAGTACGCACGACATTTATCTAAGGCACGACCTGCTATAATATAGCCGCCAATGGTTTCTCTGGGGCTTCGTGGAAAATCAACCGAAAGATCCTTGGCCAGGGTTTTTAATTTTGGAGAAATCTCTAGTGTGCTGGTTGTCATAGTTCTTGCCTCTTTCTTGTGTTTAATTATTATTCATACTGATGTAAAACAGCCTGATGTAAAACAGCGATTTTATTATACTTGTAATGAAAGCTGGCGTAAAATTTGATTTGGGCCAAACAACGGATTTTTATGAAAATCACGCTTGCACGAATGGTCAAAATCATTGATCATTGAATACAGCAAAGTAAGAAATATAGTCAAGCAATGAACATCTCGGAAGCGATCACTTTAATCTGTTACGGGCCATACCATAGCTGATACAGATTAGGTGCCTTTTTCCAGTTTGATGCAAATGAACCAGGTTAAAGCGACCCAAGCGCTTTGTCATAATAAATGAACATCACAATCAACAAAATGTTTTCTCTGCACGGTATTTTCAATTTTTCTGAACTTCAATTTTTTTAATCTCAAGGAGACCGGTTTTTATGACAACCGACACAATTATCAACAACAGAGTACTGGGTGAGAAAACCATTGTCGATATTGAAGCCCTGAATATTGATTTCAGAAATGCCGAAGCCATTAAATCTGCGGTTGCCACCCTGGTATCCAAAGGCAGCAAAGACATCATCATGAACCTCAGCAAAGTCAGCTTTATGGACAGCTCTGGGCTGAGTGTGATTCTTTTTTGCAAACGCTCTTGCGAAGAAGTCAATGGTACATTTGGGGCATTTGGCCTGCAAACCTATGTGAACAACCTGGTTAATTTAACCAACCTGAATAAAACCATCAGCATTTACCAGTCCGAAGCAGAAGCGACCCAATAAGCATTGATATAAGATTAATACAGGGTGGTTTTTAAACCCACGTTATTTTAAGGATACCGCAATGAACCCATTGAGAACCTCGGCGCAAAAGCCCCCTAAGACAAAACCGCTTAAACCACAGATCATCAAACAAATTGCGGCCTTTGGGGTTTTAACGGCTGTTTTTTTTAGCTGCGCCTATGAAAATCTTGCCCGTGCTCAACAGCAACTCCCCATGAAGCCAATGGCTCGAAAAGTTTACGTGTTTTCTTCTGACTTTCCACCAGGTGGCTTAATTAATTACCCAGCGTCATCACAAAAACAATCCGCATTTTGGGGCGACTTAAACCAAGCCTTTCTAAACACCCCCCGACTGATGTTAACCAATGCTGTCGAGGATGCAGATTACCGGGTTGAACTCCGTTGTAGCGGCATTGTGAACTGCAAGCACTTGACCGTCGATCTAAAATCTGCAAAACGGGTTGCTTTAACGGCTTTTCGGTTGAAAGACATCAGAAATTGGTTTGGCGACCCTGATTACAGCCTGGTTTCAACCCGACTGGTTGAAGTGCTGAATCAAAAAATTGCACAAGTTGAACGCGGTGGCTTTGTGACAGTCACTGATGAGCCGTAAAAAAACGCTGGACGAGAGCGCTACAAAACCGCTTGGCATTTAGCAGGGGGCTCCATTTAATTTACTGGCAAAATCAGTGCTGTTTTGCTAAACTTCAGGTGCTTAATGAAGAGAAGTTTACAAAGTACAGGATACTGGCATGTCGCTCAAAGACTGGTTTGCCTCAAAACGGAACAAAGCTGCTCGGTTGCATGCCTCGAGCATGAACAACAACTTGACAGATGAAGACATCTGCAAGCTTTGGACCCAATGCTTCAGCTGCCAGGAAAATATTGCAACCAAGACACTGGATGCCAATTTAATGGTCTGCCCCTATTGCCAGTACCATTTTAGAATTGGCGCCTACAAACGAATTGCCCAGTTGTGCAGTACATTCTCAGAAATAGATGCCAACTTAAAACCCTCAGACCCCCTGGGTTTTACAGACACCAAACCTTACAAAGACCGTTTTGAAGCCGCCATTAAAAAAACGGGCCTGAATGATGCCATTGTCTGTGGGGTGGCCAAAATTCAATCAGAGTTGTGCAGTATTGCTGTTATGGACTTCTCTTATCTGGGTGGCAGTATGGGCAGTGTTGTGGGTGAAAAAATTACCCGGCTGGCTGAACTGGCTATTGAAAAGCAATTGCCCCTGATCATTTTCTCGTCTTCAGGCGGGGCTCGAATGCAAGAAGGCACGTTTTCACTGATGCAAATGGTTAAAACAGGGGCTGTACTTGCAAAACTGCATGATAAAAGCCTGTTGTACATTTCTGTTTTAACGGAGCCCACGTTTGGCGGGGTAACCGCTAGCTACGGCATGCTTGGAGATGTTAACATTGCCGAAGCCGATGCTCGGATTGGCTTTGCAGGCCGCCGGGTCATTGAGCAAACCATTCGGCAAAAGCTGCCCAATGATTTTCAGACGGCCAACTACCTGCTGCATTACGGGCAAGTCGATACCGTACTGCCCCGAAAAAATCTTGCCGAAAAACTGGCAACCCTGATTCGCCTGCACCGTATTTCATCAGGAATTGAGCCCTTGCCGTTCGAATTCCAACCTACACCAGTCCCGCAAACTGTACAGACCTCCTAAATGAGAATGACAGGCAAGTTTGCTTGCCTTAATCTGTTTCAACTTGTTATGAGTAATTAGAACTAAAAAAATCCGAATGACCAGCAAACCACCGAAAGATATTACACCGCTTGACTTTGAAAAACCCATTGTGGAAATCGAAGACCGGATTCAAGCCTTATTGAGTCAGGTCAGCGAGCAAGTCTCGCAACATGGTGAAACGCTGGATGATGAAATAGAAGCGTTGAAAAACAAAGCACAAACCATTCGCAATAAAGTTTATGCCGCACTGACACCGCTGCAAAAACTTCAGATTGCACGGCACCCGCAACGGCCTAATTTTACAGAACTCATTCAACTTCTCTCTCCCGAATGTTGGTTTGAGCTCCATGGGGACCGGGCCGGTATGGATGATCGAGCGATTTTGGGCGGTATTATTGAGCTGGCTTGCGGGCCGGTTATGGTCATTGGCACCCAGAAGGGGAAGGGGATGAAAGAAAACCTGACCCATAACTTTGGTATGGCCAACCCGGAAGGCTACCGGAAAGCACTGAAGCTGTTTTATCATGCTGAAAAATTTAAAATGCCAATTTTAACCTTGATTGATACCCCGGGCGCTTACCCTGGCATTATGGGTGAGCAAAACGGCATTGGTCAGGCCATTGCCTTTAACATCCGTGAAATGGCCCGTTTAAAAACTCCCATTGTTTCTGTGGTTACCGGTGAAGGGGCTTCTGGTGGGGCACTGGGTGTGGGGGTGGCCAATAAGATTTACATGATGGAGCATGCGCTCTATACGGTGATTTCTCCAGAAGGGTGTGCCTCTATTTTATGGCGAGATGCAGCCTTTGCAGAAAAAGCAGCAGATGCTCTAAAAATTACCGCACAAGATCTCATCGCCATGGGCATTAGTGATGGTATTATTGCTGAGCCTTCAGGGGGCGGGCACCGGGATCCGGTTAAGTTTGCACAAGCCATTGTTGATACCATTGTGCCTGTGCTTTCAACGTTAAAACAAGAAACGGGCGACGCCTTAACAAATCAGCGTTACGAGAAATACCGGTCCATCGGGGCCTTTGCAATCGCTTAAATTTGCAAAGCGTTAAGAGATTTTAGTGCAGCAGCAAGAACAGCGTCCACTGGAACATCCAGGCAGACTGGGTTGTCACAGCTCACTTGCCTGACACGCCACAAACATGGCCGACAAGGCAAGTTTTTCACAGAAACTGCCGTAACAGAAGCAAGATCACCAGGCAGTAAACTGGTTTCATCAGTTGGGCCAAAAATGGCAACCAAGGGGGTTTGATACCCAACGGCAATATGCATGGGCGATGAGTCAACGGCAACCAGCAGGCTGCTTTGAACAATCAATGCCGCCAGATCCACCAGGGATTTGGTCTGCCCGTATAAATTAAAATAAAACTGTTTGCTGTCAGGTTGATTGAAACCCTTGGCTTTTAAGGCCTTGTCTATGGCAGCAACGGCTTCGGCATCATCAGGCCCCCCGCAGAGAAAAACAATTGCCCCATGCTGCATTAAGCCTTCAGCAAGGGCTACCCAAGAAGCCACAGGCCAGGATTTCAAAATATTTTTCTCAATGCTAATTCGGCTGACACCCGGATGCAGCAAAACAGCAGGACCTTTACTCTCAGCCTGCTGAAGCAGTGCTTTCGCCCAATCCAGTTTCTGCGTGTTGGGCAAAGCCAGCTTAGGCACGCAATCGGTATTGCTAAATGAAAGGTTATCGCAGCCCAGACGCTCAAAGTCAAGCGTGTGGGGTTGCAATGCCTGGGGGTCGGTGATTTTTTTTTCTGTCTGCAAATACTGTAGCAGGCTGAAAGAGAGTGATGCATACATTTTCCCTGCATAGCTTTTTCGTGATGCTGCGGGTTCAAGCGGGGCCGCAACTGTCAACAGCCACTGGCTGAGCTTGCCCGAATAAAAGCCGACCCGGGTGCGAATGCCGGACAAAAAGAGCAAAACGGCAATAAAAGGGCTACTGCCGCTGGAGACAACCAGATTGTAGGGTTCATTGTCGCCCGTTTGCCGGTTATACGTTCCTTTCCTGAGCAACAGCAAAAGCTGAAACATCAGTTTTACCCGGCTTGTTTTTTGGACAGCAAGCGGAACGGCTTCATCAATGCCGTCCATTAAGGGCACAACCGCCTGGCTGCGATCTTCAAGCACCAGTGTTATCGATGCGTTTGGCCATTGTTGCCTGAGGTGGGCAATCACCGGGGAAAAAAGAATGCCGTCACCAATGCCCCCAAAATTTAAAACAATAATATTGTACGTAGTGCCAGAGTGCGCAGGCAGAATTGGCATCAGTTAACAGCCTTTTACAGTTTCTTCTTGCCCAGCTTTTTCCTGGAAACGGGTCTTGTGAAAACTGGGTTCTGTGAGCCAGGACAAGCCAGCCACCATAAACCAGAACACCAGATTAACCGCAGGCCGGTACCAGATTGTATCAAAGAGGCCGTAAGCAATACAGCCAATAACACCCACAAGCAGGCCCCCCATTAACAATTGTTTGGCAAGTGACAGCACGTGAGCATCCAGAACAATAAAAACCCGAAACAACAAGACAATCAGCAGAGAGGCAAAAAGCAACACCCCAACCAGCCCTTGCTCTACAGCAATTTCAAGTGGCACACTGTAGGCCCCCAGTGCATTGAAGCCGGGCGTCATATATAAGCCATAGACCTGTTTAAACGTGTCGTTTCCGGGGCCAATACCCAGCAGCGGGTTATCCTGAATGATTCTCAGGGCGCTGTCGTACACATTCAGCCGATAAGAAATACTGCTGTCCTGGCGCATGGCAAAGATTGACAAGGCCCGGGCACGAATTTTTTCTGAGCCGCCAATAGCAAGGGCAACACTGGTCAGACAGGATAAAAGTGTGAGCAGCCAGACCGCCTTTCCCCACCGAAGTTGCTGGCGTTGCGGGCTGTGCCATAAAAGGTGGCCAACATAGGCAAAGGCACCCGCAAGCAGTCCCGCAAGGGCAATAAAGCCCCCGCGCGACCCCGTGAGAATAATGGCCATCAGAATGCCCAGGCAACCCAAACCTGAAATAAGAGCCAGCAAAATTTTTGCCCAGAGGCGCTTGATTGATTCCAGGCAGAGCAGAAAAAGAGCAAAAGCAGCGGCTGCACACGGGGCCAGGTATCCAGCCAGTAAGTTGGGATTGAGCGGTTGAATGCTGCCGTAAATTCGTGTCATTTTAAGTTCAGCGGCAATCTTGGGGTCAGACCAAGTTGCCAGGGGCTGTACGTGGGCAAAATATTGGTAAAATCCAATGGCCGATTCGATGAAACCCGTTACGGCAATTGCCGCGGTCAGCAAAACAAGCCGGTTGGTGTTGCCATGGGTCACAACACGAAATGTCAGATACCCTGAGAAAAAGAGTAAAAACTTTGCCAGACCCATCAGGCTGGTTTTCTCAAAGGAAGAAAATGCCGTTGAAACCCCAACTGACACAAAAAAAGCGAGAACCAGAACATCGACGATGGTGATTTTACGGGCAATGGTGGGTTTAAAAACCATACCACCCAATAGACAAAATGCTGCACATAATAGCGTAATTGCCCCAATGGCACTGGTGTTTAAAGCAATCAATGCAAAAAACAGGCCAGCAATCATCACCGTCAAAGTGATAAAAAATCCCTGGATTGTCCCGCTGTTTTGTTGACGATGATGCGTGTAGCCTATGTTTTCTGGGCTTATATTTTCTGGGCCCGTGTTTTCTAGACCTGTGTTTTTTAGACCTGTATTTTCTAGACCTGTGTTTTGAAAGACAAGCTTTTTCAAAAACGATTGACACAACCAAGAGTGAAGCGTCACCGGTGACAGAGTGGCCAGCGCAAACCACGGGCTACATATCAGCGATGTTTCAAGCAGCTTGGTAACTTGCAAAAAAGACACAACAGAAGATTACCGGGTTTCGGCAACAGGATGAACATCAATAATATGGCCGGCAATCCGGTAATCGTGGCCTTCCACATTAATATGGAGGCCCGTTTTAATTTTCACCCCGGAAGTGACATAGCCATCTGCGGTAAACAAGGCATGATCCTGAAGTGTGACGCGGTAGTTGTAAGCATCCGGGTATACCGGGGAATCCATGACCAGGGGCTTTCCGCTTGGCAGTCCAATAACGTGCTGCAGGCGGTTTTGCTGAACAGAGACAATTTTAACCTGACCCCGCGGCTGATTTCTGACAGTAATTGAGAGTGTTTCACCGGGTTTAAAGAGCTGCGGCGTTAGTGTTTCCACATGGCGCAGGCTGACTGTGTAGACAATATCGCCTTCTTTTTCAATCACTTGCCCTGAGGTTTGATACAGGCCAGATTGAACCAGAATAATGCCCAATGCAACGACCAGTGCCACAAGCAGTGCAACAGCATCAATAATATTGAGTTTTCCAAACAGTTTTCCGGTAGCATCAATCATGTGCGATGGATCTCATTTTTAATGTGATTTTACGTTTAAAAAAGGACGGGATTTATCTAAGACAGCCAAGAATTGAAAAGCTTTCAATGTACGCCTCCGGTTGAAAGCCGTCAGAGAACCGACGGGGAAGCCTCAACCGGTTGCGCAGAAAACAGCGAATTGAACAGGTCTGCATCCAGCTGTTCCAGGGCTTCAATTAATTCAGCTTGGGATGTTGTTGCAGCGCCATAACGTTTGACAACCAGACTTGCCGCCAGATTTCCCAGCACAGCGGCTTCAAGAAAACTGGCCCCGGTGCTTAAAGCAAGCATTAAGGTTGAAATCACCGTATCACCAGCACCAGTAACATCAAACACTTCACTGCGGTTAAAAACCGGAATCTTGACGGGAGGGGTGCCCTGGGTGTTTTCAAACAGGCACATACCTGATGCACCGCAGGTAATCAGTACTGCATCCGCATTGGTTTTTTCACCGATAATTTTGCCGGCACGCGTCAAGCTTTCAGGGGATTCAATCAGAAAGCCTGCATTTTTTTCAGCTTCTGGCTGGTTGGGGGTTACTACCGTCGCCCCGTAAAATGCCGAGAGATCCTGCTGGCTGTCAACGGCCAAAATAAGGTTGTGCTTCTTTTTTAGTGCCAAGCAGTGGGCAATGAGTTTTGGGGTAATCACTCCCAGGCCATAGTCTGAAATTAAAATTCCATCGTGTGCTGGAACCAGGTCTGTTAGCCTATCCAGCAGTTTTGTTTCAATGTGTTGCGAAACAGGTTGGCTCGATTCCCGGTCAATGCGGAGAATCTGCTGGGTTACCGAATGGTTGGCAATGCCTGAGATTCGGGTTTTGGTGGTGGTTGGCCGGTCAGGGTCTGTTATAAGACCTTCTGCACAAATGCCATCACGCTGCAGTGCTTCTTTTAGTTGGTCTGCGTAACTGTCTTGCCCGCTTAAACCGACAACACTGACCTGCTTGGTACCAAGTTTTGCAATATTGTGGGCTGCATTGGCCGCCCCCCCCAGAACAATATCTGATCGTTTATGCTTTAAAATGATCACGGGCGCTTCGCGAGAAATGCGGTGGCTTTGCCCGTATATCATTTCATCGATAATACAGTCGCCGACAACTAAAATTTTGCTGGCTGACAGCGCGTTAATTCTGCTGATTAGTTTGGCTTTTAAGGAGTCTATTTCCATGGGTGTTATCATACGACTAAGATTGCAGCAGGTAAACTGCCGCCTTTAAATCGTGAATTCACGGTTTAAACATTCAAAGAAGGAAGAGAAATCAGAGAAGAAATAATACCCAGATAAAGATTATGCAAAGATTCTTTTTTTTCTGGGCAAACCCCATATAATAGATCAGTAAACT
>JBCDLA010000060.1:0-14671 GCA_038745945.1 Cyanobacteria bacterium P01_H01_bin.74 | reverse complement strand
CTGGAAGTTATCCAGTCAAAAAGTAAAAATTAAACGCGGGGCCAGCCAGGGCCCCTGACGAAACAAAGTAAAAGAAAGAATAAGTGTTTGAGAAAATCTTGCCTTGACGCAAAAGAGTCTCAAAAGGGAATCAATTCAATATCAAGGTATTGACTAGAAGCACTGCTTGCGAAAAGCTATAGGCAGAAAATCGACTAATAAATGGCCATTGTATCTGTTTGCGGTATAAGTTGATTTGAACCCTGCTTATAAAGGATGCCCCTGTGCTGTCCATTTATTTTCTTCTGATTGCAATTGCAACAATGGCTGTTGGCGGCATTGCATTGTTTCTTTTAAAAAATGACGGGGCAACAGTCCGTGTCAGGTGCTGGAGTGAAATCTCATCGTGGGTGGCTTTTTTCTTTGGGGTTTTATTTGGATTTCAGTCGTTTAATGCCTCAGGTTCACCAGCAAGCTCGCCCGCTGTTTTTAGTGTGGGGCCGCTTCAGGCCATTCTGGTGCCCTATATTTTATTTATGGGCATTTTGGTCAAACGCTTTGCGTATCATTACATTCAAAGCGACAAAGCGTATGCGCGGTTTTTTCTGAAAATCAAGCTGCTGATTTGTATGCTGCTGACTTTTGTGACCGCAAACCATGGCATTCTTTTAATGGCTACCTGGATTGCTTCTGGGTGGATTATGCGCGCAATGATTCAGCATACCCAGCGCATGGAAGCAGTTAACTCTGCAACACTTGCCGCCAAAAGATTTATTATTGGTGACGTTTTTTTGGTGGTGGGTATTTTGGGGTTGGTTTTTAGTACTGGCCAGCTGTATTTAAGCGAATGGCTCAAGGTACCGGTCACAGTACTTGGCTCGGTCTGGCTGTTTTGCCTGGTGGCTGGTGCTTTTTCAAAAACGGCTGTAATCCCTTTTCAGAAATGGATGGCCCACACCCTGACAGCACCCACACCGGTTTCTGCCATTATGCATGCAGGTTTTGTGAATTCGGGGGCGATCCTCTTGTCCAAGCTTGCTCCATTGCTTGTTCAGGCAGAAGCGTTGATGGGTGTTATTTTTGTTCTGGGTCTTGTTTCGGCATTGTATGGCAGTTTGGCGATGCTGGTTCAAATTGATGTCAAACGCTACTTAACCTTTTCAACCGTAGGCCAGATGGGCTTTATGATGATGGCTTGCGGACTGGGTGCTTTTCATTTGGCCATTCTTCACTTAATGGTGCATGGATTTTTCAAGGCTCGCCTGTTTTTATCGGCGGGCAATATTATTGAGCACCGGCCTGCCATTCGAGCTATCAGCCAAAAAAACACATCTCGGCTAAAGATTGCACTGGTTGCCCTTGCTTGTATGGCAGTTACTCTCTGGATTATTTCACAGAACCACAGGGTTATTTTACACCTGCTTGAACTGCCTGCCATTCTGATTGCTTTTATCGGTCTGGGCCTCTTGTTTTCTGCGACCACGCTGGTCAAAGCAAAAGGGGCCGGTATAAAAGGGGCCGTTGTTGCCGTGATTTTTAATTTGGTGCTCTTGTTCAGTTACAGCATTTATGAGGGAGTGGGTCAGCTGTTGTTTCCTACCCTGAACCATCTGCAAGTGGCAGGGCACAGCAATTTTTACACAATAACCGCATTGATGATTTTTGGCGCAAGCCTGATTGGCTGGCTGATCTTTTTAAAAGCCATTTCATTGCCTGAAAAACTCAAGCACAGCGTTTATGTTGCCTTCCTGAACGCATCAGGGAAAGGATCTTCAGGCAGTACGTTTTCTCACCGGGTTTGGAGGTCTCAGGCATGATGACAACGGGTTCAATTCAACAAGAAACCCAGCCGGAAGTGGATCTTGCACAGTCGATTCAAGCATTGACTGCCCCTTACGGCAAGTTATGGCCCCTGCATATTTTTAATGCGTGCAATCCGTTGGTCTATTTTGAAAAACTGCCTTTTGTTCAGGCACTAAAAACTGCAACTGCTGAGTTGGGAGTGTCCACAGCAGGGGGGCTGGCGCAATTCAAGGTTTTGTATCAACAGCAACAGTTTTCTCAAAAAGAAATTGCAGCTGTCCTTGAAACCTATTCATTTTCTGGCTCAGAAAATCAGATTGCCATGGCAGACAAGACCCTCTCTTATCAGGAACTGCTGCTTGAAGAAATTCAACAGTTTTTGTCGGGCAACGCAGTGTTGGAAAATCACCCCCTGTGGTTGACTGAAGGCGGCCAGGTCCTGGAAGGCAACCTGAGTGCTTACTTTCAAAAACAGGCGGCTTCTGGCTCTGGTTCTGCATCTAAAACAGAAAATAACAGTACCGAAGCCTTAATGCACCCTGGCATGCTTCCGTGGATTGATGAGCAAATGACAAAGTGGCTGAGTGCATATCTCGATGAAGGACAGGCCGTCTGGTCGATGCCTAATCAGCACCAACCTTTTCGTTATGCGTGGCTGTTACTGGTTGCCTACGACCATCAGATGCCACAGACCACACGAGATACTCTGCTGGCTATTGCAGAAGAAACCATTGGCACCACAGAAACTGCCATTACGGCATTGTCTGCTTTATTTCGTGAGACAGAAAAACCTTTTCAAGAACAGCAAGATCTGATTCAAGCCCACCTGAAACAACTGCCGGGCTGGATTGGCTATATGAAGTATCTGCAGGAAAATTATAATGCAACAGGACGCTATAATGAATTGTTGCAGGATTACGTTGTCGTCAGGTTGATTTACCAGACGGTCTTGGAACAAGATGCTGACACAGTTCTGGGTGAGGATTTTAATACAGAGCAAGCCCAAAAAGAAAAACACGTCGCCTTAAAAACACGGTTTCTGTCCCTTTCAACGATGACCCCAGTTTCAGACGCTCAAAATTTTATTGCAGCCGTGAATCGTCAGTTTGATGCCTGGATGGCTTACTTTAACGCGGTTGATGCAAGCGATATGCTCTTTGTCTTAATGCAGGCCCTGGAGCGTGCGCAAACCGTTCAGCTGGTTGACGCCTTGAGTCAGGCTTTTTCAAAAGAACCAGTTTCTCAAGACAGCCAAGATCTTGAAAGCCAGGGAGTCACTGCCCAAGCGGTTTTTTGTATTGATGTTCGCTCAGAGCCATACCGAAGAGAACTTGAACGGCTGGGGTCTATTGAAACGTATGGCTTTGCCGGTTTTTTTGGCTTGCCGATCTCGAAGAAAAATTATGAGAAAACAGAAGAAATTCCGTTGTGTCCCATTTTGCTGGATTCTCAATACATCATAAAAGAAGAGCCTGTTAATACAGCCACCACAGACTGGGTGTCACAGCTTTCCAGGCAAAGCATTCCTTTTGCAGACCAATGGACGTATGCGGTTAAAAAAATAAAACGCGACACGCTGGCCACTTTTGCCTATGTGGAAAGTCTGGGGTGGTTTCATGCCCTCACATTTATTAAAGATTCTTTTTTAAAAAACAGGGCCGGCCAGTTTTTTGATTATTTAAAGAAAGAATTTTCACCGCAATTGCAGCTGCAGCCTACCCTGGCTGTTGAAAATCTTTCTGAGACTGAGGAGTCGGAAACCCAGAACCGATTTGGCATTGCGTTTGATGATCAGGTGACTTTGGCCAAAACCATTCTGAAGCTGATGGGGTTGAAGCAGCCTTATGCAGATTTTGTAATTCTCTGCGGGCATGGCTCGCAAAGCCGGAATAACCCGTATGCTTCCGTGTTGGACTGCGGGGCTTGCGGATCAAATGATGGTGCTTTTAACGCGCTGGTTCTGGCGCAAATCCTCAATGAGGGAACAGTCAGAGATGCGCTGAGTCAAGTGGGTGTTCACATTCCAGAGCAAACCCGCTTTATTGCCGCATTGCACAATACCACCAATGATGCCGTGAATTTCTTGAACACTTCGATTCTTTCAGAGAAGGGTCGACAAGCCTTTGCCGCAGTGCAAGAGATTTTTGATGAGGCAACACAACGCAATAGCATCCGGCGTCGGGTGACTTTAAAGGCCGATGGTCAGGTCTCCTATCACCCGAATCCAAGTGCGGCTTGCTACGACTGGTCTCAAACCCGACCGGAATGGGGGTTGTCAAAAAATCAGGCCTTTGTTGTGGGCAACCGGGATGCCTTTAAGTCTCTTGATCTCGAAGGCCGGTGTTTTCTGCATTCTTACGACTGGCAGGATGACCCGGACGGCAGTGTATTAACCGTTGTGATGACTGCACCAATGGTGGTGGGTACCTGGATCAACTTGCAATATACATTTTCTACACTTGATCCTGAACGTTTGGGCAGCGGGCCCAAATATTTGCACAACATTACCGGGCTTTTTGGGTCCTTTCTGGGAAATGCCAGCGATTTGCAGGTGGGGCTGCCTTATGAATCCCTCTTTTCAAATGCAGGAACCCCATACCACTTGCCTCAGCGTTTGTTGGTTTATATTCAGGCTCCTCTTAAACGCGTAAAGAACATTGTTCGCGCACATGAGAATGTGCGTGCCTTAATTGAAAATCAATGGATTCGCCTCAACGTGTTTGATCCTGAAGAAAAAGCCCTTTATACCCTTTAAAAGACAAACCCCTTAATAAAAAGATAAAAATCTCAAACAGGAGACCGCCATGGCCAACCATATGCCAGATTCAGAAAAGCCAACCTCTTATTTATGCGGCTACATCGAAGCGGCAGTTCAGCAGTTGAATCTGCCGGAATCTAGCCGGGACTTGTTGACCAATGCCTACCGGGAACTGCGGGTTCAAATTCCTGTGCGGCGGGATTCAGGTGAAATGGATATTTTTTATGGCTACCGGGTTCAGCATAACGGGGCCCTTGGCCCTTACAAAGGAGGAATTCGGTTTCACCCCGAGGTTGTTTTAAACGAAGTGCGTGATTTGGCTTCGGCTATGACCTGGAAAAATGCATTGATGTGCCTTCCGTTTGGCGGGGCCAAAGGCGGGGTTATCTGTAACCCTTACACTTTGAGCAACCGGGAAAAAGAAGCCCTGATGCGGGGATTTACCTCAAAAATTTCATTGATTATTGGACCCTACCGGGATATTCCGGCCCCGGATATGAATACCAATGCCCAGATGATGGCCTGGCTGATGGATGAATACGGCAAAAAACATGGCTACTCGCCAGCTGTGGTGACTGGAAAGCCAGTTGAGCTGGGGGGGTCTCTGGGAAGAAAGGAAGCAACGGGACGCGGGGCGTTTTACCTGCTTGAGGATTACTACAAAAAAGCCAGCCGATCGCTCAACGGGGCGACTGTGGCTTTGCAGGGCTTTGGCAATGTTGGCTATCATGTTGCGGCACTGCTTGAAAATGCCGGTGCCAAGGTGGTGGCATTAGCCAATCATTTGGGTGGCGTATACTGTGAGGCGGGTCTCGACATTCAGGCCCTGAAAGCTTATGAAAAAGACAATGCTTATCAGTTGGCTGGATTTGCAGACAGCAGTGCACTAACCAACGAAGCACTGCTGGCCTTAAACGTGGACTGCCTGATTCCTGCGGCCCTTGGGCACGTGATTCATGAAAAAAATGCAGATGCGGTTCAGGCCCGTGTTATTCTGGAATGCGCCAATTTACCGGTTACGCCGCAAGGTGAAAAAATTCTGGAAGATAAAGGTGTGGTCATTCTGCCCGATGTTTTGGCAAATGCTGGTGGTGTTACAGTTTCTTACTTTGAGTGGACACAAAATCTCCAGCAGTTTCAGTGGGAAGCGGCCAAAGTTAATCAGGAGCTCAAGACAAAAATACTTGCGGCTTTTGAAAAAGTCATTCACTGCAAAGAAACCCACGGCTTAAATTACCGTCAGGCCTGCTACCGGCTGGCTGTTGAGCGGGTTCACAAAGCAAGCCAGCTGAGAGGCTACACGAACAACCTCTCAGAACAATAAGCCCGTTCAATCATTCGGATTGTTATCAATATGCTTCATCAACCCACACAACAACGCCCTCAAAACCCTATTATGAATATTCAGCCAAGCTCAGAAATTGGAGTCAATCAAGAAACGGCGCTAATTTTAGAGAAAAAATCTGCCTCAGAAAAGAGGTTTCACTCAGAAAAGGTAACCAATTCAGAAACGGCGCCTGTTCAAGAAGTTTTTTCATCCCTACAGGGGGAAGGGGTGCTGGTGGGAAAACGCCAGATTTTCGTTCGGTTTGCCCACTGCCATTTAAGTTGTGCTTACTGTGATACGCCAATGCAGTCAGTCAATTCAAACTGCTTTGTTGAAACCCCCATTGCATCTGGCGCGTATGCTGAATACAAAAACCCAGTGGCGGGTGAGTCCTTTCTGCAGCTGATTGAAGGCCTGCTTGCACAAATGCCGCACCACAGTGTCAGCATTACCGGCGGCGAGCCACTGCTTTACTGGCGTTTTTTAAAACAGGTTCTTCCTGAGTTGAAACAGCATTTGCCAACTTATTTGGAAACCAGTGGCACACAGCCTGACTTTTTAGCCCCTCTGCTGCCCTGGCTTGATTGGGTTGCCATGGACATTAAGCTGCCCTCTGCCACAAAAGAGCCTCCTGTTTTTGATAAGCACCAGGCGTTTTATCAGTGCTTAAAGCAGTCGCCTGGCTTGCAGTGTATTGTTAAAATTATTTTCAACACGCAAAGCACCCAAGAGGAAATGCAAGCCGTGATTGATATTGTTTCAGAGCGAAGCACCCCTATCATTTTGCAGCCTGAAACCTGTTTAAAAACGGGACAGCTTAAATTTAACGCCCAACATGCGATGCAGCTTGAAAAAATACTGACCGCGGTATTTGATGATGTGCGTGTCATCCCCCAAACCCATAAAATGTTGCAAGTTTTGTAGTGGTATTGCCTTTGCGGTTCATTTCTATTCTAAATGGGGTTAAAAAATCATAACCAGTTTACCCGTCATAATTTGACTTTTTAAGTCAAGTGTTTTCAGTGTCCATTGCTTTACGCTAGAATAAGAGCTTGACAAAATAAACGCACAGAAAGGCGTAAACCTCCTCACATGCAAGAGCCTTCCGGCAGTAAGACTGTTTCCGGCCACCCTGAAAAAGAAAAGACACCAGCAGCCGGAAAAGCTGGTGCAGTCAATTACAAGCAAACATTAAACCTGCCGCAAACAGGGTTCAAAATGAAAGCCGGGGCGGCAACCCGTGAAGTTGAAATTCAGCAGCACTGGCAAAATAGCCAGGTTTATCAGCAATCGTTGCAACAAAACAAAGGCAACCCCCGTTTTTTGTTGCACGATGGCCCGCCTTACCTGAGTGCCAACACCATTCATATTGGCACAGCCCTGAATAAAATTTTAAAAGATATTGTTACCCGCTATAAATTTCAGCGGGGCTTTTATTCCCCGTACGTACCCGGGTATGACGGCCATGGCCTGCCGATTGAAAACGCGGTGGTCAAAAAAATTAAAGGCGGCCGAAACAGCATGAGTGCAGCAGATCTCAGGAAACGCTGTCGGGAATTTGCTCGCAGCAATTTATCGGGGCAGGAACAAAACTTTAAACGGCTTGGGGTATGGGGCAACTGGGAAACCCCATACTTAACCATTGATGGTGCCTTTGAAGCCACACAAATTGAAGTCTTTGGGGAACTCTATCAAAACAATTATGTGTATAAAGGCTTAAAGCCAGTGTATTGGTGCTGCAGTTGTGAAACGGCGTTGGCTGATGCTGAAGTGGAATACGGGGATCATAGCAGCTATAACATATACGTGGCATTTCCTGTTAAAACAACCAGTCAGTCCGCTTTGAGCCAGGCAGACCAAGTTTTGCTGGAGAATGCGCGGGTTGTCATCTGGACAACAACCCCCTGGACTCTGCCCGCCAATATGGCCCTGGCTGTCAATGCCAATTTTACTTATTGCCTGGTTGAAAGTAATGTGCACGGCAAACTCATTATTGCAGAAGGCCTGTTGGATAGCGTTTCAAAAGTGATTGGTCAAAATCTTGACAGCGATAATGAAACGGACAACAGCAAGGCTGAAGGCAACTTCAAAATCCTGGCCAGTTTTTCAGGCGCATTGCTTGAAGGCCTGGTGACAAGCCATCCTTTTATTGACCGGCAAAGTCCTGTTTTGCTTGGTGATCATGTGACACTCGATGCCGGTACAGGCATTGTCCATACCGCCCCGGGTCACGGGATGGAAGACTACGTGATGGTGCAGCAATACAACCGCACCGAAGCCTACCAGAACAACCCGATTGAAATCCTTTCGCCAGTGGACAATTCGGGCAGACTGACCGAAGAAGGCTGTGTGCCTAGCCTGGTGGGCGTGCCGTATTTTAAAGCCAATCCCTTGATTTTAGAGATTCTAAAAGACAAGCAGGCCTTGCTGCAGTCCTCTCAGTTTCAACACAGTTACCCGCACTGCTGGCGATGTCACAATCCGGTCATCTACCGCTCAACCGAGCAGTGGTTTATTGATATTGAAAAAGCCCGGCAAGCCAGTTTAGAGGCAATCAAGTCGGTCACATGGATTCCCGCACGGGGAGAGACCAGAATCAGTAATATGGTTGAAGGCCGGGGAGACTGGTGTCTCAGCAGGCAACGGGTCTGGGGTGTCCCGATTCCCGCATTTTATGAGGAAGCAACCGGCGCGGTTATCTTTGATCCGCGCATTATCGATCATCTGAGTCAGCTTTTTCGGCAGCACACCTCCGATATCTGGTGGTCGTGGTCAGTGGATGAATTGCTCAACGGTTTGCCACAAGCTGTAAAACAAGACTTAAATCTGGTGGATGAAACAGGTACTCTTAAAGCCCTGCGCAAAGAAACCGATATTATGGATGTCTGGTTTGATAGCGGGATTACCCACCGTGCCGTGGTTGCTTGCCGTGCTGATGAATTGGGCGAGCCCCCGGTTGAACTGTATCTGGAAGGCTCAGATCAGCACCGCGGGTGGTTTCAGTCTTCTTTACTGACTGGGGTTATGACAACCGGCAAAGCGCCTTACAAACAAGTACTCACCCATGGCTTTGTTCTGGATGAAAACGGGCGAAAAATGAGCAAATCGCTGGGCAATGTGATTGACCCCAATGTGGTGATTCGAGAGTTTGGGGCGGATGTACTGCGTTTGTGGGTCACCAGTGTTGATTACACCAGTGACGTGCGGATTGGTAAAAATACCCTGCACCAGATGGCTGAAATCTATAAAAAGGTACGCAATACCATTCGCTTTATTTTGGGCAATTTGGCTGATTTTAACCCGGAAAGCGACCGGGTTTCATACGACGGGCTTTCTTTGCTGGATCAGTACATGTTGCACCGGCTTAGCCATATTACAAAAAATATTACCGTGGCCTTTGATCAATGGGCGCTTTACCGATATGCCCACGAGATCCAGTATTTATCCATGGCGGACCTTTCTGCCCTGTATTTTGATATCACCAAGGACATTTTATATTGTGACGCTATTAATACCCCCCGGCGCCGAGGCATTCAAACGGTTTTGTTCAATGTGCTTCAGACCATGCTGCCCATGTTGGTGCCTGTGATGCCGCATATGGCTGATGATATCTGGTTAAGCTTGCCCGACATTCAGAAAAATGCAATAACAAAACTGGCTTTAGACAAAACAGACATCAACAGTGCCACCTTATTGCCATGGCCCTCATTGCCGCAGGAATGGGAAAACCCAGCTGTGGCAGCAAAATTTGATCAGCTGCTGGCTGTCAAAGCTGCGGTTAATCTGGTTTTAGAAAAACCGCGCAGTAGCGGAAAAATTGGCAGCGCGCTGGAAGCGGATGTGTTGCTTGTTGCTGCTGATGACACAACCTTTCATTGGCTTGAGGCTTTAACGCCCGCGTTTTTGTCAGTGGTGCTCATCACAGGCAGCGTTCGGATAGTCCAGGATGTGGATGAAACAAAATTATCTGCAGGGTATGCCTGGCTTGACTCGGGCAGTGGCACGGTGAACGATCAGCCTTTTTCTGTTTATGTCATGCCCACAGGCTCCAAAAAATGTGAACGCTGTTGGAAATATGAACCGACGGTCGGAGATTTTTCTGAAGCGCCCGGATGTTGTGCGCGCTGTTATCAGGCCATTAAGGCCATGGCATAAGCAGGCTTGCTTTTTTGGTAAACCAAATTTTAAGTGAACAAAACGGGAATTGGGGATGAGTCCACTAAAAAATACAGGCCTGTCAGATCTGCCCGGTGACTCTTGTGATTCAGTGCCGAACGCATTGATTTGGGGCTTTGCCAAAGAATTTAGCCCCATTATTTTTAAAGCGCAAGCACTGGGGGTGTTTTCAGCCACAGAATGGATTGGCCCTGACACGCACTGCACCATTTCTCGCAAAGATTTTATGATGTCTGATTTAACCTTTAAGCATCAAGCCAGACTGCGCTGCCCAGAAGCAATCTATAAGCAGGTCCATGCCCAGTTTTATGGCTATCTCGATATGGTCTACCGGTGGAACATGGACAACCGCTACGACATTTACGATTACCTGAATTTGTTTAACCGCCAGCTCGATTTTTATTACGAACTGCTTTATACCAGGCAAATTGACTGGGTTATTTTTGATCGGTTACCTCACTTTGGGGCCGATCGCATTTTGTATGAATTGGCGGTTGCAATGGGCCTGAATACACTGCTGTTTTTTGTGTCTATTTTTCCGGGCCATTCATTCTGCATTTATCGGGTGGAAGATTTTGGTCATTTTGAGGCCATTCCGCAGCTCAGCGTGCGGAGTGCCCTTACCATTCCGCAAAAGCATGAAAAAGAATTGCCGTATTTATGCACCATCACCAATACCAAGTACACGGTGGCACGCACTGTTCGGGAGTTTTTGACCACACAAAACCCGCGCATTTTTGTCAAATATTTCAAGTATAAACGCTACTTGTACTGGTTAAGCCAGTTCAGCACCCGATCATTTGATACCAGCCAACCTTTTATTTACTTTGCCTTGCACTATCAGCCCGAAGCGACAACGGCAACCATCGGGGGAATGTTTACCGATCAGTTGCTGGCTGTTGAGCGGCTGGCGGCCTGCTTGCCAGTAGGCTGGCACATTGCCGTTAAAGAAAACCCGTACCAATCGGAATACATGCGCGGGCACGTCTTTTTTGATCGCTTGCGTGCCATTGCAAACACCACCCTGATTGCCCGTGACGTGAATACCTATTACTTAACGAAACACGCGAAATTTGTGGCGACCATCACTGGGACTGTGGGTTGGGAGGCAATTACTGGCGGAAAACCCGTGCTCATCTTTGGCAGTGCTTGGTATGCCGGCTTTCCGGGGGTTTACCAGTTTGAAGAAGGCCTTGATTGTAATGCCATTGCAGCCACAACCATTGATCACCATGCCTTGGAAGCGGCTTATTCCGATCGAATGACAAAAACCGTTCCGGGAGAAATCAGCCGGGAAATGTATGCTGTCATCACCCTGGATGTTGAGAAAAATGCAGAAACTGTTGCCGACAGTCTGAAAACCATGATTGATTACAAAACCATGATTGATCACAAAACCAGGCCGCCTAAAACGCTGTCACCCGCCCTGGAAAGTGTGGTGTAATGGCCACTGTTGTTATTATTTTACAAGCCCGAATGACATCGACCCGCCTGCCAGGCAAGGTTTTGATGCCTGTTCTGGACTATCCGTTGCTGGCGGTTGAACTGGCCCGGCTTCAGTGTGTGAAACAAGCCCAGCAATTGGTTGTTGCGACCACCACCCAAAAAACAGATGATCCCATTGAAGCCCTTTGCAAGCGTCTAAACGTTTCGTGTTTCCGCGGGGATGAGGATGATGTGCTGAGCCGCTACTGTGGTGCAGCTGCATTCACGCAGGCGGATAGTATTATTCGAGTGACCGGGGATTGCCCGCTTATCGATCCCACTGTGGTGGACGCAGCGATTGCCTTGTATTTGTCTGGCGAGTTTGACTATGTTTCAAACACAATGACGCGAACTTATCCGCGTGGCCTGGATGTTGAAGTATTCTCTTTTGATGCGTTGGAGCAAGCAAACCGCGAAGCCGTCAGTGTTTCTCATCGCGAGCATGTGACCCCGTTTTTTTACACACAGCCTAAGCGCTTTCGTCTGGGCGAGCTCAAACAAACCGGTGATCATCATGACCACCGTTGGACAGTGGATACCCCGGAAGATTTTCAATTGATTTCTAAAGTCCTGTCGGTCCTTTTACCAAGGCATGGGCCGTTATTCTCAACGCAGGATGTGTTGGACGTGCTGAGGCAAAACCCAGAGTGGAGGCTGATTAATTCAGATGTTGTCCAGAAAATACACTAAAAATGGCAGGCAATCGGCTTAATCCACCGGCTGTGACTCCAGCCATAAATGGGCATTGATGTGCTTAGGCCGTTCAAATTCTGGTTTGATGGAATGACCATTACTTGTATCCACGGGGATTCGGTTTCACCCAACGCCACAATATCGTTGTTGCGCAATTTATAAATCCTCCTGCCTTCCGTTGTGCTGGGAGCAGACCGGACAGCCAGGAACCCATCCCCCTGAGAGGGTGGCAATAGATTATTGACCTGGCCACACATAGGCGCACCGGTCATCGGGTGGTACGCTTCATGAAATTCCAGTTCCGTAGTACTCAGGCTGCTGGACGGCTCGAAAACAGGTTCGCCAAACAAGGTGTTCAGTGTTGCTGTGATATTGGGCAATGATACCTCAGGACCAACCAGTGACTGACCAACAGGGGCATTGATACTTGCCCTGGAATATGTGGAATGGGACGGATAAGGTCCCAAAGAAACGGGTGTAATTTTGGGTGTCAACAATGCTGTTTCGGGCAGGTGGTTTTCAGATTGTCTTTTTGGGTGCTCCGGGGGTACTTTGCTGTTGACCTGTTTTTTATTATCGGGCTGTTTGCTTGAAACCTGATTGCCAAGGCTGGCATTGTGATGGGCGTTACTGGGGGCACTACTAGTAGCACTACTGGAGGCACTATGATGGAATGACGAGGCCATGGGCGGCCGGATGGAAAGCACCAGAACCGGAAGTCCGGCAATCACCAGAAAAGCCACCAGTTTCTCACGGGATGTGGCATCTCTCATCAGAAAAAATGCAAGAATTGAGAGTGCAATCACCGTTAATGCAATTAATCCAAGCTCATGCTGCACTGCTTCAACAAGGCTTGGCAAGCTTTTAAACATACTGTTAAACATGGCGTCCAAATCAAACACGTTGGCACCCTCAGTGGTTATTATTCGCAACAAATACAAAATTGGAAATCCGGTTGTCAGCGGAAGCCAATGATTACAAAACCTTCTCTTAAATTATAAGACGTATCGTGCAATAAGGGAATCGTAGGCTCCCAAAGTATTTTTATGCTGTTACGGGTAACTTCTTTTGCGCTTGATTAAAAATTCTTTCCACAGCGTATAACTTGCAAACCATTTCTAAAAGCTCTTTGATACAGAGGCCAATGGAAGCACCCAAGATACCAAGCCACTGTATAGAAAAGTAAAGTGACAGCAAGTAAGGCACTAAAATGAAAATATTGATCATTGTTGATAACTTTGATCGACCAACAGCATCAATGAAACTGTGCGTGGTTTGATTAATGCCGTTAAAGTAACCCGCAATGGCTAAGCCTGATGTCACTATATATGCCTGTTTTGCAAAATCATTGCCCAACCAGAGAGTTAATAAAAGTTCAGAAAAAATAAAAACAACAAGGTAAGGAAACAGTAAGCCCACCGCCATAGCAGTAATACTTTTTAAATACAATCTTCTGCAGCGCTTAATATTTTGAATAAATTCGGTTCCAAAGGCTGGAAAAACAACTTTCGTTGCAGAAGCAACAAAAGTTCCAAAACGTGTAATTGCAAATGAAGGGGTGGTTAAAAAAGCAACCACGCCAGCCCCCAGAATTGATGCTGCAAAAAGGCGATCGGCTTGCATCATAAAACCATTGATGACCGAATTTAAGCAAGGCCATTTCCCATAATGAAATAATGGAATGACAGCCTTGGGTAAAAATTTAACGTTCGAATAGAATTTTTTTGTCACACTGGGTAAGTTAAATAATAAAATTATAAAAACGAAAATTCTACTGAGTAAAACAGCAATAACCAAACCTGGCAATGTTGGGTAAAACGGCAGTATGAGAAAGGGTGCAACAAAATTAGCAAAAACAATAGGCCAATTTAATAAGTTAATAAAACCAAAACGTTGGAAAGCTTCAAAAACACCAGAAGTAATAATATTACCAATTAAAAATGGAACAGATATTGCCATAATATGAAACGCTGTTATTGTTTCATTAACAAGTGGCGGGGAGACATTCAGCGTTTTAACCAACCAAGGGGTTGCAAACCAAAGAATCAGGGTGCCAACACATCCGCCGAGTGTACTGAGTCCAATGGTAGTAATAATTACACCGGGTAAATTGTCAAAATCATTTTCACCAATTTTAGTTGCAACATGCTGGGTTAATGCGCGCCCCAGACCCATATCCAGAAGTGTACTGTAGCCAATAACTGCCCAGATAAGGGTTAACAGTCCAAAACGTTCTACGCCAAGTGTTTTTATAATATAGGGCACAGCAAAAAAACCAACCGCAAGCGGTAGCCCCCGGGTTAAAAAGTTTATTGCGATACTTCTAAAAAGTGTGTTGCGTTGAGTTAGTGTTTGTCCAATCGTTTTAGAGTGAATTGCAGAAACAACCAAGGTTTAAATTCCTTATTTTGTTAATTGATATTGGACAGTTCTTTATTGAGGGCTAAATT
>JBCDLA010000059.1:0-15525 GCA_038745945.1 Cyanobacteria bacterium P01_H01_bin.74 | reverse complement strand
CTTGCACTGTGGGGTTCCTATCAGAGATGTCGAAACCAAATGTATAAGACCCATATTACATTTGATTCTTGATCTTTATAAGCATAGTAACAGCGTAGTTGAAAAAATAAATATCGATTAAATATTATAACTAATTACTAAAACGTTTTAACTATGGCCATCTTTTGCGTATGAGTTGCCACATTTGATTTGGTAATTATACTCATCAACAGATCCATGGCGTGAGTCATCTATCACAAAATAAAAAAGGGTTTCATATCAATGTTAACGGGATACCTCTATGCGGATGATGGCCTGACGGTCTCTATTCAGGGGATGCAAACCCAGATGAAAATTCTGGAAACCCATACCGACAATATCAACGGCTATGCCATCCCCGGATACCAGAAAAAAGAATCAGTGGTTTCTCGGTTTGCCGAATACATGGGCCCTTATGCCGTCAGTCAGGTCACCAACACTGAAATTGGGCGCCTCAGACAATCAGGCAACCCATTGGATCTGGCTTTGAACAATCAGGGCTATTTTCAACGTCTTGGACTTTCAGGCACCGTTGAAATGACCCGTGACGGTCGGTTTAAGATTGATTCGCAAGGGTATGTCGTGTCGTTGAATAACCGGAAAGTTCTTTCAAAAAGCGGGCAGCCCATCAAGTTGCCATACATTCCTGGTGATTTAACCCGCAGTATTAAAATTTCAGAAGATGGCCTTTTATTGATGGTGCATCCAAAAACAGGAGCAACCATAGAAGTAGACCGCTTTGGTGTTGTCTCTGCTATGGGAACCGTGGTTAACAAAGTCGATATAAAACAAGGCTATGTTGAAGATTCCAATGTGATGCTGCAAGAAGAGTATATGGCCATTATGCCCATCCGGCGTGAAATGGAAGCCAACCGGCAACTCTTTATCATTCAGAATGATGCGTTGTCGCGGACCATTCAGGAGCTGAAACAGTAATTATAGCCTCTTGTTTCTGTTAACGACACCCATTTCTGTTAACGACACCCATTTCTGTTAACGACACCCAACGATTTTATTTAACGGACTCAATTTCAGTATAAGGAATAACCATGCTCAGCGCAATTATTAAAGTCGCCGCCCAAAACGGCAACCGGCAATTTGAATCCCTAGATAAAATTTCATCCAATGTGGCCAATTACAATACCACCGGATTTAAAGCCAAACGGTTTGAGCAGTTCCTTACTGCTGACGGGCGTATTGACGGTACCATTAGGGTGGATACCAGTGTGGGAGACGCCATGATGACCAAACGACCCATGGATGTTGCCATTGACGGCATGGGCTATATTGCAGTAACCCAGCCCGATGGCAAAACAGTTTATACACGCGATGGCAGCTTCGAGCTGAATTCTGAAGGCTATCTGATGACCTCACACGGCGATTTGGTTGGTAATGGCATTCAGCTGCCGGTCAAGCGCAACCAGATTCAGATTAAGCCAACCGGCGAAGTCCTTGTTCAGCATAATGCCGGTGAAAAATTTAAGCCCGTGGGTCAAATTACCCTGGTTCAGTTTGCAAACCCAGAAAAACTTCAGTCATTGGGCTACAACCGACTGGCTGCCACTGATGAGTCAGGGGAACCCAAAGTGGACAACCAGAGCGCCCTGAAACAGGGCTTTCTTGAGCGCTCCAATGTGAATATTTATAGCCAAATCGAAAAAATTCTTCGGCTGAATGCCTCAGTTATTTCTGAAATTAAGTTGATTAAGTTCACCGATCAGATTTACCAGCAGGCCGTGAACTTAAAACAATAAACACGATTTATTATGGCTGGCGTCTTTCCGTTTTATTTCAAGACAATTCAAAAGGGTTTTATCAATGGATTTTTTATCAATTGACGGTGTAACCAACAGTTTACAGTTTTTATCAGCCATTTCAAAACAACAGCAAATTAATTCTGCCAATGTGGCCAATGCTCATACACCGGGCTACACAGCTAAAAAAGTTGAGCTTTCCAACTTAATTGGACAAGAAAGGAATCCGTTTGAAACCGCCTTATCCAAAGCAATGGGATTGACTTCAACACAAATTGATACCGGAAAACCCGTAGATCTTAAGAAAGAGATGATTGCAATCCAAGAAAACTCTCTGCACTACAGTCTTGCAACCCGACGACTAACTACCATCTTCACGGTCTTAAAATCTGCCGGTCAGGTTGGCCGTTAATGAGTGTTACTGGTTACTCATTACTGGACCAACCTCATTCAATTTCAATCAACCATCAATTTTTTAGGTTATTTAATTTATTAAAGAAAGCGTTTTGAATGCCTTTAACCTCTGCTTTTCACATTGCCTCTGAAGCCTTAACAGCGCAATCAGAGCGCATGAAAGTTCATGCCCATAACATTGCAAACATTAACACCCCCTTTTATCAGCGCAAAGTGCCTATTCTGCTTGAAAAAAACACCATGGACTTCCAATCGATCTTAACGGGTTTTCAGAATGGCATGTTAAAAACAGGTATTTCCACAGCCCCTGGTGGGGTTGAACTGGCTGGCACGGTCTTGGACAACACAGCCGGAAGGCGCCTGTATCAGCCCGGGCATCCACAAGCAGACAAAGATGGTTTTATCACCCTCTCAAATGTAAGCCCAATGATTGATATGGCAGATGCCATGCAGACATCACGGCTGTATGAGGCCAACCTGGCTGTCATTGGGGTGGTCAAAAACATGGCCAATAAAGCCCTTGAAATTGGCAGAGGCTAACCCCAGTAAGGCTGCTTTAACTGTTATTAACGTTATTTAATTCAAGAAGAAAAAAAGGACTGATACTCTCGATGAACGCATTGCCCGTTTCATTTTTTTCTGCCGGTTCCGGCATTGGCAAAGCCGAATTTCACAGGGATATGGCCGCCACACTGACAAAACCAACAGCCACCCAGCCGTCTGATGCCAGTTTTAATGCGGTGATGGGAAATCTGGTAAATGCGATTAACGATACCGCCCAAAAGCCTGATTTAATGATGCATGATGCCCTGGTCACCGGAAATGTGGATGTTCACGATCTGATGGTGGCCAACGCAAAAGCTGAACTGGCTGTGACCGTCACCACCCAGGTAGCGACAAAAGTCGTTCAGGCTTGGGATAAAATTACGCAAATTCAGCTCTAGTAAGCCATTGATTAGAAGAGACTCTGCATACAATACTTTTTATCTTGAGTGTCTCTAAAACTTTTGCCCCACGCCAAAGTTCCAGTTGCGCGTGTAATCACCGCCTCCGATTAGGGGAATGGCATAGTCAACCCGAATAGGACCCAGTCCTGGCATATTCAACCGCAAACCAATACCAGTGGATACACCCAGTTCTGAACGGTCGAAGTTGTCGTTAAAACTGGCCCCATCAATGACGGTACCGGCATCAAAAAAGGTAACCGCCGTCAGGTTATTAATCACCGGGATTTTTTTCAACCGGCCAAACATGGGTACTTTCCCGCGAAGCTCGCTGGTCCCCATCAAGAAGCCATTGCCAATCCCAAGACCACCTTCCTGAAAACCACGAACCGAGTATATCCCACCCAAACGGAACATATTAAACTCAGGAATATCGCCCAAAACTGAATGTCCTCCCTGGGCGTTGAGTGCCAGGGTAATGCCTTTTCTGATTTTTAAGTACTTTCGTAAGTTGGCGTTAATCAGGCTGTAAGAATTGCCTTCAAGCCCGTAGGCTCCTGTAACAGAGAACGTATTCAGCCAGCCTGAGGTGGGATTAAACCGGTTGTCTCGGCTGTCAAAGGCCAGTGTGGGTGATAACGAGATAAAGGTTCCGCCTTCCAGGCTATCGTCTCGTTCATCATCGGAAATCCCAAATTCTTCCAAATCGTCATCATCTGCAAAATCACGGATGTTGACATTTTCACCCCGAAGATTTAAGCCAACGGAGGTATACTTGGAGCCTTTCAGTGGCTTTCCCCAGTTGATTTCAGACCCCAGGCGGCGTTCTACCCCCAACGGAATATTAAAACTGCTTAAATCGCGCCCGTAGATGTTGGTGCTTAATGAGTTGCTGGTATTCATGAAACTGGGATCACTCCAGCCCAAGTCAAACTGGTAGGTTCGGGCATTGGCTTGTGTATCAGAATCCCGGTCAATAATGCCTGACCCCACAGAGAAAATGGAGCTGACATTCTGGCCCCGGCCCAAAAAGTTGGGATCCGTGTAGCCCACTTGGCCAAAAAGTCCGGTATTGGTATCAACCCCACCCCCTAAGGAGATGGCCCCTGTGCGTTTTTCATCAAGTTCCAGGGTCACGTTGTACTGATCCGGATTCTCAGTGGATGCGGTGATTGCACGGCGAATATCTGAAAAAGCCTGTGTGGACTGTATACGCCGGATATCATCCATCAGCTTTTCTTCATTATAAATTTCACCGGACTTGGTTAACATCAGGCGTTCAATCACATAGTCTTTTGTTTTGCGGTTGCCAACGAATTGAACTTTATCAATTTTTCCCTCATCAACGGTTAAATTAATCATGCCGTCCGGGTCATCTTGAATGCTGGTCACTTTGGCCAGCACAAACCCTTTTTCAGCATACTGTTCTTCTACTTTTTTTATACAGTCATTCAGTGCGGTAATGTTTTGTGGCGATCCGGTTTGGTCTAAAAAGATCTTTTGCAGGGTTGCGTCATCAATCTGGGTATTGCCTTCAATGTTGATTGCGGTGACTGGCATATTTTCCTGCACCACAATGCGAACCACAATGCCGTCACGGGTTGAAACGGGAACGGCTTTAATGCGATCGGTAAAGTAGCCCATTTTATAAATTCGGCGAAGGTCTTGCTGCAGGGTTTTTTTGTTAAACAGGCTGCCAGGCCGAGCCAGCATCGATTGTTTGATTTTTTCCGATTCAATTAAATGGTTGCCTTCAATGGCAATTTTGTGAATGGTGAGCCCTTGATCGTACTGCTTGTCCCGGGCGGGTCGGATATCCGCTGGTGCAAATTCAGAAAGGGGGGTGGGTGTCTGTTCTTCAGTAGCAGTAACGTCACCTGCTGGGGAAAGTTCATCGGCTGAAAAAGTAGGGGAAGCATTACAATGCAAGACAAAAGAAGCAAAAAAAACGGCCAGCAGTGCAGATTCAATATAAATTGTGCGTCGCAACCGGGGGAGTAAAATACGGGTCTTGTCTTTAAGCAAAAGCCGTGTCCTTATTTTTTCCAAAAATGAAGTATCTAAAAAAGTTTGAAGCCATTTTCTAAATTCTCAGCAATGCCTGGGCTTAGCTACATTACATAGTCTATATAATAATACAGAGAAGCCATTGGAACAAATCGCTGTAATAAACTGGCCAGATAGCTGCCAGCCAGATGAACGATCAGACCGGCGAATTTTTGCGTTCGTGATTTTTCGTAACAAAGTCCCGCCTCACTAACACGATTGGTTTTGCCCTGTTTTAATGCCAGTAGCTTTATAAACAAGAAGATTTTATGTCATCACAGACACCTAGCATCACAAAACCCAAGGACCCGCCAATGGCCGATTACTCAACAATTGAAGATATTTTGGATAACAGCCAGAATAAAGCCATCCAGCATATTCAGTTGCCTGAAAATGAATTGGCAGCCCTTGAAGCCTTGTTTCACAACTTTGATTTTTCTCGCCCCCCCACTCAGGCCTGGTGTGACCGCCTTGAAGCACTGGGTGCTACGGTTTTTTTTCTGAAGAAAAACAGCCCAAAAGCCTTGCTGCTTAAACAGTTCCGGCATCAATTCTGGCATAAATCCGGCTGGTGCCCACCTTATCAGACTGGGATTCAATCCACTATTTTACGGGCCATTGTTTCAACAAAACATCAGCAATATTTACGCCGCCAAAATCCAGAAGCAGGAAATCAATCGGGCTTTTTCGTTTTTATTGAGAACCAATGTGTCAGCATCGATATTATTTATCAGGTCTATCATTGGTTGTGCAGCAAGCATTACCCTGAAATTTACACGCATGCAGTCCAGACCATGCATCAGCAGGAGAACCGGTCAGAAGCAAAACAGAAAAAGCCTCTTGCACGCAAGAAAACGGCACTTCCATCCGGTGGTCTTCCTGGCTTAGAGCAAAAAATTAAACAAACCATGCAGTTAAAAATGGCCATTCAGTGTGATCGAAAAGCGCTGGAATTTCTGCTGCGCGTCACAGAAGTCCTGGCTGAAGCGATCCCAATTACATCCTCCCCTGTTGCATTATCGCCTGTTGTATCAAATTATGGTACAGTCCCTGTAAAATGAGCCAACGCCGAACCAATAACAAGCGCATTGGCGTGCTGGGCGAAAAACTGGCCGCCGGGCTCTACCAAAACATGGGGTTTTCTATTCTCGCGCAGAACTGGCGTTTTGGTAATACCGGCGAACTGGATTTGATTGCCTACCACCCAGAGGATAAAACGCTATGCTTTGTGGAGGTTAAAACCCGTATTGCTACTGCACTGGGGAATGCGGCAGAAGCTGTAACACCCAAAAAGCAGCAGCAGATTATTGGGCTTGCCAACCGGTATTTATCATCGGCTGGTTTTGATGAGGTGGGCCATATACAAGAAATCCAGTTTGATGTGGTTGCCATTTGTTTTAATACAGAAGCACTCAAACCAAGTGTTCAACGATATCCTAAGGCATTTACTTGTGATTAAGCGCCATAAAATGAGTATTAAAGGCAATTTCCTTCTTAAAATTGTTTTTATTTTATAGAGAGAGTATTTAATTTTTACCTGCCTGATTACCAATTCTGGGTGTGCCTTTCAAAAGCACTACTAGTCAAAAGCATTTCTAGCCCAATCTTTTCCCTATATCTGGCAGTCCCGGTAATTCAAACTTATCTTATTTATGAGGAGAAGCATCACAATGCATGCAGACATTAATTCGATTGTAAGAACATTGCGCTATCTTGATATGTCTAGTGGTGATGTTTCAATTAACCGCGGGCAAATTGCAAGGGCAGCCTTAATAACCCCTGAAGGTTCAGCTGAGCAAAGAGCTTTGGCCACAATGGTTCTGGGTGGCCGGAACGGCACCGGCTTATTGCCTGATTTTAATAACGATGGCGAGGTCAATCTGTTTGAATTGTATCTGCTCGGCACTGGCAGTGGGTCAGAAAATATTGATCCGGGTGACTTCAAGTCAGTATTTCCAGGTCAATCCCTTGAAGAAGGTGTTGAGATTTCAATGGAAGCCCTGGAAGAAATTGCCAGCCCAGATCCTGCCTATGCAAGGACAATGGAGTACAGACCTGAAGTTGCTCGTAGGGAACGCTTAACACAGATGCTTGCAGGTTTTCAGGCAACTGTTTACCGGCTAATGTACGGGGACCCAACGATCAGTGAGCAGCCGTTTGGCAGAAGATACCCTTTTTTGTGAGCAAACGGTACCAATAAGTATCAAAAAAACGATTTAATTAATATTAGTTTACAATAAGTGTGCTGATAATGATCAACATCCATAATAGCTAAACACAGACGTATTGCGTGTCTTTGAAACATATAGTTGAACTAAAACTATATTTTAAAAAAAATTTTCTTAAATAAAAAGCAATAAAATCTAAAAAATTGTTTTTATTATTTTAAATCAATATTACTTCTACCAAAAAATAACTAATACTTACACTATAAATAATCTTACCCTTAAAATTAGGTTCACCCTTATGAGCTTGAGCGCTAGTACAAATTTTATTACATCATACATATTTCCTCGTGCAGATTTAAACAACGACGGCGAATTAACCCGCAGTGAGCTTGCTGGTGCAGCCTTAATTGCAAATGAAGGTTCAGCAGAACGGGCAGCATTGGCAACGATGGTTTTAGGCGGTGTAGACGGAACCGGGCTTTTTCCTGATTTTGATGAAAACGGATTAATAAGCAAAAATGAATTACTGGAGTTGGGCAGTAGTACCCAAACCCTTGATATCGACCCAAGTGATTTTGAAGCAAGATTTCCAGATCAATTTGTTGAAGGCGGTAGCTCATTCACTACCGAAGATCTAGAAGCACTGGCTGCAGATGATTTTATTAATCCCAATCCAGTTCAACCTACACCTGAGGAAGTTCAATTTCAAGCTTTTGTTACAGCATTTGTATCATTAGTACTCAATTTCTTCTTCAACTTACTTGGCATTGGCGGCGGACACCACGGAGCTACTGGAAGTCAATTTTTTCAGGGCGGTGGAAACCAATTCCCTTCTCAATGAAAAACAGAATAATTATTGGATTAGGTTGTAAGGTTTAAGAAGCATGGCTTCTGACACAACTTTTACTAAAGGTAGATGACTGGCAGTATAAACAGATAAAAATTGCGCATAATCTCTACCGGGATCTAATTCAACCAATTGCATCCGGATTGTGTCTAAACTGCAAACAGATCCTGCTACCCGGTATCGGGTATTAATCAGTTGTTCAGGCATTGGTTTCTCCGGGTAGTGATCTAAAACAAGCCTTAACATTAGTGCGTTGTGAGCATTAATCCAATACAGTTTTTTTTGAAGTGGTTTTTTAAAATAAGTTGGTGTCTGTTGGGGTGAAACCCAAGCCAGTTGATCAAGATACTGGTTTAGCCTTTCTGGGGAAAGCTTTAGTTCTCGCCAAAAAACCTTACCATTTGATGTGGTTGACCGCTTTAAAAGGCCAGCCCACAATGTGTGATCAAAAGGCTTGCTGGGAAAGCTCTGTTGATAAACCTGTTTGGCTAATGTGGTTGAAGAAAAAGTATAAAAAAGTAATAAAAATAAAGCAGAATAAATGTATTGAAATGTACGGCTCATTTGAAAAAAACAATAATTTTATAAATTATGTACATGTAAAAGAATGCAAAATTTCTACTGGGCAGCAGTCATTAATTGTTGCCGAATGACTTCATAAAGCACAATGGCAACAGCATTTGATAAGTTTAAACTACGTGTATTAGCTCTCATTGGAATACGAATAGATTGTGTCGGTTTTTCTGCTATAACCCAATCCGGCAGACCAGTTGTTTCACTGCCAAAGACCAAAACGGTTTTATCCGGATAAGCAAGGGTCGCATAATTTTGTCCGGCTTTGGTGCTGGCGAAAAAAAATGCCCAATCAGAGAATTTCTCTTCCAGTGCTTCATACGTGTCTATGTGATGAATGGGAATATCATCCAAATAATCCATACCAGCCCTGGCCAGGTACTTATCGTTTAACCGAAATCCCAGACTTCCAACCAGATAAAGTAAAGCCCCTGTACAAGCACACAATCTGGCAATATTGCCAGTATTTTGCGGAATTCGGGGTTCAACCAGTGCAATCGCTATCTGCTTACCAGAATTGAGATTATCCTCTAAACTCAGTGGCATCCAAGATGGTTTGGTAGATGGGTTCATTGAGCATTTTTTCTGTACCAAGCACAACACAAGACAGGGGGTCGTTTGCAATATGAACTGGAACATCAACCTCTTTGGCGATTAACTCATCCATACCGGCAAGCAAAGCGCCGCCGCCTGCTAAAACAATACCCCGATCAACAATATCAGCCGCCAACTCAGGCGGGGTCATTTCCAAAGTATCTTTTACACCAGCAACAATTTCTAACAATGTTTCATAAAGGCATTTCCGAATTTCAACACTGGTAATCTTGACGGTATGCGGCAAGCCGTTTAAAAGGTTTAAGCCACGGACTTCCATCTCATCTTCTTCTTGCCCCTGAAAAGCTGAGCCCATTCTGATTTTAATTTCTTCTGCAGTCCGCTCTCCAATTGAAAGATTGTGGGCTTTTTTCAGATGATCTTGAATGTTTTCATTGAGCTCGTCACCTGCTGTTCGCAAACTTTTTGAAACAACAATGCCTTTTAAACTAACAACGGCAATTTCTGTGGTTCCACCACCAATATCAATAATCATTGATCCAGTTGGTTTATCAACAGGCATACCAGCGCCAATTGCTGCTGCCATTGGTTCATCAATCAAGTGCACAGCCTTTGCACCAGTCTGGAGTGCTGCATCAGCGACTGCACGGCGCTCAACTTCAGTAACACCACTAGGTATACCAATCACGACTCGACCTGGGCGCATGCCAAAAGCGCCATTAGATCCATTCACTTTTTCTATAAAACGACGCAGCATTTTTTCGGCCCACTCAAATTCTGCAATAACCCCATCGCGCAAAGGCCGCGTTGCCCTTATGTTGCCTGGTGTTCTGCCAATCATTTCACGAGCAGCCAGGCCAACTTCAATCACTTCTGGTGGACTGCAGCTATAATCTATGGCAACAACTGACGGCTCCCTGAGAACGACTCCTTTGTCTGTGGTGCATACAAGTGTGTGGGCTGTTCCCAAATCAATACCCATATCATTTGTGTTTTTACGAAAAAAATCAAAAAATGCCATCATTCACCTCAACACCAATCACTGATGATAACTCTTTTTCTTATTGAAAAGCCGATGTTTTTTGTGTCTCTAAACGTATTTTTAAAAAAACCAGCGCAACATCGAATAAATAAAAAAATCTATTTAAAGCCAACTGACAATAGATCTGGAAAAAATTTTACCAGCACATTAGTTTATTATACATCGTAATTGCAAGAATCGTTAGACCAGAAATCGCTTCTGCTAATAAGAATTTCAGTGATTTTTTCACCAGCCAATTTTTTTTTGAAAAAGTATACAAACCAATATAAGTATTAACTTTTATTACAAAAAGGCCTTTGAGAATAAAAAAGAGACAATCAGCCCCATTAAATTGTTTTTATTATAATAAAATTAATTCAAACTTTTTTAAGTTTACTCTCCCCTAACATTTATAATTTTTTATCCCAATTATACCAGTACCCGAATCCGTTTGTTGCAAACATCTGAGGTAATCTTCATGTTTAATTTCCCAACCAACAATTCCTTTTCTGGCTTTTACAATACAGCCCTTCAGTCAAATATGAGTGGTATAAATCCGTATCTAGGCTCATCTGCAAATGCATTTGGCGGATTTGGTGGCTACTACCCATCAATGGGCGGATCAACAGGCTCATTTGGTAGCTTTGGAAATACTGGCGGATTTAGTACAGCATCTACCAGCCCTTTTGGAAATACTAACGGGTTTGGTTCAAATACAGGGTTTGATCTAGGGGCACAATTGGCACAATTACGTGCTGAGCAGCGTGCTGGTGGTTTTAATCCGGCCTCATACATCATTCGAAGCAGTAATTTTGGTGGGGCACTCAGTGGAACCAATGAATTTATTCAGGAAATGCAGTACCGCGATTCTATGAGAAAGAGCGGTATTGACCCTGATACAGGACTGTCTTTAAATGCAACAGGTTCAATTGAATCCTTACTGAGCGGCATTGCCGGTGACAGCATTTCAACAGATGGTGGCGGTGGGTATTCCATTGGGGATATGGCAATGGATATGGTGATGCAAGAACTGGTGTATGACAGATTAAACAGCAGTTTCTTTGCCTAAAACAAACTGAGTAATTTAATAAGGATAAACCTGAATCACGGAAAGAACTTTACGTTTTACCGGTTCACCTGCATAGGTTTGCCTGGCCCAAAAAGTTTGATGGTTCATGGGGCTTAATACCCCGTTAAAATAATAGTTGCCATTCACCCAAAGTGATGAAGAACTGCCGCCATCCAATGCCATTGCCTGGACAGCCCCTTGTTTCTTCATAAATTGCGTCAGGTTGTCAAGCGTTGCACCATGCCGTTTTACAGGCCCCGTGCGGTTTTGTGCGGCAACTACCAGCATCACGCTATTATCAGCGGTGAGGCCTATGGCACTTCTGGCATTGGGCTTTTTTATGCCAATCGGATCGCGCACTGTTTTGCCTGTCTCATCAACCGCCCAAAAGGCTTCTTGTCGATCCGTTCTTGCTGGTAAAAGCCGAGGTCCAGCCCCAACAGCCCCCAGAAGCTTGCATCCCATGGGGATTGCTTCATTGTGCGGGACAATGGCGTAGTTGATGGTATTGGAACCCGTGACACCGCACCAATAGGTTCTAAATTCAGAACGGTTCAGGATTTGCGGCAAATACTCAGCAATGGCTGTATTGTTAACAAGCCGCTCATTTTCAGCAGGATTTCCAGTCCATTTCCCGTCTTGATAGACATATGAAATGGATTGATTGCCTTTTGGATCAAAAAATCCGGCATTCAGTCTTGCAATGGCTGGGTTAACACGTATCGACTCACTGCTTAAATCAGGCAGTTTAATCCATTCCAGTGAATCAATTTTCTGGAATGTATCTGCTAATGCTGGTAAAACAAGGTATCTCGTTTTAGCGCTTTTTTCAGGCACAGGAGCTTTAACAGCCGGAAAACGAAGTACAGTCCAATCAGCAGCGCTGTCTTTGAAGGTCTCGAGCCTGGGCGAATGATCTGCAGATTTTGCTAAACTTGTCTTAACCCGCTTGGATCTTTGATCAGAGTTCTCCTCAGAGCCTACTGGATGTTTAACAGCCAGGAAGCTTCTGGCTGTCTCAGAAGAAGCCGCCGTCAAGCATGCTTGGGTTGCAACAGCGAGCAGTAATAACAGTAAACCAATACCTGTCTGCCAGCAGAAGAAAGCATTTCGCCAGTTTTTATTTTTTTCCATGAAAGAAGTTACTGCCAATAATGGACTGAAACGCTGCTTTAGACAGCCACGACTTCTTTCACAGCGGGGATATATTGCCGCATTTGTTCTTCAATGCCCATTTTTAAGGTGTATGTCGAACTTGGACAAGTCCCACAAGCCCCCTGAAGCCGAAGTTGGACCACACCATCATCTGTAATGTTGACCAGTTCGACATCTCCGCCATCAGCCTGCAAGTACGGACGAAGCATTTTTAAGACCTGTTCAACTTTATCCCGGTCAATGTCAAGGGCATTGTTTTGTGGATTCTCGGTGCTTACGGCTTGTGTTTCATCAGCCAGTGGTTGTGTCATTTCAGAATATCCTTTCAAATAATAAACGGTTTAAACGCCAAAAGAAGTGCCACACCCGCAAGAGTTGGTTGCATTGGGATTAATAAATTTAAAGCCCCCGTCCATTAAATCATCCGAATAATCAATCGTCATTCCTTTAATATAGGGCACAACCATCGGGTTAATGTAAAATAACACCCCATGAAATTCTAAAACATGATCGGTTTTTTCTACTGTATCTGGTTTTAACCCATATTGAAGCCCAGCACACCCGCCACCGGTAACAGAAATACGAATGCCTGTTTTATCGGCTGCATTTGCTAAAGCAGCTTTTGACTTATTGGCAGCCCGCTCTGTAATGACAACAATGGTACTGCTTATGGTTGTTTCATCTTGTTCAGCAACTGAGGACATAATTGTCTGTTACCTTTTCAATTAATAATTATTACAAGTTTAACGTATACGTCAATGTTTTTCAAGATGTCTGACTCAATGAATGACCCAGTAACCTTTCCGCTGTATTTTACAAATTGTTTGAATAAGCAGTTCACAAGACTGTACTGGTTCTGTTACCATGATTAATGGTGGTATTCAGCCTCAGTAGCTCAGCTGGATAGAGCAACCGCCTTCTAAGCGGTAGGTCATAGGTTCGAGTCCTATCTGGGGTACCACTTTTTTTATTTAGATTTTTTCATTAAATGCTTCATAACGTTATTGACACTCCCTCAATTTAACGGTAACGGGATTTTTTTAAATTTTTATAAACAGGTGCCAATGAAGACTGTTGAATTATGATTCAAATTGAAAACCGACTAATTGAAGAAAGCAGTCCACCCTTAATAATTGCCGAAATGTCAGGCAACCATAACCAGTCACTTGACAATGCAATGGCAATTGTTGAAGCTGCTGCAAAATCAGGTGCTGATGCGCTTAAGTTGCAAACTTACACAGCGGATACCCTGACATTGGACCTTAAAGAAGGTGAGTTTTTCATTCAAGACAAAAACAGCCTCTGGGCGGGGGAGTCTCTTTACAGCCTCTATCAAAAGGCCTATACCCCCTGGGACTGGCATGAACCCTTAATGAAGCGTGCCCGAGAGTTGGGGCTAATCTGTTTTAGTTCACCCTTTGATGATACTGCGGTTGATTTTCTGGAATCGTTAAAAGTGCCAGCGTACAAAATTGCTTCATTTGAAATTGTTGATTTGGCCTTAATTCATAAAGCAGCCAGTACTGGAAAACCCATGATCATCTCAACAGGGATGGCCAATGAAGATGAAATTAAAGATGCGGTTGAAACGGCAAGAAAAGCAGGAAATAATCAAATTGTGCTGATGAAATGCACGAGCAGTTATCCGGCTGAGCCAAAAAACAGCCATTTGAGGGCAATCCCCTATTTAAAAGAACGATTCGGGGTACAGGTTGGCTTGTCTGATCACACGCCTGGCATTGTTGTGCCTGTTGCATCGGTTGCCCTCGGCGCGACTGTTATTGAAAAACATTTCACACTGGACCGACAAGCGGGGGGGGTTGATGCTGCATTTTCCCTTGAGCCTGACGAGTTTAAGGCAATGGCAGAAGCTGCCAAAACAGCGCATCTTGCTTTGGGAAAACCCGTTTTAGAACAGACCCAATCTGAAGTTTCGTCAATTCAGTTTCGCCGATCCTTATATATTGCAGAAGACATGCAGGCTGGCGAGGTCCTGACCTCAAAAAATCTGCGGTCCGTCCGCCCAGGGTTGGGCATGAAGCCCAAACACCTGCCTGAACTTCTGGGAAAATCAGTTAACCGGGCTGTAAAAAAAGGCACGCGGATGCATTGGGATTTGGTTAATGCTTAAAACCTCTTCAAAATGGCTGTAAATCATTACTTACCTACTGGCTTGCATCACCATTCAGACGTTTTTGTTGACGTCTTTCCCGTTGGGCCACTGCAATGCAATTGCACCATTATTGGTAACCGGGCCACCAAGCAGGCTGTAGTGATTGATCCAGGCGGTAGCATTGATAGCATTCTAAAAAAACTAAACGCTGAAGATCTCTCTGTTAAACAGATTTTGCATACCCATGCCCACTTTGATCACTTTTTAGCTTCTGGCAATTTACATAAAAAAACCGGAGCCCAGCTTTGTCTTCACCCAGAAGACAAGTTTTTATGGAAACATCTGGAACAGCAATGCCAACTTTTTGGTGTGCCGTATGAACCTGTTCCTGAGCCCAATCATTGGTTAAAGCCTGATGAGCCCATTGAGTTGCTTGAAAAAGCCGGGCGTTGCATTTTCACACCGGGACATACGCCTGGATCAATGAGCTTTTTGTTTGCCGATTTACAACTTCTGATTGCAGGTGACACGTTATTTTGTCGAGGTATTGGCCGAACGGATCTGTGGGGAGGCGATTTTAAAACAATTCAACACTCAATCACCCAAAGCCTGTTTACATTGGATGAATCAACCTGGGTCATTACTGGCCATGGCAGGTCAACCACTATTGCTCAAGAACTTCGTCAAAACCCAATTTTGCAAAAATAAACAAACAGACTTTTTTTGTGACGCCCGAAGAAAAGTATCAATCAAGTTTTTTTAAAGCATAGTGTTAAAATTTATGCCTTGAAGTCATTTTTTGTACGCTTTGGGAGTTACTGAAAAATCTGTTTATTTATAAATTTAAG
>JBCDLA010000058.1:0-15625 GCA_038745945.1 Cyanobacteria bacterium P01_H01_bin.74 | reverse complement strand
GAAAACTTTCATCATCAACTGTTTAAATGGCGCTTTATCAATAATAGAAATACAGACAACCCAATTAAATAATGCAGAAACACATTAATTTTATTTTCGACTAATTAAACCTTCTGTATTAATGAAGTTTGCTCCGTATTAAATTTTCAGCTTTCTGCCTGGTATTAACAACCAGGCAGTTTCTCTATTTAATTTATTAACTTTTATTAATAAATAAATTAAACTGGGCAATTTAATTTATTTAGGCAGTTAATTAAAACAGTTAATAAATTCACATCATTGTGGATTTACTCTTTTTTCATTTAAATACTGCCTCTCTCTATCCAAACCTCCTTTGATAAAAACATTTTAACAAAACAGGAGGTTTTTTTTTATTTAAAGCAGTTATTTACTACTAAAGAGGCAGTATACTATTTTTAATCATCTAATTATTGACCTCTGATTAAAATTAAATGTTAGCACTGCGTATTGTCTGCAACGATTTTAATTTTGCACTTGGTTTTTTTTCATTTTTCATCCACCCTTTACACCACAAGATCTATTATAAGCAATGGGCTTTAAACAATTTATGTACCGACCCTAATAAACTGAGATATACAGTAGTCTTTTATTAACAATTGTGAGTAGAATATTACTTGGTTAATTTTTTTGACAGAATTTAGGAAACATTATGGGGTCTGCCCGAAATACTGACTCGGCGTATAGCAGCCGTATCTCTCGACTGCCGGTTTGGTTACATTGGCTCGATGCCGATGCATCCCAACAACTTGCCCAACAAAACTCAGCGCAATCCAAGGCAAGCACCAAGCTATCACGTTACATTCCTTTCTTATTTTTGCATAGCGGGATATTGCTCGTTTTTGTCACCGGATTTTCTTGGACGGCTTTTTTAATTTGCGCAGTTTTGTATTGGCTGCGTATGTTTGCCATTACTGGCTTTTATCACCGGTATTTTTCTCACAGAACCTTTAAAACCAGCCGTACCTTTCAATTTATAATGGCCTGTATTGGTCTCACATCGGTGCAACGGGGACCACTTTGGTGGGCTGCCCATCACCGACAGCATCACCCGCACTCTGATACAGAAAAAGACATTCATTCCCCCAATCAAGGGCTTTGGTGGTCGCATATCGGCTGGATTGCCAGTGAAAGTAACATGCCGACCCAGTATTGCCGAATTAAAGACTTTGCCCGCTTTCCTGAGCTACGCTTTTTGAACCGCTTTGACTGGCTTGGGCCTTTGGTTCTGTCTGTACTGCTTTACGGTTTGGGTGAGTGGATTAACCTCGGGTCGACGGGACTTCCCAAAGACTGGCAGACCAACGGGCTTCAATTGCTCACCTGGGGCTTTTTTGTTAGTTCTATCTTGCTGTTTCATGCCACATGCACCATCAATTCCCTATCACACGTTTTTGGGGCACAACGCTATAGCACCAAAGACAACAGCAAAAACAACTGGATGCTGGCCATTATCACCATGGGAGAAGGCTGGCACAACAACCATCACTTTTACCCCAATGCCGTCAGACAAGGGTTTTTCTGGTGGGAATTTGACTTGACCTACTATTTACTGCGGGCAATGGCTGCTTTAGGCCTGGTTTGGGACTTAACCCCTGTGCCAGAACGCATTAAATCGGCTGCTGCAACCACAACGGCCTCAAATTATGCGCCTGCTGCAAAGCGGTTTTACGTGTCGAGAAAAGTTGTTCAGCCCTCATGACAACAGCTTCGGACCTGACGCGTTTTTCTCTAAAAACAAGAAAAAAAATTGCTATTGTGGGCTCGGGCATTGCAGGCCTTGGTTGCGCGCATTTTTTACACCCCCACCACGACATTGATTTGTTTGAAAAAAATACAAAAGTAGGCGGACACAGCAACACCATAACCGTCACCGATCAGCTTACCCAGAAGACCATTCATGTTGATACCGGTTTTATGGTGTTCAATACCATTACCTACCCGAATTTAACCCGGTTGTTCAAACAGCTTGGTGTCGACTGCCAACCCACGGATATGTCATTCAGTGTGAACCATGGCCCAAGTGGTCTGCAATGGAATGGCGCCGGGTGGAATAAATTGTTTGGGCAGCGAAAAAACATTCTCAACCTTCGGTTCTGGCGGATGTTGTTGGACTTAAACCGCTTTAACCAAGGCGCACGTCAAGACATTGACTCTGGCTTTGCAGACTCGCTGACGGTTGAAGCCTATGCACAGGTAAAAGGCTTTGGGGATGATTTGCTGCAGTGGTTTTTATTGCCCATGAGTGCCTCCATCTGGTCAACCGACCCTCTAAAAATGCGGGATTTTCCAGCAAGAACCCTGTTGCAGTTTTTCTATAATCACGGGTTTTTGGGCATGCACGGGCATTATCAGTGGCATACGGTAAAAGAAGGCTCACAACAGTACGTGAACAAACTGATTGCCCCGTTTTCTGATGCGATTTATACCGACTGCGGTGTTGAACAGGTCATTCAAGCTGAAGGCGGGCATGGGGTTACACTGATCTTAAAGAACGGGCAGCAGGCCCAATACGATTGTGTGATTCTTGCCTGCCACGGAGACCAGGCATTGAGGCTACTGAATAAACCCACACAAAGCGAAGAAAACTGCCTGAAGTCCTTTCAGTACGAAAAAAATCTGGCGCAATTGCATTGCGATACAAGCGTGATGCCCTCAGAAAAACGCTGCTGGGGCTCCTGGAACTACGCTTTAATCCGCGACAATACCGCCAGTGTGTCGCCGGTCCAGTCTTCTCCTTCTTCTGGTAACATAGAAGGCTACCGGCCAACGACCCACTACTGGATGAATAACCTACAGCATATTTCCATGGAGACCCCACTGTTTGTCTCACTGAATGCTGATTTTGCGGTTGATCCAGACAAAGTGATTGAAACAATTCACTACGAACATCCGGTTTACACGCTTGAAAATATTCAGGTCCAAAAGCATATGGATCTCCTTAATCAGCAGCCTGAATTTGAAGCCACGGACAGCCAGTCCATTTTTTACTGTGGCAGTTATTTCCGGTATGGGTTTCACGAAGATGCGTTTTCGTCAGCGGTCAATTTGTGCGCACGCCTGCTGGGCAAGCCTGTTGATGAATTGTGGCAATAAGTAGCCTGTGAGCCTTTATGCAAGAACAAGCGCAACTGTCTTCTGAATCTGAGTTTGCCCTGTACGATTGCCGGGTCAGCCATAAGCGCGTCTCGCCCAAGCCGTATTCATTAGATCACCATTTTTTTATGGTCTACCTTGATTTAGACCACCTGGAAGCCTTGAACGGTCTTTTGGGGGTTTCTCTGAACTGGTGGAATTTTTACGCATTCCACCCTGCAGATCGCCTGCCTATAACCGTATCACCGGCAAATCAAGTTGCAGATCAAGGTAATACAGAGCAAACAGCCCAAGGTTTAAAGGATCGCGTAAAAGACACCATTCATCGGGTAGTGCCTGACTGTCCCATTGAGAAAATAGGGGTGCTTACCCAGTTTAGAACCCTGGGCTATTTGTTTTCACCGGTGTCTGTCTTTTTTTGTTACGACCCAGAAGACAAGATCTCTGCCATATTGCTGGAAGTGCAGAATACGTTTTATGAGAGCAAGCCGTATGTCATCACAGAAAGAAATAAAGCGGGCGATTTTATTGCAAAGGTGCCAAAATTTTTCTACGTCTCCCCATTTCTGGATGCAGACATGCAATTTGAGGTCAGAATTTCTCCGCCAGAAAAGAAATGGAATCAGCCTTTAAACATGAGTATCAATACACTGGATGCATCGGGCAAAGCCCTGATCTTGTCTGCTTCTCTGCGGGGAAAAAGATTGCCGCTGACTACAAAAACCCTCTGGTTCAAGACCCTACAGTACCCTTGGGTAACCGCATTAACCATTGTCTGGATTCATTGGCACGCACTGCGGCTGTGGCTGAAAAAACTGCCCTTCCACGAAAAACACCATCAGCTTGATGAACAACGCGGTGTGTTAAAGCCCGTGGACTCTCTGGCCCGCCATTACGGCTTCAGTACAAAATAGTGGTAACAAACCATACCCAATAACCCAACACATGGCATCCCCCAAAGGTAGTCGCTTAAGACGGGGTCAAGGGCCTGGGGTAAAATCGCATGGGGCACCTGAATTTCATAAGCGATAAGGCCTGTAACCACACACAAAGAAACCAGGGCAATGCCAAACAGTGCCATTTTATTTTCTGAAGCATTTTCGAGCCATTGGCGTATAAAAACCCCACCAAAAAACAACCCAAAACACGATAGCAAAGGAGGCATCCAATCTGTGTTAAAAAAAGTTTCACTAAAAACAGCGTAACCTGCCCACTGAATCCCGGTAAAAATTAAAACAATACTGGCCGTATAGCCAAATAGCGTCCCTGAAAAACGGGCGAGCGAGCTTATACATGCCAAAACCGGATGAATCTGGCTATTTTTCTGCGCGTTTACTGCACCACGATACACGATATGGGCTACCCACATGCACTCTTATTGTAACGGTTTAAGCCAGACAGCCGCATTAATTGAGGCGCGACTAGAAAACACAAAATCAATTTGATATTATAACTTGCAGCTTTAATATGGACTTATTTTAGTCATATGCCGCTTTGTTTTGTTTTTTAAACAGTATCTTTTAAAATTTAAATTTTATTGAAGTCTTTTTTACTTAATTTTTTTATTTAGCTTCTTTTAATTTTACTTTTTTAGCTTTTAGGCTTTTCGTTTTTTTATGTACCGCTCCGGATTTGTTGTTGTATTAGGTCGCCCCAGTGTCGGGAAGTCAACACTGGTGAATGCCCTGGTGGGCCAACATGTGGCCATTACCAGCCATGTTGCTCAAACCACAAGGCACCGCATTAAAGGTGTGCTTCACTCGGCCAAAGGTCAGGCGGTTTTACTGGATACTCCCGGGTTTTCAAAGCCCTTGGACAAACTGGGTACTTACCTGGTTGAAGAAGGTTTTGCTGCCCTCAATGAAGCCGATATTGCAGCCGTTGTTGTGGATGCTTCAGTGGCTTCAGGCAAAGGCGACGCTTGGTTGGCCAGGCAAGTGCTGGCATCCGGCAAGCCGGTTTTTCTAATCCTTAATCAGGTTGACAAACTTAAACACAAGCCCGGTTTGCTTGAAGCCCATTGCGAGCAGTACAAATCTCTATTTTCACAAGCTGGGGCTTTCAAGTCTTTGCGAATTTCTGCAAAAACAGGCAAAAATCTTCGGTCGCTGGCGGATACTTTAATTCGAGAATTGCCCCAGGGGCCTGCGTATTTTAATCCGGATACGGTGACTGATCAGCGGATTCGGGAAATGAGTGCTGAAATTATCCGTGAAAAAGTTTTAATGACAGCCCGCGATGAAATTCCGCACAGTGTGGCAGTTGGCATTGAAACATTTGATGAAAGCAATGCCGCAATAACGCATATTAATGCCACCCTTTACGTCAATCAGCCTTCCCAAAAAGGCATACTGATTGGCAAAGACGCTGCCTTCATTAAGCAGATTGGCGCAAAGGCCCGCAAAGATATTGAAGCGTTGCTTGAAAAAAAAGTACACCTGGCCCTTCAAGTAAAAACCCGGCAAAACTGGCGAAAAGACAGCCAGTTTCTAAAAAGTTTAGGACTCGCCTTGCCAGAAAGCGCACTGATTTAATAGGCTTCAACGGGCCCACACATCAATTTTGAGATTTATCAACCTGGAGATTTACAGTATGACATTCAATCGCTTCTGGGGGAATTTGCTGCTCGGCAGTTGCCTGGTTATTGGCCTTGTGGCTATTGCCCCCCGTGCAATCAGCGAAGACTTTGACCCCAGTACTGTTAAAGCAGCCCCTGTCAGATCTGCTGGCATTGTTAGCCTGGATCTGCCCGACAGCAGTGCCAAGGAAATCAACTTAACCATTGTAAACGGCCGTTTTTCAGAGTATTCCGTAGGGAATATCCGATTAACTGGCTCTGGCATTGACTTTAAAGAAGGCGTGTTGGACAGTCTGGATGCTGAAATTAAAACCGGCAATTTTGACAACTTAATTGTTGATAAAATGACTGTAAACAGCCCAGGGTTTCAATTTGATACCATGCAGCTCTTAAACAGCCAGACCTTTGTTTTAAAAGAGCCGGTCGATGCGGAAGTTTCAATTAATATCAGTGAGGCAGGCATTAACCAGTTCCTGGCCAGCCCGAAAACCCTGAAAAAAGTGGAATCCGCCATTACCAAGCAAACGGGTGGCATTGCGTTGTTTCAGTTTTCAAACCCTGTCTTTCAATTGCTTTCGGGTAATAAGATTAAACTGGACTTAACCGCTGTTTTTGCACAAGGTGTTTCATTTCCACTGGCAATGCGCGGCAATCTGGACATTCAGGCGGGCAAGGTCGTTATTCAGCAATTGGCCTTGTCGTCTGCAGACACCCCCATCGAATTGCCGGCTGACATTGCCAAAACATTTGAGTCAAAGCTCAATGAGTTGATTGATTTTCAGCGGCTGGGAAAAAATACACTGGTACTAAATGCCGAAACCCTGTCAACCTCGAGCAAGGCTTTAAAATTAAACGGGCATGCGCAAATCACACGATTAAAGTTTGGATCGTAATTCGATCATTGACCAGTCAATTGGCCATGAAGCAAAGGAAATGAATGAGCGCAAAAATGTGTTCGAGCAATCATTCTCTGTAAAAACCATGCCTTTGCGGTACACTTTAAAAAAATTGAATGGGTCGTGTTTATTGTTGATAACTGCGAAAAAACGAGACTCTTATCAAAAAGTTTACGTTTTGAAACGTGCAAAAAAGTCATTAAAAAAACCCCCGATTATAACAGGCCTAAGGGCATACTGAAAAAGAAAGCCACTGAAAAAAAGAGCAACAGCAGCATAAAAAAAAGAGTGAGAGGTTAATTATAAAAATTGTGATGTCAGTCAAATTTGCCAACTGTCATATCAAGCACCGTCAACTGATTGGATTAAAAAGAAAGCCTGATATCACCAAGGCCAAGTCTCTTTTGTGCTTAACGATGTCATTTTTTTTAATGGGACCGGTTCTTTTCACGGGCTGTAAACCACCCAGCAATCCCAAGGCTTCAGAACAACTTAACTTCTCACCCAGCGGCGGAAAATCCATTGAAACCGTGACCGACAAAAGCAGACCCGATTTTAATACTGTTTTAGTCGATGGCATTGAAATGCTTGAAGCGCGCGGAGAAGTCGGTCAATTTGGCGGCACATTTTATGAAAATCAGATTGGCGATGGTCCAAAAACGTTTAATCTCCTGGCCTCAACCGATGCAACCTCCAGCAAAGTGGGAGGCATGTTGTTTAGCGGCCTGGTCTCCACCGATGCTTACAGTGGCAATGTCTACCCACTGATGGCAAAGACAGTCACGGTTTCATCCGATAAAAAAACGTACACAGTGACTTTAAGAAAAGGGCTGCGATGGTCAGACAACAAGCCGGTCACTGCCAATGATGTTGTTTTCACCTGGAACCGCATTATTAAGGCCGGCCTGGGCAATGCCAGTTTTCGGGATACGGTGCTGGTTGACGGGAAATTTCCAACCGTCAGAAAAGTGGATGACTTGACCATTGTTTTTGAGACTGACAAACCTTTTGCGCCCTTTTTAAGAAATTTAAGTAGCCCCATTTACCCCAAGCACATTGTGTCTTCTGTTGTAGATAAAGGCAATGCGGCGTTTTCTGCGTTCTGGGGGGTGCAAACGGCTGCTAAAAATCCAGAAGCCTTTGTAGGGTGCGGCATGTGGGTTCTTGAAAAGTACATCCCCAGACAAACCGTTGTTTTTAAACGCAACCCCCATTTTTTTATGGTGGATCAAAATAAAGACCGGCTGCCTTATCTTGACCGGTATAAAATTTCCTTTGTCGGAGATTCCAACAATCAGGCCTTGCAATTTGAGCAGGGGCAATCCGATATTTACAGTGTGCCTGGCAACTTTGTCTCCCGAATCCGGAAACTCGAAAAGCCTGCTTTTAATCTCTATAACTTGGGGCCAACTTCTGGGACAACATTTTTGGCCTTTAACTTAAGCCAACGGGTTACTGAAAAAGGAGTGCCCTTTGTGCCGCAACCCCAGTCCAGCTGGTTTAATGATGTGAATTTCCGGCAGGCCATTAACCATGCGGTTCACCGCCAAGATATTGTGGATACCATTTTAAAAGGCATTGGCAAGCCGTTATATACCGCTGAAAGTCTGTCCTCCCTGTATTTAAACCAGGGGCTTGCCAAAGGCTTTGAGGCAGATCTCAATGAGAGCAAGGCACTGCTTCAAAAAAGTGGGTTCTCTTGGGATTCAGACGGGAAGCTGATTGACAAAAACAACGTTCATGTTGAATTTACGCTACTAACCAACAGCGGCAATACAGAACGCGAAGCAGTCGGCGTCAGCCTTCAACAGGATTTGGCGGCACTTGGAATGACCGTCAACTTTAAGCCCATTGATTTTAATGTGTTAATTGGCAAACTGAATGAAGGCCAGTGGCAAACCATGATTATGGGGCTGACCGGCTCAAAAATAGAACCTCACGGCGGGGCCAATGTGTGGCGAAGCGATGGTGCCCTGCACTTGTTTAATCAACGGGATACCAGCAGCCAAAAAACAGATGAAAAAATGCAAACGCACTTGCCCTGGGAAAATCAGCTGGATGATTTAATAGCCCGTGGTGCTGAAACCTTTGAAATTGAGGAGCGCCGAAACATTTACAACAAGATGCAAGCCATTATTTACAACCAAGTTCCGTTAATTTATTTGTATTCACCCATTAATATTATTGCGGTAAAAAGCCGGATCCAGAATTTTGACCCAACCCCGCTGGAGACCGTGCACAATCTTGAGGAAATTTGGATTAAAAAGCAGTCCAAAAATAAATAATGAAAAGCAGTTTTAAGTCAGGCCGCCATTACAGTCTGGCCTTTTGATAGAGGAGTACTTAACGTGGCAAAAGATGCAAGTTTTGATATTGTTTCTGAGTTTGACAAGCAAGAACTGGTCAATGCGATCGATCAAACCAAACGTGAGGTTCAAAGCCGCTTTGATTTGAAAGATTCTAACAGTGAAGTGACACTGGAGGAAGATAAAAAAATTATCCTTGTCAGCACGGATGAATTTAAACTGAAAAACATATACGACATCCTGGAAAGCAAGGCCATCAAACGGGGGTTGAACCCTCTGATTTTTGATTGCCAAGAACCAGAATCAGCCTTGGGTGGTACTATCCGGCAAACCATTCTGCTTAAAAAGGGCATTGAAACTATGGTTGCCAAAAAAATTGTGGCCCACATTAAAGACACCAAACTCAAAGTACAAGCCAGCATTCAAGGAGAGCAGGTCCGGGTAACCGGTAAAAACCGTGATGACTTGCAATCAGTTATAGCCACGATGAAAGTTTATGCCGATCAGCAGCATATCCCTTTGCAGTACAACAATTTCAGATAAAAAATCCAGATAAAAAAAGCTGTCCATTCGTTTGGCAGAACTGGACAGCGGAGTAGTACGGAATTGAGAAATCTATAAATAATGCCTTATTTGTTAAAAGCAAATAATTGTCTTATTTTAAAAGCCTAAAGGTTGTTACGTTCCCTGTTAAAACAAAATATTAAGGAAAATTTAATCGGTTTTGGCCCTAAAAGCCTTGAATTTCAAATTTTTACCAAACAGACAGTAACCTTTACTGTGTTGTTCCCTCAATTAACAGTATATGTAATTATACTATTACATCACTTTTGAGTCAAGATGAATTGAATTGCAGCCCGAAATATCAAAGAAAATACAGGCTGAAAATATTAACGCAATTTGTCAATCCGTGTGCCCGTTTTTATTTGAGAATCAATTGAGGCAATGTCCAGTTCAACTTGATTAATTTTACGCTGCAATGCATTAATTTTTACGCGAGTTTGTATTTGCTCTTGGCGAAAAAAAAAGAGTTGATAAAAAAATAGTCTGACTCCTTGAAACGAGAAAACATAATGGACAATTTGCGTAATACTCTGAAGAACTGCGTCCAATACCATGGGGTACTCATCCAAATATACTTGCTGCTTAGGTTTTTTGGGCTGTTTTTGAGCCGTACTGCCTATAGCATTTGATGATTTGATGCTATTTTTTGGGGTGCCAAACGCAGATTGTTTATTACTCATAAACCCCTTCCAGTTTACAAGACTAGATGTTGTCTAGTGCTTTTTTGTCACCGTCAACTTTTTCTTTCAGTAGTTTTTTCAAAATGGCTTGCTGAGCATCCAATTGTTTTACCGTAGTTTCAAGGTTTTTAATTTTATTGGCCAATATTGTATCTGCGTTTACCAGGATTCGGTTAGAAACATTCTGGAATGACGACAGGACTGCCCCAGAAACCCCGTTTAGAACACTACCACCTGCTGCTGCAGCTATACCGAATGGTCCAAAAAATGGACCCAAAGTAGTCAATAAACCGCCAATCCCACTGACTACACCAGCTGCTGGCATGACCCAGTTTCTACCAAATCCTGCCCCTGAGGCACCCCCTGTTGTTGCAGCGCCGACGGTTGCAGCTTGTGCAATCCCACTGGCCCCTCCGGCAATAACCCCACCAATGCCCCCAATATCGGTTAGTGCTGTGCTTGTTGTATTAAGACTGGCAGCTCCACCAGCAAAAAAGCCAGCATTGAAACGTCCAATTCCAAATGAAGAAAGCCTTTGAAGGGGTGTCGCATTGCCAAATAAGGGGGCCGCACCACCTGTTGGAATGCCTGTAATTTGCGAGAACGGGGCAAGCCCAAAAGCTGCTTGACCACCTGGCTGAATGCCTGTACCGCCAGTAATGGGTGAATAATAGGAAGTTCCTGGAACTGTTATGGCTTCATTACCAAAAGTCGGCTGAAACGGTGCCGCACCAAACATTTTAGCGACATTGACCAGTAAACTACTAAACTTGCCTAAACCACTACCACCCAGTGCCGGTCCAGATACTGTTAGATCCCTTAGTCGATCGTATGTTTCAAACAGCTCAGCCTTTGCAGCTGATGACGCAAGCCCATACCGGCTCAAGAGGACTACTTCAGAATCGTGTTTGTAGCTCATAATTTCTTATCTTTTTTAGTCAACAGTGTGAATAGAATTTTTGAATTTACTTTAAGCAAATGTTTTAAACGTTAAATCAATATTTTTATCAATTACTTTCTTCACAGCATCCAACTCGGTTTGAACGGCTTGCTGTTGTGTATCTACTCGTCTTAATTGAAGCTCAAGACCTTGATCAAGACTTTGAAGTGCATTAATTCTTAATTGCAGACGAATTGCCTCATCAGAGTCTGGGTCCAGTGTGGTTGATGTATTAAATAAATCGTTTGCTACGTTGGCCAGTTGCAGACGGGATTGATTGATCTGCTGACCAGTTAGCTCGAGATCAGACTGTCTTGCAGTCAGTACAAGGTAACGTGACTGGCTGGCTGCTAGCCCCATTTTAAAAACCCTCACAGCATTAGTACAGCTCTTTCGAGCAGTACAATCCCACTTGTTCTCAGACAATGACAGCCATGTTGCTGGCTGTCTTTTTAAACAGGTTGACCCAGTAAAACCCTTACTTTAGATAGGTGCATTTACAGAAATTATCGGCTTCTCTTTGTTTTACTTTGCAAAAAAAAGTACTGGAGCCAGAAAATACTCTGTTAGTATGAGCAGTAAATCTATTTTGACCCTTATACTATTTTCTATAGACTTTTTCTAAATTTTATTTTTTATTTTTTGTTTTTCTTTGCTATTTAACCAGTGTAATCAAGCCGCTATAAACGGCAACATAGTCAAAGACAAACCCTGTAAAAAATTATTTTTAAAGTTTTGTATCAAATATTCGATACCACACACTGTAATGAGTAGTTGAAGATAAAAAGAAGCAAACTGAATTCAATTTCAAGGAGTTTTGATAAATTTGACGAATCAACATTCGTCCAACACGTGGGCCAACAAATTTTACAAACAGTTTTCAGGCACCCTTGCTGACTTACATTCAAATTTCAAGTTACTGGATTCTCCCGAAACGCTTGAACGGCTTTTTCTTGTTGGCTTGGGTGCAACAACACTAACAACAGAAAAAGTAGTGCAAGAAGTTAATAGATTAGTCAAAAAGCTGAAAACAAAAACGGCATTGTCTCCTCAAGAAACAACAGTTGTTATTGACGCATTAAAAAAGAAGTTGTCTGAATTCTCCGAAGAAATTGCTCTGAACCCAACCCAATTGAAGAAAGGTTTACACGATATGGCTGAAAAAGCAAAGACGTCTAAAAAAGCGGCAAGCGGTGACGAATCAACGCCAGCCAAGAAAGCAACGACTGCTAAAAAAGCTGTAACGGCTAAAAAGGCTGTGCCAGCCAAAAAAGCTGCAACAGCTAAAAAGGCTGCGCCAACTAAAAAACCAACGGCGGCCAAGAAAGTAGCCCCTGCTAAGAAGGCAACAACGGCTAAAAAAGCTGCACCAGCTAAGAAGCCGACTGCGGCCAAGAAAGCTGCACCAGCTAAGAAGCCGACTGCGGCCAAGAAAGCCGCACCAGCTAAGAAGCCGACTGCGGCTAAAAAAGCCGCACCAGCTAAGAAGCCAACAGCGGCCAAAAAAGCAGCCCCAACTAAGAAGGCAACAACGGCTAAAAAAGCCGCACCAGCTAAGAAGGCAACAACGGCTAAAAAAGCTGCACCAGCTAAGAAGGCAACAACGGCTAAAAAAGCTGCACCAGCTAAGAAGCCGACTGCGGCTAAAAAAGCCGCACCAGCTAAGAAGGCAACAACGGCTAAAAAAGCTGCACCAGCTAAGAAGCCGACTGCGGCTAAAAAAGCTGCGCCTGTTAAGAAAAGTGTAGGACCAAAACCAGTGAAGGCAAAAAGCAAAGCGTTAAAGCCAAAGGCCAAGCCAAAGGCAAAACGGGCTTAAAAGCTGCCTAATGGGCCAGAACTGTTGAGACCACATAATCTCCGTCGTGAGACCAACTGACTTGCCACTGAGTATAGCCTCCTGACTGAAACAATTCCAAAGCCCGCCCCGACAAAACAATTTGAGGCGGGCTTTTTGCCGTTGATACAACCTCAACAGAATGCCACGCAATGCCTTGCCCCCACGATAACCCATTGAGGCCAACGCTTAAGGCCTTTGAAACAGCCTCTTTGGTTGCAATTCTCGCGGCAATTTTTTGATGCCATTGATGCCGCTGTTTTTCAGTGAGGAGGTCAATAAGCTGGTTGGTTACCGTTTGGGTTAACTCAGCTGGTAGAACAGATTGCAATGGATTGGATTGAGACGGGCTTGGTTGATTCAGGATTTCAATTTCATCATGGGTGAACAGTTTTTTAAGAAAACGCGCGCCGAATTTTTTTTCTAAACGGGCAATACGGGGAACATAAATTAAATCAGTCCCCATCGCCAAAGGCTTTAAGGCAGAATGCTCGGGTTGCTTGTTAGAACGTTGTGGCATAAAAGATTAAAGAAACTGTAAAAAGCAATACAAATTTGTGAAGAAATACTTCACAGAAAATGGGTTTAAATTGCTTGGATAAAATGTTATCTTAAAATTAGCACTTGTACGTTGACAATTCAAACCACTGATTTGCTTTCTAGTCTTTTGTTGGAAAGTCTTTTACACATTTATTAGTAAAATTGCGTAAATAACACAGTAGCCAATTTGCACATAAACTTGTGGCATAACAACACAAACTGCGTAAAACCGTGAGCCGTTGCTATTCCACAGGTTTATGGGGCCGATTTGGATTTGACAGGGCGATTGACGGAAGCAAGCTGCATGTCGGGGTGCTGTTCCCCGTTAACAACAAGCAGGCTTATAGATGCCAATGAATCTAATAACGTAGTCTCACTAGCTGATGCCCGCGCTCGTCGCGCAGCCCGTAAAGCTGCCTAGGCGCTAAATCAGCCCTTCGACAAACTGAAGGGAGACCACTTATTGCATTTTGCATACTGGTGCAATAGGTCCCTTTAAATATGCTAGCCATAGCCCGATGGTAATGGGGTGACGGCGAAATTGATTACCAAACCCTGGCGGGGGTAAACGCTTTAACAGGTTTATAGCCGACGGAAACCGACTGGGCCTGTTGAGAATAATGTTTTCCTAAACATGTAGACGCTTGTGGCGTCCGTTCTGGACGAGAGTTCGAATCTCTCCGGCTCCACCATTTTTAAATATTGGGCTTTTAAATCTTGGGTATTGGCCATTTAATATAGGTGAGTTAAAATTAGGGCATGCATTGTCCTAAATGTCGCTGTGTCGAGGCTGTTAAAAATGGCACCTTGAATTAAAACAGTAAACCAAAAACAATGCTACCAATGCAAACAGTGTGGTTGCAACTATACCCAAAGCACATTAAGCCGAACGCCTATTGCCAAAAGGATTGAAGCCATCACGCTTTATATAGAAGGCGCAGGGTTTCGAGGAATTGAAAGTCTAACGGGTATTCCTCACAGTACGCTTATTAACTGGGTGAAAAACCTTGGTGCAGAAATTGAGCTTCCTTCTCGAAAATCGTGAAATGTGGCATTTCATCCAAAAAAACACAAAGATGCTGGGTTTGGCTTGCCTGGGACAGAGAAGGTAAACGTTGCTTAGGTGTTCAACTGGGACGGTGGAACACCCAGGCTGGCAAGCAATTTGGAAACAGCTCAATTTGTTTGAGGCCTCAGTGGTTTGCACAGATTATTATCCTGCCTCCCGCAGTATTGTCTTGACTAAACAACACGTCATTACAAAAGCAGAAACTTGGGGTGTGGAAAGCCTGAATAGTCGAATTCGCCACTACCTGGCTCGATTCAGACGGAAGACCTTCTGTTATTCAAAAGCTTTGCACCAAAAGCCAAGCCAGGATACAGGCCACATTGATGCTCTTCTTTACACCAGACTGGGAAACTTATCTATGTTAAATGACCAATGCCAAAAACTTTCTTGCGTTTGCCACAAAAAATAAAACCCTACAATAAATTTTACAAATTTAGGTTATTAATAAAACTGATTCACTTGATAAAAGCAGGTAATTAAACATACGCACTTAAGGCTGCGTCAGAATTTTGATAATAAGAGCCAGTTCTTTGAGTCAAGTCCTTATGGGTTAATAGTTCCGGATCAGGATCGCCTAAAGCCTCGATTATAGCTTCAATATCTTCCCAATCTTTTTGATATGAACTATCTCGCAACAACGATTCATGCTCCGATTCCTCTACGGTTAGTGGTTCCGTATCAACATTCCCTATAGCCTTCATTGTATCTTTAATATGTTCCAAATCTTTTTGATTTAAATTACCTCCGAACAACCATTCTATCATCGCTTCCTCTTCGGTTAGTGCTTCCAATTGAGTAAGCCCCCCAGCAGGCTCACCTACACTTGAAACTTCTGATGGTTGTGGCGCTTTCTCATGTAAAATTGCTATTACTCGTTCCTGCAATTTTTTACTACGGCTTTTTTCTTCAAGTTGAAGCTTCTGTCTTTGTTCATCAGTAAGAGGGGAATTTTTTGGCTCAATTTTACAAACAATATCTTCGTATAACAGGTTTTGTATAGTAGAATCTTGGATAATTTGATTAATAATAGGATTTTTCTTTGAAGAATATTTTTCCAACCTATTTAAAACGTATTCCGGACAAGAACTTTTTGGCTTTTTT
>JBCDLA010000057.1:0-16569 GCA_038745945.1 Cyanobacteria bacterium P01_H01_bin.74 | reverse complement strand
TAATTTTAACTCAATCCTGCATCTCAAAAAGAAACTAATTTTATTGTGTAGCAATAGTACAACCAATTGAAAATTTTTCTATTAAACTATTTCATAAAATATGAAGTTAATTATAACATAAGGTATTAATTAAAATGCAAATAATAAAAATAAAAACATGGGTTTTAAACACACTTTTTTTTTGAATAAAATTCATCAATGAAAAATTGTCTCATGCATGCTTATGTAACAATTTCTTTCAGTTTTAGCATCGGCTTTTTTTTAGCAGTATTTATGCCATCAAAATTAACAGACAAAACAAAAGCCTTGTCTGATTTCTTTACCTTAAATTAAAAAATTTTATGGTTTCTTAAGACAACTTCAGTTTGATATTGCAATGCATCAAACTCTATTTCCAGGTCACTTTGAAGAATAAAGGTATTCTACTATGGCAAGCTACATTCCTTCTGGTTTTAATCCCACTGGTACAATACCAGGACAATCACCGGCATCAACCGGGCTAGCATCGTTTCTTCCGGGCGGAGCTCTTCCAAAAGCCTTGATGGGCCTCGCTGGTGCTGCGGCACTCTATTTTGTGGGAAAAAATGTTTTTGCAAGCCCTGGCGCAGATACTTATGAAAACTCAGGCATTACTCCTGGTGACACCCCTATAAATACAAATTCAGATACAGAAGAATCGGAAACAGCAAATTCAGACTCAAATCCTGCTGAAACAGAACAACCCCAGACTGGTTGGGGTAGGGTAGCAGCAATTGGCTCTAGCTTAGTCACTACTTTGGGTGGTGGTTTCTACTTCCGGAAGAACCTAGCAGCAATGGCACCAAAAGTATTTTCGAGTGCTGCAGCTGTGGCAGCCAAACAACCCACAAAAAGTATTCAGCAAAAAGTTGGCGCTGCAGCCTTAGGTGTGGCAGGATCCGCTGCAAAGCATGCAGGCTCATTTGGACTACATTGTGGCAGAGTGGGCATCTTTGCGGCATTGCTTACTGGGCTAGGCACTGCATACAATAAATTTTTCCCTTCAGTTGGAAGTAAATCAAATTCAGATGGCAAAATACCAGAAGGACAAAAACCTAAGCTTGAAGATCGCATAAAAATTGTAAAAATTTACAATGAAAGACTTGCGCCACAAAAAAAGACCTTGGAAGATTTCTTAAAAACTAGTGATGCAAGCCAGGAGGACAAAGCGAAAGGTCGAAATTACTTAAAATGTTTGCATGAACTTAATAGTTTAATTGAAAATAAATTTCAGTCTCAATTTGTTCCAGTTGGAGAACCAGATGAAGAAGGTTCTCAAGAGCTTATCTACGAAATAAGCAATGAGCCTACAGAAGGTACGACTGAAACAACAGATTTACTGAATATTTTAAGAGACGCTAAAGCACTTGAAGAAGCAAAAAAGCAATTGCCTCAAAGTGTGCAAGGCGTGTTGAATCAACCTAACCCTACCGATTAAGGATAGGCCGCTTACAACTCTGTTGATAAAACAATATTTTCATCTGTTGTGTTGTACTTACATTAAATAACGGGTTTTGTTAGCAAAATTACTACAAATACATTAACCTTAAATCCGCTATTGCAGTCAGGTCTTAATTTTTTTCTTAAAACTCATGCCATGTTCCAAAATCACTTTCTCCACACAGTTTACTTTTTACTTTAATAAATAAAGACACTCAGCTATGGCAAGCTACATTCCATTTGGCTTTAAACCCACAAATACAATACCAGGACAACCATCGGTCTCAACTGGGCTACTGTCATATCTACCGGGCGGAGCACTTCCAAAAGCTTTAATGGGTCTTACTGGTGTTACGGCACTCTATTTTATGGGTAAAAATGTTCTTACACCCCCTGGCACAGATACGTATGAAAACTCAAGCACGACATCTGACAATACTTCAGTAAAACCAGAATCAGATGTAGAACAATCAGAAAAAGCAAATTCAAACTTAAATCCTGCTGAAACAGACCAATCCCAGACCGGTTGGGGTAGGGTAGCAGCAATTGGTACCAGTCTAGTCGCTACTTTAGGTGGTGGTTTCTACTTCCGGGAGAAGCTGGCAGCAATGGCACCAAAAGTATTTTCGAGTGCTGCAGCTGTGGCAGCCAAACAACCCACAAAAAGTATTTGGCAAAAAGTTGGTGGTTCAGCATTGAATGTGGCAGGCTCTGCTGCAAGGCATACAGCCTCATTTGGACTACATTGTGGCAAAGTCGGCGCCTTTGTGACACTGCTTATTGGGGCACACGCTGCATACAATCAATTTTCTCCTTCAGAAGAGAAAGAAAGTAAAAAAGCAGATCAGAACAATGGTCTAAAAAGCCCTCAACCTGACGGGCAATCTCATCAAGCTGGAACATGCAACAGTAATGCTACAATATTGACTTTAGAAAAAATAAAGGCCCAATTGTGTAACCGAATGCAGCTATATTACCGTTCTGCGGAAAAATTCCTTACATTACTTAATTCCAAAGTTAAAACAGATGCCTTGACAAATTATAAAGATAAATTGATGGAATTTAAAAATATCTGTAATCAGAAATTAAAGCAACGAGGTATAAGCTCATTAGAAAGCGCTAAAAATCCTGATTTTAGTAAGCTTCCTGATCAAGATTTGGAATTGCTGAGAAGAAAATTTGATGAACTTGAAAAACTTGAGTTAAAGTTAGATTTAGTGATAAAAAATGAACTTAATCAAATAAAGAGCAAACAAGCAAAAGAGCAGTAACAACAGCAAATAAGTCTGGACTTGTAAGACAGTATATCAGTTTTTTAGCAATGACTCTCTCACTGCACTATTTTCACATTAAACAGTGGCTTTATCAGTTTGATTTCCGTTGCTGGGTCCCCAAAGGCTGTCAATAAATGTACTGCCTGCCCGGCACATCATTGAAAGCCCCATGTAAATTGGAATAATTGTGGGACTAAAAATATGCAGTATCGGGAACATGGCCAATGTAAAGAGACCACTAATCACGGCATCTTTCACCAAACTTCTGGGGTTCAGTGTTGCAACAACGGTTTGTGTCAGTGCGCTAGTTAATGTACTATTTCTGCGAGTTTGTGGTTGTCTTAAGTGAGGACCGTGATGGTGGTGTGCACAATGGGGCCCATGCACATGGCCACCGTTTTCAGGTAGCTGAGACGGTTGGCTAACAACATTCAGTTGATGATCATTTTTTGGGGCTGCTTGGTGATTTCCGCTTATAGAATGATTGTGATGGTGATGATGGGCACAATCTGGCCCGTGCACATGACCATTTTCATCGTGTTGCTGAGGCTGGTGGGTCACAATACCCAATTGAGGATCATTTTTTGAAGCTTGTTGGGGTTGGCCTTTGTGAAATTGCGGTGGTGGGTTTACATAAATTTTATGCGGGTTGCCAGCCACTTGAAAAGTGGATCTCTGTTTTCTGACGGGGAATAAGCTTGAAACGACTGGGATCTGAAACGGTGCCATGCTCGGGGTTATCCTATAAATTGTTGCGGTGTGTGCTGGATTTGAGATAGTGCGTCTGGCTGCTGTGCGGCACTGCCGATCGCTTTAGGGTCTTGATTAAAGCCGTCAAAAAATCCGGTTAATGCCCGGTATGCTCGAACGCCTGCAACATACATCAGTGGCAAAGCAAGCTGTGAGCCAGGAATAATCATAAAAAACGGGGCTGTAACAATCGCCAAGCCAACCCCCCGAATAAAATCACCGACAATGCTGCGTTTTCCGTTCAGGCTCATTTTATTGGTTGCCTCTCGGATACCCGCATAAATGCGATCCGATATGCCGCCAGTATTGTTGTAAGGACCTTCAACCTGTGGGTAAGGGCTGTTGCTATAATTGTAATCGTGGCTGTACGCATCGTTGATTGCAGGGCTATTTGCGTGTTCAATGGGTTGCAAATGAGTGTGCTCGCCCTTAAATACTGTGTGAGAAACTGGAGAAGATGAAAAAAGTATGGTCATAAGGCAACAGTCTCCTGTGCAAAAAAGTAAGGGGGTGTTCTGTAAAAATTAAAGTGGCATCAGCAGTCTGTTTGACTGCGTTGGTCATAAAAACAGCTGTTTGACAGAGTCACAAAAGTTAGGAAAAAAATAAATTGTTAGCGTAAACTACTAAAAGCGACGCAACCTTGTTTTTTGCGCTTTGTTTAAAAAATTATGTGAATTCACTTAATGTACTTTTACAATTTTTAATGGATTGAATCTTTCTGACTGGCTATTTCTGTTCAAAAAATAAACGGGTGCAGACTTAAAAACGTATGGATGAAAATAACCATCACCTCAAAGATCTCAAAAAAAGTGGCCAGCTGCAGCTTAACGTAGCACCTCCTACCAGTGTAAGGCGTAACCCTCTATTGCCGCAAAATAAAGCGCCTCTTGAAAATCAATTTCAGCAGGTTGTTGAGGTTTTATTAACCATTATTGTACAAGGCCTCAGTCAACCAGTTTTTAGCTACACTGTCCCACAGCACTTCAGTCAAACTATTGTGCCTGGTTTGCCTGTTTTGGTTTCATTTGGCGCCCAGCACAATGTTACTGGGTTTATTTTAAACACCCAGACCCAACATGAGAAAACCCAAGACCCTTATGTAAAACCTGCATATCAATTAAAACCCATCAAAGCCATTCTCAGCGAAACCCCTGTTTTTGATTCGGCCTATTATCAGTTGATGCAGTGGGTTGCTCAGCATTACGCAACACCCCTGGCAACTGTCTTGCAAACAGCATTGCCCGCCAACTTGATTGATCAACCCAAAAAACGAATTGTTTTGGGGCAACGGTTTTACGACCCAAATGCCAGGAGCAAAATTAAAAACAGTATGGCACCATTGGCTCAAAGACTTTTTACAGTGATTAAAACCAGTGATGCTAAAAAAAAACCCGAAAAATCGTACAGCGCCCGCTACCTTTCAGCCCAATGCAAGACATCCATGGCTGAGATTAATGGGCTGGTCCGGCATTTATCTCAGCTGGATATTTTGGCTGTGCATTATTTTCTTGAGCCCGCTGTTAAGCCTAAAAGTCAAAAACTTATCCGTAAAATGGTTTATCCCAATTCAGATTTAGACTGGGTAAATGTATCTCCTGATAAAAATACCCATCTCTCTCAACGGCAACTTGCTGTGCTCAATTTGATAAAAGAATTTCCTGATGGCATAGAATTATCAGGCCTGCTTCAAAAAGCAAAAACCACACCTGCAATGCTAAAAAAGCTTGCAGACAAAGCCTCTATCAGGATTTGCCTGGAAGAAACTGACCCTGTCAAACAGGCTGATACAAATATCCAAGAAAGCCCTTCGGATACCGAGCCCATTGTGTTATCGAAGAATCAAGAGGCCGTATTTAATCAGGTCCTGCAAGGGGATAACGCACAGCCCTATCTGTTGTTTGGCGTCACTGGCTCAGGCAAAACAGAAGTTTATATTCGTCTAACGCAACAGCATTTAAAAGTAGGCAAATCGGTTATGGTGCTTTTACCAGAAATTGCCTTAACCTCTCAAATTGCAAAGCGTTTTGTACAGTATTTTGGGCCATCAGCAGTAGCACTCTGGCACAGCAATTTGAGTCAGCGTGAAAAAATAACAACCTGGAACAATCTGAAACAAGGCTTGTGCCGCATTGTGATTGGAGCACGATCCGCAATTTGGACGCCTGTAGACTGCCTGGGTTTAATTATTATTGATGAAGAACACGAAACCAGTTACAAGCAAGATGCACCGGCACCCCGTTACAATGCCAAAATCATTGCGCAAGAACTGGCAAAACGTCATGGTGCAAAACTGCTTTTGGGCAGTGCTACCCCTGAAATTACAACGTACACCCAGGCCCTGAAAGACAACCGCCTCTTGGTTTTATCAGAACGTTTTGGTAATAAGCCGCTGGCCAGTGTGTCGGTGGTTGATATGATCAAAGCGCGATCGGAGGGAAACAAGGGACAGTTGTGCCAAGAGTTAAAAAAGCTGCTGGCTGAAAACTTAGCCGCTGGCAATCAGTCGATTATTTTGCTGAACCGGCGAGGGTATTACACACTTATTCAATGTGCGGTTTGTGATTTTACGGCAAAATGCCCCAACTGCGAAGTAGCATTAACCTATCATCGTAGTAAGAATATCATTTGTTGTCATTATTGCGGGTATACCAGTGCGATGCTGACCCATTGCCCGGTTTGCACCAGTATGGAAATCATACAAACAGGTGCGGGCACACAACGTATTGAGGCCGAACTGGGCAAGTTGTTTCCTGAAGCCAGATTGCTGAGAATTGACAGTGATATTTTGCGTCGAAAAAATGCATTCAATGAAATATTTTCAGCTTTTGCCGCTGGTGAAGCCGATATTTTGATTGGCACCCAGGTGGTGGCCAAGGGGCTGGATGTTGCCAATGTGACTTTGGTGGGTGTTGTGAATGCTGATTCAGCCTTCATTATGCCAGATTTCAAGTCCGCTGAGCGCGGATTTCAGTTGCTTGCACAAGTAGCTGGCCGTGCTGGCCGGGGCAGTAAGCCGGGAAAAGTTATTTTGCAGACCTGTCAGCCGAAACATCCCGTCTTAGCGTATGCTCAAAATCAAGATTTCACTCAATTTTATCAGTACGAAATTCAATGTCGTAAAGAATTTAGCTTCCCACCATTTTCACAGCTGTTTCGTATTGTAGTATCTTCAGAAAATGACAAGAAGGCCTTACAGTATATTTCGACATTGGCGATGCGTATAAACGAAGGCATTGGGCAAAAAGGACTGAACAAAAACAATGTCGACTTTAATGCGTTTGACATTCAGGTTATTGGCCCAGCACCTTGTGTGATTTCAAGGATTCAAGGACTGTTTCGGTATCATATTTTAATTAAAAATAAGTTGGGAAAAGAAGGACAAGCCTTTATTACCAATTTTTATACAACCCTACAGCGTCAGTACATTCCTCAAGAAATCCGTTGCATTTTAGATATTGATGTTTACAGCTTGCTATGAGAATTTTTATAATAGTGACTAATATTTAACAAAGTAACAGAATATCATTATTTTGTATTTAGAAACGGGGATGTTTGACATGAGCCGAGTAGAAAAACTGCGTTTAAAACTGATGGAAGGCCTGGCAGCAGAAAATGTTGAAATTGAAGATGAAAGCTGGAAGCACGCGGGCCATGCCGCTATGGCGGCTTCGGGGGAGTCGGAGGCAACCCACCTGAATATGATAATTGTGTCTGCAAAATTTGAAGGATTATCGGTGATTGACCAGCACCGGCTGGTCTATAAATGTATTCAAGAAGAGCGCGATGCCTATTTGCATGCCCTTCGGTTGAAGACCCTAACACCCGAGCAATACAGTACTTCTGCGATGTAAGTAGTCAGCAGCAACGGCAAATTATTACTATACTAATTGGATAACCCAGCAGAGAAAATAACTATTTATTGAATCAAACATTTCAAAAAACAGTACGACAAGGAGCCAAAAACATTTGGATACAATATGTTTTAGACAACCTATAAAGCCTAAAACATGGCTGTTCATCAGTTGATTATGTACCCTATGCTTCACCATTTACAAGTACTTTGAGCAATAATTAACGCCATAGACTTTCTATCTGCTTATTGACAACTGGCAGTCTCACATTTTTTATACTATAGTAAGTTATGCAGAAAGATGGACAAACGATTGCGGTAACTGATTTTTTTCGGTTACTGAGGAAAGTCCGGGCACCACAGAGCATGTTGCCGGGTAACACCCGGTGCGGGAAACCGTGAGGATAGTGCCACAGAAATGCAGACCACCGATGGTCCTTTTTGGACACAGGTAAGGGTGCAACGGTGGAGTAAGTGCCCACCGGCAAAGCCGAGAGACTTTGGCCAGGTAAACCCCGTCAGGTGCAAGGTGTTGGAAGCTGTATTAAATTACAGGGCTGCTCGTTTGCTTCCCAAAATCCGCTAGAGCGTTTTGGAAACAAAGCGCCCAGACAGATAATCGTATAAACAGAACCCGGCTTATGGCTGTCTTTCTGCCTATTCTTTAGACAATCACTTATTGTACTTATTGCCTTTGTTTTTTCAAAACTCATACCAACTGGTTATTTATAAATGCCTTATTGACACAGTCCTTTACGGCAAGCAATATTTGCTCGGCAGGCAATTCAAGCTTACACTGATTGTGACTGCAAACCTTCGCATAGCAAGGGCGACAATTTAGTTCTAGAAAAACTGGCTTAAAGTCAGTTTTCAGATTGACAATGCCCCACTGATAATGATTGGTGGGTCCAAATACGCCAACAACATAAGGAACATCAGCTGCAGATGCCAAATGGATAGGGCTGGAGTCAATGGTTAATACCAAATTGCTTTTTTTAAGCAGGTAATACATTTCTCGTAGAGTAGTCTGACCAGCAAGGTTTATCAATGGAAGTGCATGGGTTTTAATAAAGTTTTGATACGGTTTAAAATCAGCTTCAGTTCCAGTACAAAAAACCTGAAAACCCTGTTCGATAAGATACTGCAGTGCCGGTAAAAAACGATCTAAAGGAATTTGCTTGCCATGAGAAGCACTAACCCCGTGAAAAATCGCAATGGGCTTTTCGCTGAGTAAACTGTTATTTTTTTTTAAGCAGGCAATCACATTTTCAGCATCAGCAGCTGTATACCACAGTGTTGGGCGAAGCATGCTTGGCGAAAGCGGTGTTGTTTTTTCTGGCAGAGCAGTCTGGCTAAACCGTTCAAGACGGTCTTGCTTCAGGGCAGTGGTCAAAATGGGCAGTGCCTGCAAATGACTGGCCGATTGCGGTATCAGGGTTTTTAACGTCGGATAAGTAAACTTGTGGGTAAGAAACCACCCGAACCGCTTGTATCCACTAAAAAAACGTTGTTTATCGTAGCCAATGCGAATGGGGATACTTGCCAGTTGACACATAAGCGCGAAACTAACAGATTTTCTTAAAATAATAACAGCCGTGTAATCCCCTGCCTTCATCTGTTGAAAGAGCTTAAACAGTGACTTTGGCTCTTCAATAACAGCATTTAAGAAGGGGCAAGGTGATAGCAATGACTTAGACGTTTTACTGGTTAATACATCCAGTTGGGCGTTTGGCAGACTTTGGTGCAGTTGTGTCAGCAAAGGAGTCGTTAAAATGGTATCGCCAATATAACGCAAAGGCACAATTAAGATTTTCAGTTTTTTTTTAAAATTCGCAAGAACAGCCATACTAGGCTCAAATATAGCCGGTTGGTTTAAAATTAACAACTTTCTTAAGTCAAAATACTTGCTGCAGTTTCAATATTCGACTTGACTCAAAGTTGTTTATCAGTAAAACCACATAAAAAAACCCAAAAAAAACATCAAGCAACTAAGTTCTAACTAATGCGGTAACCCACAAACCCTTTAAAATAAATATAAACGCCTTTATGAATATCTTATGAGTTACCGGCCGTTGTCTTCGGGTCCACAGCATCACGAACAGCATCGCCAACAACATTAAAAGCCAATACCGCTAAAAAAATCATAAACCCTGGCATCAGCATAAAGGGGCGCTCAACAATATTGCTGATATCTTGGGCCTCTTTCAACATATTGCCCCAGCTGGCATCCGGCTGTTGAATGCCTAGACCTAAAAAACTCAATCCAGATTCAGCCAAGATATATCCCGGCACACTAAGCGTAAAAGCAACCAACAAATAACTGGCAGTCTGGGGCAACAAGTGCCTGGTAATAATGTTAAAACTGTTTTGACCAATGGCCTGGCTGGCCTCAACAAATTCTTGATTCTTGATTTTCAAAATCATCCCACGAATAACCCGGCTTAAGCTTGCCCAACCGATACTGGAAAGAATAAGAATAACCAGAACAAAGCGCTGACTGCTTGACAGCCCTGGTGGCAAAACAGCAGCCAGGCCAATCAGAACAAAAAAGCTCGGAATCGACATAATAATTTCAGCAAACCGCATCATCAGCGTATCGATCATGCCACCAAAATAGCCTGAAATCCCGCCATAGAGGGTCCCAACCGGAAAAACAACAAACAAGCTTAAAAACCCAATGGTCAGAGAAATTTGTCCGCCATACAAAAGCCTTGAAAATATATCCCGCCCGTTGATGTCATTTCCCAGCAGGCTTACCCAACCTGGCGCATCAACGCCAAACAAACGCCATTTAAAGGGAATAAACCCCAGAATCTTGACTGGTTGCCGCTCGACAAAAAACTGAATGGGATACCGTGTTGTTAAATCTGCTGAAAAAACCTGGGTAAACGTTTCAGGATTGAATGAGCGGCGATACCGAAAGATGTAAGGCCAGGTGAGTGACCCAGTTTCATCAAGAACATAAACCGGGGTTGGCGGTGCTTTGGCCAACTGACGGTTGTAATCTGTTTTGCTGTAGGGTGCAATAAAATCGGCGAGAAAAACAGTCGCATACAACAAGACAAGCACAGCAACGGCAGTCAGTACAACTTTGTCTTTTTTTAAAAAAAGCAATTTTTGAAAAATAGAATTTGTTTGCATTACAGGAAAATAAACGGCTTTTTTATCAAGAAATGTTTCATAAATTTACATGAGCCTACAGACGCGGGCGATTGTTTCGATAACAAAAACATAGATCAAATTGTCTCTCCCTTTAATAATGATTTCGTAAGGCGTTACAAGCAATTGTAACGCTTTTTTATTGCCTTTAACGCGGCATCTTTTGCAACACCAACTTTTTTGTTGCCTCTGCTGTCACAAAACGTTTGCACGTAATGATTGCAAGACTCTGTGCATAATACAGGTATAATACAGTAATGAGCGCACAAACAAGCCAACCGCTTCTCTCTGTAGACAATTTGTCCATTGCATTTCCCACAGCAAATGGCCTGGCCTATGCTGTCAATCAGTTTTCATACCAGCTTTGGCCCCAAGAAGTCCTGGGTATTGTGGGAGAATCTGGTTGCGGAAAAAGCTTAAGCAGCCTGGCCATTTTGCGGTTAATTCCATCGCCAGGAAAAATTCTCTCTGGAGAAATTCTATTTGACGGCCACGATCTGATGCACTTTTCCGAGCAGTCCATGCGAAAGATCCGTGGGGCAAAAATAGCGTTTATCCCCCAGGACCCCTTGTCGGCCTTAAATCCGGTTTACACCGTGGGAAACCAGATTATTGAAATAATCAGGCTGCATCAACACCTGTCACATCAAGCAGCCCAGAAACTTGCCATTGACTTGCTGGACAGGGTTCGGATTCCTGAGGCAAAATCTCGCTTGAATGCCTACCCTCACGAGTTCTCCGGTGGAATGCGGCAACGGGTGATGATAGCCATGGCACTGAGCTGCAACCCGATGCTCATTATAGCCGATGAGCCAACGACAGCACTGGACGTAACCGTTCAAGCGCAAATCCTGGATTTACTGCATGAGATTCGTCAAACCATGAAAACGGCTGTGATATTTATTACGCATGACCTCGGAGTTGTTGCCGAAACCTGTGACAGGGTTTTGGTAATGTATGCAGGGCGATGTATTGAAGAAGCAAGCGTTCAGGCCTTGTTTGAAACGCCCAAGCACCCCTATACCCGCGGATTACTGGAGGCATTGCCCAGTAAAAATAAAAGCCGATTAACCCCCATTGAAGGCCAGCCGCCAAGGCTGACAGAAATGCCCGCAGGGTGCGCTTTTGAACCGCGATGCGCTGAGCGGATGAACGTTTGTAAATCGGCACCACCTACTAAAACAGCACTGGACAAAACAACCAGGGAACAGAACAAAAAAGATGAAGAAGCGGATGAAACCCCAATGACTGAACAAAAAGTTGCCTGCTACCTTTATGATGACGCCCAATAACTCCCCGTGTTTGAAGAAACGAAACCATCAACAGATTTACTCAGGCAAGCTGCCTGGCTTTCTTGCACAATCTGTTATACAATTTGGGCTAAATCGTTCAGTTGTCCTAAAATGATTGTTTTGGGCCTATAGCTCAATGGTGGAGCAGGGGACTCATAATCCCTTGGTTGCAGGTTCGAATCCTGCTGGGCCCATATTGCTTAAACGGGTTTTGGAGAGTAGCAGTGTAGCCATGAAAGAATATGACCCAATAAAATCTAACGCAATAAAATCTGACCTAAAGAAACCTGGCCCCCAAAAAAACAACAAGCAAGATCAAAAATTGTTTAACTGGCATCGATTTAAAACGCCAAGCCTAATGCTTGTTTTTTTCTTTCTTGGATTTTTTATTATTCTGGGAGTCTTTTACCAAACTGCAGGCAACCCTGCTTCCAGCCTGACGCTTATTTTTAACCGGGTTTCGGCAAAAGGGCTGCCTGCCGTTGTTTTTAACAAAGAAGGGCCTTTCACTGAAAAAGAAGCGATTCAGCTGTATCGAAAAGCACTGGCCCTAAAAAAAACAGGCAAGACCGAAGAAGCTGTTTCGCACTGGAAAACGCTTGAATCGGTTTATCCAGGTTTACATGACTTTATCTTAATTCACGAGGCCGAAGGGTATAAAGACATGGGCAATGAGTGGGCTGTCCAGAAAAAACTCAATGCCCTGATCACCGATTATCCGGAATCACCTTTAATGGCTTATGCATACTACCTTCTGGGACAATCGCAAGTCCGGGCCAACCAAGACCAAGACGCACAAAAAAGCTTTGCAACCCTTAGCAAGGCCTTCCCAGAAACGGACTATGCAATAGCTCGCCTCTATTACCAAGGGGTTCTGGCCTTAAAAAAATACGCAGAAGCAGAAAAAGCAGCGCAAATTCCGCTTGTGGCTCCTGGTCAACAAGGGCCTGTTAAAAAAAGCCTTCCTTCACAAAAAATTAATGCAGCGGAGAAAAAAAAATGGCGCAATCAGGCCATTGTTCACTTCGGAAATTACTTGGATCAATGCCAGTATTGCACCTTTAGCACTGACTCTGCCAGAAATTTAAAACGCTTACTACCTGCCAAAAGCCGGAGTGTTGAGCAAAACCGGAAAATTGCACTGGCAATCAGCCAAGCCCCTGAGCCTGATGAAATTCAAGGCCTAATCAACATGCTGTTGCCGTCCTCAAAGCATCCGGCAGTGTGGCAAAAACTGGCAGAACTTCAGCACTCTGTTTCTGGGAATCCACAAGCCAGACAAAGCGCAAAGTTAACCACAATCCAAGGCCTTCTTGCTGCAACACAGCAAGACAGTGCGCAAGCAGCAATCGATCAACTGCTTCTGTACCAAGAAAGCCGGACTCAAAAAATCACGCTGCTGACTGCAATAGGATCCGGCAAGCCCCCCTATGAAACCCTAAAACTCGGAAAAGACTATGCCCTGTGGAAACTGGCACAATACAAGCCTACACAGGCAAAGCGATATTATCAAAAAATTGTTGCAGCCTATCCACAAAGTCAATTTGCCCCCGAAAGCAACTGGCAGTTGCTTCGTGATTTGCTGCGTAAAAAACAGCATGCCCAATACATCCAGAAAGCCAACGTCTTTTTAAAGCAGTACGCTTATGCACGCTCAGCACCCAAAGCCCAATTTTGGGTGGCCAAACTGCAAGAAAAGCAAAACAAGGCCGCAGCAATCAAAACCTATACCCGCATCATCCAACGTTTCCCCATCAGTTATTACGCCTATCGGGCACAAGGTCGCTTAGCCGGGCTGCAAGGTAAGAAAGACCCTGGTTGGGCCACAGCTGTAAGAAAGTCTCACGAGCACTTAAACGCTGCGCCAGACTTTAATCATGTCTTAGAAACAGTTGCCCTTTTGCCGCAGTGCAATACAGCAAATCCAATAGCCCACATGCCTTTACGGGATCCTCATTTTTGTGACCGGGCTGCAACCTTGCAAAAACTGCTTGCGGCAGACGACTTGAAACGCTTGGCTGCCAGCCGCGGCTACGAAAATGATCCTGTGATACAAAGCTGGTTTGCTCATGCAACCGGTGCCCATTCAAAAGGTATTCGCATTGTTCGAGATGCCTTATTGGCCCAAGAAAAAAAGCAGCTTGAGCCAAAGGCTGCGTCTTCAAAAAAAGCAATGGCAAAGACCGCAAAAAACAAGTTCAAGCAAGTAACCTGGCCCATTGAATATTCAGTTGGCAAGCAGTTGTTGTTTCCCACTCTGTTCAAACAACCGTTGGGGCAATTTTCTGAGGCTGTTAAAATTGATGCCGTTTTGGCACAGTCGTTGTTGCGAGAAGAAAGTTATTTTAACCCGCTGGCTTTAAGTGGCTCTAATGCCCACGGTTTAATGCAGCTTCTGCCAGGCACAGCCGCAGAAGTGGCTGGTTGGGAAAAACTGCCGTCATTTAAAACCAGTGACCTGTTTAATCCCACCATTAACATACGTCTGGGAACCCGTTACTTGAGCTATTTGCACCAACGCTTCAACCAGCAGTCTGTTTTTGCGGTGGGTGCATACAACGGGGGACCAGGGGCGATGACCCGCTGGATGAAAGCTTCAAAAGACTTGCCGGCTGATCCCGATCGCTTTGTTGAGTTCATTCCTTACGAGCAGAGTCGGCATTACATTGAAAAGGTATTTGCCAGCTACTGGAACTATCAGAGCCTGTATTAAAACAATCTCTCGTTTTTAGTGGCCCAGTTGTTTAAACAACAGAACCGAGGCCAGAGTGTTGTTGAGAAAATGCGCAATAATACCGGGAATCAGCGACCCTGTTTTTTCGCGTGCAATGGCAAAACATAACCCCAACGAAGTAACATGCAATAAAGCAGGAACGTGATTGGCATAACTGCCGTGGAACAGCAGAAAAACAAGGGTTGTTAACCCGATGGCCTTAACCGGTCCGCTAACCAACCTGAGCGTTGACTGCACCAGCCCTCGAAAAATAAGTTCTTCTTGCAAGGGGGCGACAACGGTTGCAAAAAAGGTGAGAATAAAAAACTGCGATTGCGTCAAATTTTTGTACGGGTTGTTTTGCGCCACATCAAATTCCAGGGCTTGCCACAAAAAACTTAAGCCAAAAGTTAATGCGATCGAAACAATACACAGCACCGTGGAGTACCACAGCGTTTTTGATTTTGAAACTGCCAATTTTAAGCCCAAAAAATCAAAAAGTCTTGAAGGGCTTGGGTAAGCAAATACGGTTAAAATCATTAACCAGATCAATACGGTGCTGACCTGCTGGACAAGCATCTGGTAGGCAGGCGGCAATAAGGGGTTGATCAGTATGACGGTGTTGCTAACAATAATAGGCCCGAGGATATAACCAATAAATAAGGCAACACCAATTTGGTAAACAGACAAGACTGGTTTTTGCACGCGTTTTGGATTTTCTTTCATGAGGGTAACTGTTCCGAAAGAACTATACTACAATAACGTTTAATCAGTTGTTGCAAGAATTTATTCCAGAAACAAGCCATTTCAAAGGCAAGGCTAATATGACCAAAGCATTCAATAACTTTTCCTTAATCAGTGATTTAACTTTGTGGGCCTTGCTTTTTATTTTGGGTACAAGTTTGCTGTACTACTGTGCTGTTTATCGACCGAATCAGCGCACACAAACCATTCATCTCAAATTCCATGATGTCAATGAAATTTCTAAGGGATCTTCTGTCAGGGCCATGGGAACCGATATTGGCTATGTCTCCAATGTGCAGTTAAAAAATGATTACGCCGATGTCACCATAAAAACGTACCCAGATATGATGCGCATTCCGGAAGGATCAATATTTACGATTTTATTTACTGGCCTGGGCGGTGCAAAAAGTATTGAAGTTCGGTTGCCTCAAGAAAAAAAAGCAGGGCGCATCGACTGTGAAAAACACCCGTGTTTTATTGCAGAAGAGCCCATTCGTATGCGGGATACCACTGAAGCTTGGCTGCGCTCAACCAAAGCCCTGCAAAACGGGGCAGAAACCACGGCAGAATTTCTCGGGGACAGCAACTCTCAAGAAGCTCTCCCAGAAAATATTTTCCGCTTTAACACTACAATTTCTAAAGCCATCCGTTCAATTGACCATACAAAACTGGCATTAAGCCAACATAATTTTACCTTATTGCCCCCGCGCAAAGGGTCTCAGCAACTTTTTCCGCGGCTTAATGAATTACAAGCCGTATTATATCCAAATCAAATAGGGCAAGACTTAAAACAAACCCAGTTGCTCTGGCGACAATGCGCTGCGTATGCTACACAATTGCAAAGCGACAGCCCGCTCTTCTCCAGACCCGCGCAATGGTCGCAGTTGCAAGCAGGGTTGTCTTGGCAAGTGGCATTAACCAACAGCAATCTGGATGCACTTTTAGGGAATTGGTCTGAAAAGACAAGAAAAACAATGGAGAGCTTAGAAACAGCCTCAAGTCGCGCGGGAAGCTCGGATGTTAAACAACAAATGGACCGTGCCCATGAAAAAATCAGTGAATTGAATCAGTGGTCAAAAAGTGCACTTTAAAAAATTACGTTTAAAACAGTTGACAATAAAAAACGCTCTGGTTAAAATACTATCCCCATTAAGCAATGAATAGTCTTTCAATTTCAGTAATTAAAACAATTTTTTAATTTGTTAACACAAATTAACTAGAGTGCTTCTCGGCAGACTTTATATTTTTTACTATTTTAGTAAGAGGTATAGTTTGCCTTTTTTATTTTTTAGCCGAGTTATACAAAAAATATATTATGCAAAAAAC
>JBCDLA010000056.1:0-16996 GCA_038745945.1 Cyanobacteria bacterium P01_H01_bin.74 | reverse complement strand
GTAAAGTTCTTGGACGTTACTTTTTCAAACATTTTAACCAATCGAAAAGCATTATTTAATTTATTGGATAAATTTTAAGACAACAACCGCAAGATTACAACGCCACGATTATAATCGCAAGATTTAAAAAGCGACAAAGAATAAACCTTCAAAAGACTGGCCCGATTAGGACTTTACTTCAGGACTTTGCTTGAGGGCTTCGCGGTTTTAAGCAATTATTAAAGGGTCCTGTTTTTCGAATCATCCTTAATGCTGTCATGGCGGGCTGCACGTGCGTTGAGGTCTTTAAAAAACAACACCAACGCAGCCGTGTAAAACGGCAGCTGGATAACCTGGATCGCACTGCCCAGAAAGCTCAAAACACCGTTCATGCCGCCAAATGCTTCAACGGCTTGGGGTTGTGCCCCGGTTTTTTGAAAAAACTGAACACCCGTCAAAATGAAAACTGGGTATGCCATTGCTAGCGATAAGATCCCACAGAACAGGGTCATCAGGACAAAAAACAGCAACACCCGAAACCGGTTGCCAACGCACAAGCGGTATCCTGCCTTAAAGCAGTCAAGCCAGCTTCTGGCGTTGTTTTTTTCTGCTGTGGCAAACCAGAGCAATCCAAAAAAGAACGATCCAGACTGCATGGCCACAACCAGCCCGTATCCCAGAACAGTAATCAAACCGGCAACCCCGATAAAACTCAGGGTCAGCACCCCGGCAACTGTCATTGCCCCCGGGACAACAAACGTGCTTAAAAGCCAGGAAAATAAAAAGTAAACAGCAATAAAGGCCAAAGCTTCCATGAAAAAAAGGACCCACAACACACTGCTGCCGACCATTAAGCAAGAAGCCAAAGACAAAGGCTGTTGAAGGCAGTAACCCGCAGCCGCTTTGATTAAATGCCAGGGAAAAGCCAGGTTCTTGGGATTATATTGGGTTGCCCCAGTAATGATTTGCCAGTAAAAGCGGGCCAAAATCACAAAGCTGAGCCCCCAGATCACGGTCGAAAGCAAACCCAGCAAAGCCGTAAGACACAAAAGTGCAACGCTGGCAGAAAGCCCTGAGGAGGCCAATGGCTGTGTTAAAACCACCCCGGACCGCAAGCCTTCCGATAAGACATTGATGACAAAAAGAAAAAGGGCAGGCCACAAACTAATCCACAGTGAGCCTAGGGCTGTTTTTCTGAAAAGCGTCCACGCCCAGCCCATTAGAACAACCACAGGGGTAAACGTGACGACGGTGGTCTTTAAAGCTGTCTGGGAAGCCTGGGTATTTTTCTGCATAAGCTTAGCGCATTGCCATCAGACGTTTTAAACTCTTTTTGATACGATCCTTAAACTGCTGTGTTCGTCGAGTTTTTTTTAATACAGATTCAAATTTTTGCAGTGCCTCAAACTGATAACCGCATTGCTTTGACAATTCCCCGCCCAAAAGCAGTGTGTTTTCAGAAGGGTACATGCGGCACAAAGTCGGACGATTGCTGTATATGCCACACTGATTGTTTTCATCGATATGAATACACCGAAACCGCAGGGGCTCATCCGCCAGATAAGCAAGATGGGTCAAGGGCTCAAAAATCTGATAATCGCTGTCTCTTTGCTGAATGTCCCGAAATTGGGAGATGCTAAGAATGGGGGCCTTGCGGTACAGCAAACTGATGTCTTTGCAGCAGTCGGCGCATTGGTGGCACTGACCGGTTCTTGTGTAGTACTTGCCTTTTACTGTGCCGGATTGTGGGGGCTCATGTTTAAAAAACAGTTTTAAAGCGTTAATGACTTGCGTGACGGTGGCATTCATTCGATACATTTTACAATATATCTTCTTGCTGGGGTCTCGTTGATATGTTCTTGTTGATATTTTCTCAGTCCGCTTTTATCAGGTTTTCTTGTCCCTGTGCTGTTATTTTTTCCTTGGATTTTATCAGTCAATGTCTGGCTGAGTCGTTTCTTTTTAAGCAGAAACTGGCAAGGTTAAACAAGAAATGGGTCGGGTTGAACAGGGCCTAATTGAACTAATTAAGGCGACAAGCGGTCCATTAAACGCGGAAAGGGAATGGTTTCTCTCACATGGTGCAAGCCGCAAATCCAGGCCACTGTCCGTTCAATGCCTAGCCCAAACCCTGCGTGCTCAAATGAGCCGTAGCGCCGTAAATCCAAATACCAGGAAAAAGCTTCTTCAGGCAGTTCATGCACTTTTATTTTTTCAAGCAGCACAGCAAGATCATCTTCGCGCTGGCCCCCGCCAATCATTTCCCCGTAGCCTTCTGGGGCAATCATATCCATGTTCAGAGAGAGTTTGGGGTTTTCAGGATCTGCTTTCATATAAAATGCCTTAATACCAGCCGGATACCGGTGAATGAGCACAGGACGGTCAAATTGCTTTGAAAGTAGGGTTTCTTCATCGGCCCCAAAATCATCACCCCAACTGAAATTTTGATGTTCCGGACTTTCACCGTGTTTGCGAATGTAATCAACGGCCTCATCATAAGTCAGGCGTGGAAAGGGCTTTTTGATGGCCGCCAGTTTGTGGGTATCGCGTTCAAGCACCGCCAATTCTGCCGATCGGTTTTGCAATACTGCTGCCACCACAAAACAGACAAAATCTTCAGCCAGATCCATATCCTGGGCCAGATCGATAAAGGCAACTTCAGGTTCAACCATCCAGAACTCGGTTAAATGCCGCCGTGTTTTTGATTTCTCGGCACGAAATGTAGGCCCTAGACAATAGACCTTTCCAAATGCTGCAGCGGCTGCTTCCACATACAATTGCCCGCTTTGGGTTAAATAGGCGGTCCGGTCAAAATAATCGGTTTCAAACAGATTGCTTGTTCCCTCACAGGCATTGGGCGTAAAAATGGGGGCGTCAATCAGGGTAAAGCCCAGGCCTTTAAAATACTGATGGCTGGCATGAATAATTTCAGCACGAATGCGCAGAATGGCATGCTGCCTGGCAGATCGAAGCCACAGGTGCCGCCGGTCCATTAAAAAAGCTACCCCGTGCTCTTTGGGGCTAATGGGGTATTCTGGGGATTCCCCCAAGAGTGTAAGGGCTGAAACCGAGAGCTCGTAGCCCAATGATGACCGGCTATCCGCTTTTACAGTGCCTGTCACCGAAAGGCTGCTCTCCTGGGTCAACTTGCCAGACTGCTCAAAGCAATCTTCTGACACATCGCCTTTAAAAACCACACACTGAATGGTGGCTGATCCGTCGCGAACCTGCAAAAAATGCAGTTTTCCGCTTGATCGTTTGTTGTAAAGCCACCCTTTAATGGTAACTTGCTGGTTTTCATACTGGCCAATGGTGGCACTGTCCAGGGTTTTCAGCGGGGATTGGTGTAATATGGTTGCTGTCATTGTTGTTTTGAAAAACACCCTTCTCTGTTAACAAAATGCTTCAATAAAAACGATTGCCCAAACCGGCCTAAACCACTTTTGGGTTTAGCAATGCCCCCAGAACGCGTCGCCTTGCTGCAAACAGTTGCCGTTGCTTGTAATTGTTGTGAGACTCATAGCCTGACTGACTTTGTAAATAGCTGGTCTGATCCAAAAACTGGATCTCATACGGAAACGCAAACCGTGTACCCGATCGTTTGGGGGTGTCAGGGCTATTTTTAGAGTCAACAGACTCAGCAAGGCCGGTTGTTTTGAGGAGATGGCGGCACGTGACATTTAATGACCGAAATGCCGGAGAACTCATCGGGTTTTCGCGGGGATGGCGTTTTTCCGGGTACAGGAGGCCTGCATCCTGAAAAACCGCGGCCATTGCCTCAAAATCAATTTGCCCAGTCTGGTATGCGTTGTTTTGGGCTGTATAAAACCGTTTAAAAGCATCAAAATCAATCAGGTTATTGGTCGATCGGCTGGGCACAATATTGGGAAAGAGAATCACTTTTTGCGACCGCAAAATCTCTAAGGCCAGAATGGCTTCTGCCGGATAAAACGTCACCAAGCGAACCCCAACCAGATCCCAGATATTTTCAGCAACATTTTCCTTTTTTGACAGCAGCTTCATTAAAATGCTTTCGCGCGACTTTCTGGTTTTTGTTTGAAAAGCGTACAGTTTTAAGGATTGCCCGTAGCGTCCCTTAAGCAGCATGCTCCCGTCAGCTTCCGGGGTAATTAACGCTTCAAACCGCTTCATAATAGCCTGACTGGCCATATCCAGGTATTGATACAACGGGGTATTGTCAATATAGACCAGCGTATGGATCACTTTCAGCAACGCACAAGCCCAGTAGCGGTTGACATCGGTTTTTGAAGACGCAATCAACAGCAGTTCAACAATATCATTGCAAGCCCGAATGCTTTCAGGAGCTTCGGATAAAGGTGCTTCGGGCTCCCCAAACGACGGCCAATCGGTGGCATGGCTTAGAAACCGGTATGCAATAAAATTCAGGGCCTCTGTCATATAAGCTTGTACATCAGCGACATCCGCTGGCAGCGACAAGTTGAACCCATATTGATAAACCAGATCGGAGGCTTCTTCTCGAGAAGAAACCGGCATCAAATCCAGGTCAATCGAAGATCGCCCTTCAATCAGGGTCTCCATAACCGCCCAGGGGAGATCTGGACTTGCTGCATCAATTCTGGGTTCTTCAGTCAACCGCTGTTTCCACTGTTGTGATGGACTGGGATCTCTGGTATTAATCATTTTTTTCTGACGTAAAACAATTGCTGGGCAGGCTACTGGCTTAAAATCATTTAGATTACCGAGTTGGGAATCTTCAATGCCATCTATTATTATTATAACGCAATATCATTATGCAGCAGTATTCGCTCCTGCTGATCATGACAGCTTGATAGCAAGCACCCCCAATTAAGCACAACGCATTTCTGACGATACGCAGAGTAAACAGCACAGCCCAAAAATGCAACAACGCATTCGGCATAATCTCCAGGAGTCGCAACGCTATGAAAACAAAGCAGACCTTCATTAAGCCAGGATTAACCGCTGCTATGGTCTTTTTTGCTTTTTCCGCATTTCAGTTAGCTCATGCCTACAATCCGGATGCCAACCTGCTTCAAGTCAAGGGATATTCGCCAGAAGTGGTGGAAATCACAAATCAGCAGCGCAGCAAGCAGGAATGGAAAGCGCCTGCAATCCGCCGCCGTTCGCCAAAAGAAACATTGCTGCACAACATCTACAAAGGCAATTGGACGGAAGGGTATGACGGCTTTGGTGCCTATGTTATCCGTGACAATTAAGGTCTAGAGAAATTTTATAAGCCATTTGCATAAATAACGATATTAAATCACTTGTCGAATGAGCGAAAAATTTATCGTGAATAAAAATAGTTCCTTTCAGATTTTTTCTGATGCCCAGGGGGTATTTATTCAAATATTTTATCTTTTTTTTGTTTTTTTTGCTTTAAGGTAAGCTCTTTCAAAATAATTTTCTTAACTTAGTTTGTCAGGGTTATGTAAGTTTATGCTGTTTATCCGTAACCCTTGCACAGTAGGACTTGGGGATATGGAAAAAACTGCCTTATCTTCTAATATCCCCTGGCATTAGAAAAAACGTCCTGTTTCATCTGGACTCTTTTCAAAGACAAGGTGAAATAATCAATTGCCCACTACGTAAAACTGCGGATTTATTCACTCACAAAGGCGGTTTCTGAGGGGTATATTAGCTCCATTTCAATCCTCAAAGTCAGCAATCTCTAAAATTTTCCAGTTGAAAAATATAAAAATTAAGTTCAAGAGCCAGCCAGGATTTTTGAGAAAGTAAAAGAAAAAAAATATGTTTGAGAAGAAAATCTGGCCTTCTTACTTTAATGTGCTTGTGTATATTGGCACTTCAACAGACACTTCATCACTAAACGTATAGCCCATATTTCCAGAAGGTAGAACCGGTTCACCAAGTGGAATACGGAACCCAAATGTACTGCCTTCTCCCTCTTTACTCACCACAAATACTTGACCCTGGTGGTGTTTTTCAACAGCCACTTTAACCAGATGTAATCCCAAACCGGTGCCTTTAACGGTATGAACCTTGGTTTCCACCCGGTAAAAGCGTTCAAAAATATTGGGCAGGTGCTCGTCTGCAATGCCAATGCCAGTATCTTGCACAGAGACTTCCAAGGTTTTGCCGTTGTCAATCACTTCTGCACGAACCTTGATGCGGCCATTTTCTAATGTGTACTTAATGGCGTTGCTTAACAAGTTGCGAATCACCCGCTCAATACTGTCGCTGTTAATGTATAACTTGGGCAAATTGGACTCAATGGTTGTACTAAGTGTAATATTTTTTTGTTCTGCCAATACCCCAACTGATTTTACTGTCAGGTTGATAACCGGGGTAATATCTAGCAGCTCACGGTCCAGCAAGACATTGCCTTCATCAAGCCTTGAGAAGTCCAGAATATCGTTCACCAGTTTTTTCAACCGATCGGTTTCCAGGTTAATGGTTTCTACAAATTCGTTATAGGTCTGTCCGTCTAAATCTGAACCATGGTTGTACAGTGTATCCACATAACTTTTAATGGTGGTAACAGGGGTGCGCAACTCATGGCTTACGTTAGAAATAAAGTTGGTTTTCATCTTGTCGACTTCGGCTTCTTTGGTGACATCGTGTAAAATCAATACAAAACCTGACATTTCATCATCGTTGTCGTGAATTGGGGATAGCATTAATTTTAAGGTTTTTTCAGGCATTTCAACCCGATGGGTCAATAACTGCGCTGAATTTGAGGTCTCTTTTTTTTTGGCATTTTCTTCTGCTGCCGGATGTTCTTTTTCAAACGCTTTAATAATAGATTGAAAACAACGCACGCTATTAACCGTTGTGTAATCCTTTAAGCTTGTATTGATTGCCCAATCACTGGATTTGTAGCCTAGAATTGTACAAGCGGCATCATTAATCAGTGTGATGTTGGCTTGGGTATTACAGACCACAACCCCATCGGCAATGCTCAACAGAATTGTTTTCAGTTTATTTCTCTCAAAAGTAATGGTATCCAGGTTTTGTACTTGATAAGACTGTAATTTGCCAGACATGGCATTAAATGCAGACGCCAGTAGCCGAAGATCTCCCCAAAGTTTCTTTTCGTTAATGGTGTGCCCAAAGTCGCCGTCACTTAAACGGCTGACGCCTTGCACAAGGGCCTGCATATGTTTTTTAATCAGAAAACTGTTTAACGAAACAGCAATTACTGAAATCAACCATGCCGTAAAAAAAACACTGAATATAATCCAATTGCTGTTGGTTTTTACTTGCTTTAATGTTTTGTTGCTGAATTTAATATGTACTGTTCCCAAAAGCCCATCAGCAGACTTGCCAGACGCTCTTTGGCGTAAGGGCAACACATGATCGGTTATATTTTGGGAATTGTCAGTAGTTAATGTGCTTTGGCGAATGCTTTTGTAGATCAGCTGGTTGTTTTTATCGTAAAATTCAACCGCAACAATATCCGGGTTGCTGCGAACAACATTATCAGTAAACGACTGCACTTCATATTCAGGAAAATCCCCGCCAATATGCTCACTTCCTGCAAGGGCAACCATGTTGGCTGCCATATTTGTCATCTGTGCCGAATTATCTTCCAAGGTGTGTTGGTAATTAAGATAAATGCCCGAAGAAACTGCAATAAAAAAGATTGTAATCGTACTGACAATTGCTGCCAGAATTTTTTGCTCTGAGGAAAATAATTTGTGAATAAGTTGCGGATTTTCTGACGGCATGTTGCCCATTTTCTTGCAATAATAAATTCAAGGGGAAATCAACTGGCATTAATGCCAGTTTTTATTTTACAAGAACTTAATAATCTTTACAATTTAGCTTCACAATTTAGGATGTAGTTTATGAAAATTCAGTCATCTGCCAGCAAAGAACGACTTCGTCAGATTCGGTGTATTGTTATGGATGTTGATGGAGTGTTAAGTGACGGAAAAATTACATACAGCAGTACTGGTGAAGAATTAAAAAGCTTTAATGTTAAAGACGGTCTTGGCATTTCCTTAGCCCTCAAAGCGGGTATGCAATTGGCTATCATTACTGCCCGGACCTCAGCAATGGTTGAACAACGGGCGGTTGACCTGAAAATCCAACATGTGTTTCAGGGCATCAAAAACAAATTGCCAACGCTGACCCAGTTGGCATCATCAACTGAGATTCCATTGACTGAGATGCTCTATATAGGCGATGATTTGCCTGATTTGCCTTGCATGCGTGCTGTAGCTCTATCGGCGTGTCCAGCAGACTCTGACCGAGAAGTACTGGCACAATGCGATCTTATTTCTGCGTTTAATGGCGGTGACGGGGCGGTACGGGAAATTATTACTTTTGTGTTAGACGCCCAAAGTGTGGACCTGATAGGAATAACCACCCCAGTATATTGAAATAGATTTCTTCAAGTTCTTAACTTTACACTTTGTTATTTTAAGACACAATATAAACACTGGGGTAATAATTGATTAAATTGAAGGAGTCGTAATCTTTCTTATCTAAATCATTCTGCAGCTTATATTGAAAAAGAAAACAATGGGACAAGTCAGATATCTGGTAAATTGTCTACTCGAAACCATTGATTGAGCTTAGTTTATGGGTACTTATGGGTACTTAGTAAAAAAAACTTAATCAAAAAATTTCTAAAACAGAACCATTGAATCGGCTCATGGTCATCTCGGCCTGATTGTCATCTGCACTGTGACTCACCCAGAATAAGGCCGCTTCACAGGCCGTCGATAAAACGTTGGGCAATTGCGTCCACTCATTGTTTGAAAATTGAGACAACACATGATCGCTTAAGTCCATTTGCTCAGGCGCCGCGCCTACCCCCAGACGCAGTCGGGAAAAATCTGTATTGTCGTTTAAATGGGTTGCAATGGATCGCAAGCCCTTTTGCCCGCCATCTGACCCTGAAGGACGAAACCGCAATGTCCCAAATGGCAACGCCACATCATCCACAATCACCAGGAGATTTTCTGTGGCCACTTTGTAATAGCGCATTAAATGAGAAACAGCCACCCCGGATAAATTCATGTATGTGGTTGGCTGGGCAAGAATCAGCCGGAAATCTGGGCTTTTCGCAATACCTACATTGGCTTGAAAGTTTTTATCCGGCTTTAATGGGACTGTAAACCGTTCGGCCAGATGATCAAGGGCAAGAAAGCCAACATTGTGGCGGGTTTTTTCATATTTTTTGCCAGGATTGCCCAGGCCAACAATCAAGTGGGTCATGCTGTTGTATCTATATCGAGGCCAATATCCAGTGATGCCACAGCAAAGGTTATTTTACTGGTTGAAAGAATATCAACCCCGGTTTCTGCATATTGTGCAACCGTTTGAAGATCAATACAGCCGCTTGCCTCCGTGATGGCCTTGCCGTCGATCAGTTGGACTGCTTCTGTCACCTGTTCGGGCGACATATTGTCTAGCAAAATGATATCGCACCCTGCCTGTAATGCCTGTTCCACTTGCGACAAGTATTCGACCTCCACTTCAATTTTGGTGGTGTGGGTAATCCGCGAGCGTAGGGTTTTTACTGCCAATAAAATTGGGCTTTGAGTTTGATTTTGCTCTGCCAAGGCTTGGAGATGGTTGTCTTTAACCATCACCGCACTGGCCAGATTAAACCGATGCGCAACACCGCCGCCATCAATTACTGCACGCTGCTCAAGAATGCGAAGCCCAGGGGTTGTTTTTCGGGTGTGGGCAATTTTGGCTTTGGTGTGCTTAACCAGGTCAACAAATTCACGGGTTCGTGTGGCAATGCCGCTAAGATGCTGCAAAAAATTTAAAAGTGTCCGCTCCAGTTTTAATACGCTGACAATCGATCCAGAGAGGGTTGCTAAGACGGACCCGGCCTGAACAAATTGACCATCACAACACGCTGGCTTAAACACCAGATCCCGATCCACCATGGCCGTAAGACGAGTTGCAATGCTCAGGCCGGATACAACACCCGCTTGCCGGGTTATAATACTGGCCTGACTTTTTGCATTGTAAAGCTGCGGTAAATTGTCGGTAGTGATATCACCATAGGCCAAGTCCTCAAACAATGCGGTTTGAAGGATTTGTTCGTCTGCAATGGAAAGCGGCGGTAAAACAGTCGTCATTTGGAGCATAAATCATTAAAAAGCTGAAAAATAAAAAAGACAGGAAAACCGTAAAATCAGTCGGATTGTATTTAGAGTTGTCAGAGATATTGTCAGACAGAATACTGCATTTGCGGGGCCTGATCGATTCGGGTATGGGCGCCAATGCTTTCTGTTCTCGCCAGGCAAGCTTCAACAACCAGTTGCGATACCGCCAGCTGGCTGCACAACTCAAAGCCATCCGGTGTCATTGTTTCCCAGCAGTTTTCATCCGCCAGGTCTTGCCACTGCTGAATGGCCTGTTTTGCTGCTAACAACCCCGGTTCATTGCGCAAGATACCCACGTGCTGCCACATGGTTTCCCGCAATTTTTCTCGAATGGCCAAAATGATAGTGCATTCAGGCTCTGTAATTTTTTGATAAGCATGGGGTTGTGCTGACAATACGGGATTGACTGGTGTTATTGTGTTGGCTGTTGGATCAGTTTTTGCCACTTTTGCCATATTGGTCAGGGGCGGATCTTGAGAAAAAGTCGGTCCAGAGGCAGTCAACGCTCCAGAATGCTGTTTATCAATGACTCGTGCAACCCGCCTGGCCAATACCACACATTCCAAAAGTGAATTGCTGGCCAGCCGGTTGGCCCCGTGCAATCCTGTATAGGCCGATTCTCCAACAGCATAAAGGCCTTTGACTGTTGTTTTGCCATCGGTATCTACGGTAATGCCACCCATCAAATAGTGGGCAGCCGGGGCTACTGGAATCCAGTCTTTTCGGATATCAATGTCATAGGACAGACAGTTTTTTAGAATGTTTGGAAAGCGCTTCTCAATGGTTTCTTTGGGCAAATGGGTAATATCCAGGTAGGCATGCGGCCGCTCGCTTTTTGTCATTTCAGAGAAAATAGCACGGGTCACAATATCTCTGGGGGCCAGTTCTGCTTGCGGATGATAGGCCTCGGCAAACGGCTGTCCGGCAATGCTTCGCAAAATACCGCCTTCCCCACGCAGGGCTTCTGAAATTAAAAAACACACCTGACCCTGATGATAAAATGCCGTGGGATGAAACTGAATAAATTCCATATTCTGGATGGCAGCCCCTGCATTTAAGGCCAGAAAAATACCATTGCCGGTTGCAATGGCTGGGTTAGTACTGTGGCTGTATAAGCGCCCGACCCCACCAGTTGCCAGAACAATATTGCTGCTTTCAACAATTATGCGTTTGAAAACAGGTGCCTGCTGCACTATAATACACCCAGTGCACTGTTGATTTGTCTCTTGACATAAGGTGACCACGTGAGCATTGGCAATGACCTGAATGTACGGGCTGGCTTTCACCTGTTTAATCAGGGCCATTTCAACAGAATGCCCTGTTGCATCACCACCGGCATGAATAATGCGATCAACACTGTGCGCTGCTTCACGGGTGAGTGCCAACTGTTGGGCCGCTGTGCGATCAAAATCAACACCCAGCCTCAAGAGATCCTCAATGGCTGCGTAGCCTTCTGCTAAAATAGACCGGGTCGCTGCTTCATTGCATAAGCCAGCGCCCGCTTTGAGTGTATCTTGAACGTGCAGTTCAACAGAGTCAACTGCATTTTCTGGCAAAACAGTTGCAATTCCTCCCTGAGCGTAGCGAGAATTGCTTTCCTCGAGGGCTGATTTGGTAACCAATAAACTTTTTATGCCTTTTTCCGCCAGTTTTAATGCAGTATATAGGCCCGAAATGCCTGAGCCAATAACCACCACAGGGGTATACAATAGCGCTGTATTAGTATTTTCACCAGTTAAAATCGCTAAGGCGGGCAACTCTGATGCGGCATGGGGTGTTTGGGGCATACAATAAAACGTCTATTCAATCTGAAAAACAAGAACCAACACCATTACTATACGTCAAATAAACCATAGCTGTTCAAAAAAAACTTTTTGGAATCCTTGTTACGATGTTGCCTTGTATAAAAGAATCAAAACGCTTTGTAAAAATACTGTTAAAATAAACAGACGGAAAACTGGCAATTCGTTCTGTTCATTCCTCAACCCTATTAGAAAAAAAATACTAGAAAAAAAGATTAGAAAAAAGCATCTTGATTTTAATGTTTACTGTTGCTGCTGCTGGGCTTGCCTTAACCGGGGTTGTTGTTCTGTTGTGGCTTTTTCGATCGCGCTTTGGTAAAAAGAGCCCGCAATGGTACTATAACAGTGCCCTTGAAGACTATGAAGTCAAAGCCTTTGACCTGGCAGCCAAAAAGCTGGAAAAAGCTGTGGCTGCCGACACCCATTTTATGGACGCATACTACAACCTGGGGTTGGTTTATTTAAAGCAGGAAAAATTTGAAGCCTCTCGCCAGTGTTTTGAAACCGTTTTGGAGGCGATTCCGGATGATCCCACCACCATATACCACCTGGCTATTCTTGACTACAAGACATCACAACTTGAAAAAGCCCAGGAACGGCTAAATTTTTTGTTTAAAAAAAACGTAGAAGACAGCGATTTGAATTATCTTCAAGGGCTGCTTTGTGAGGAAAACGCCGAAACAGAAAAGGCCATTGAGAGTTATCAGAAAGCCCTCGCCTTGAACGACAGCAATATTAACGCGCACATTTTTTTGGCAAAACTTCTTAACGAGACAGATCAGATTGATGCAGCTATCACACACTTTAAAAAAGCACTCAGCTATGATGAAAACCACATTGAGCTGAATTACTTGCTTTCGACCGTGCTTGCAAAAAAATCTGATTGGGACGAGGTAATAAAGCATGCCAGCATTGCAACCCAGCTTGACCCCAACCACGCCAGAGCCTTTAACCAGTTGGGGCTGGCCCATTATTGCCTGAACCAATTTAATGAAGCCATTGCCCAGTATCAATCGGCCATTAAAATTGATAAAAATTATGCCAATGCCTACAATAATTTGGGATTTGCTTATCAAAAAGCCGAGCAGCTTGATGCTGCTGTTGAGACATTTACGGCTTACTTAAGCAAAAAAGGGATCACTGACGATGAAAAAGCCGAAACCAAAGCACATTTAAAGGCCTTAAAAGAAAACTTGGCCAGTCAGTAAATAAAAAGGTTCTTTTAACGTTTTACTTGTTTTCTGCATCAAAGCATGATTTCCTCTAACACTTTTTCTTTTTTTGTTTTTTCAGGGAGGATTTATCATTTGTCCCGTCTGACTGCGACCGCCCATTCATTGTGATGCCCAAAAGACAGAAATATTTTGAATAAAGCGCGCATTAGCGGCCGCAAAGACCATACAGGGTTGCCATGGCACTGGCAATATTGCCAGTGCTTAATGAAATCTCAATCCCGGTGACCGCATTCGTCACGCCCCCTTGAATGGCCTGGTAGGCAAAATAGCCATCCATATAATTATGAAAGCCATCCGGACGGGTGTAACTGCCGTTAAACCGGCATAAGGTCTTCAGGGCTGTTGAGGCTGGCCTGTCAATGACAATATCCAGATTAAAGGCTGCACCCGGGGTATTGCTGACCCGTGCGCTGCCTGCGTTGTAATTGAGGATGGCTTCACTGCTGTTGTTGCTGGCCTGAATCACATTGCTGCTGGTGACCAGCGTTCGGCATGAGTACTGGTAATCGGTTGACCCAGATTGAATGCCGTCTGCCGTAGAAATCCGTGCATAGCAGTTGACATCATTGGTTTCAGGAATTAATCCCACTACCCGCAGCAAATAACTGGGATAGCTGGCCGTAAACACATCATCAAAATGGATGCTGGCCGCATTCATTACCATCATGGCTTTGACCTGCTGGGTGCCTGCTTTGGGGTTGTCCAGCGTGAGAAAACCTGATCCATCGCATAACAGGGTTGCACTGCCCTGGGGACAAATGGTCAGGCTGTTTTGCCCGTCAATCAACTCGTCGCCGTCGGGCAACACTGTGATTAATGCTGTTCCTGTATTTTTCACTGCAATATGCCAGTTTTCTCCCAGGGTTTCTGCAGCCGGCATGGTCATGGTTAACGCCGTTGATCCGGTCAGGACTTTGCCTTTGTCGGCAGCTTGGACCATATAACTGGCACTCTGGCTGGCCAGAACATAGGGGGTGGTGTTGACTTTGCGGACGATGCCGTTTTCCATCACCAAAAACTGATGGCTGGTACTGTCATAGCCCAGTTGGCCTGTGGCAGTCGGGGCATAGTCTTCGGTTTCCGCCAGCTGAATGGCGCCGTCTTTGTGAATGACGCTTTCCACGCTGACCCCGCTGTCGGTGGTGTCTTCAGTGATGGTATTGGCTTTTACGGCCCCAGAAAACGTTTTGGTGCCGCCAATGGTCATGCTTTGGGTTTCCAGGGCATTTAACCGGGTATCCTGCGCGTTCGACTCACTCAGAAGCTGGTTGAACTCGGTATCGATATCATCCGCGTTAATAATGTTGCCATTGGTAATTTCTGCATCTCGCAGACGTGACAGTTGAGACATAATTATAAAGATCCTCCATAATGTACAGTAATTTGCCACCCCTCAATTTCGACAGGGGCGTCAATCGCTTCCCCAGTCAGTTCCAGCTGGAAATACCGACCAGAGCCTGACGGGGTAAAGCGTAACGTTGAAATGCCCACCACGTTGTAGGTGTCTTCCCCGAACCTTGCCACCCCAAACGTGGCACTGCTGGCATCGGGCAAAACAGACAACGTTCGCGTTTGCCGGTGAAACGATCCACGCTTGAAATCCCAATACAAATTGACTGTTAAACTCAGCGTGGAAATCTGTTTTAATTGCAACACAATTTCACGCACCCGTTTGCGCGAGCGCGGCGCATTGAAATCATAAAACCCCGTGCGATAGACCCAGGCAATCGGTTGGCCGTCATAATGGTTGCCGCTGTTTTGGCGTGCAATCTGGCCCGCATAATTGCCGGTATACACCGTATTATTCAGTACCAGGCCGCAAGCAGCTTCAAGGCCAGCTCGCCTGCTCCAAGCCCCGCCAGGATTAAAAACAAGGCCGTAATTATAAACCAAAACCGTCTGGTTGGTGGTGCTGTTGCTTGCTGTCACAAACCACCAAACCTCTTGCCGGGAGCGTAAATGCAGGCAAAAACTGTTTTTCAACTGAAACGCATTCAACGTACTCATTTGCTTTTGAATACGGTTCGATAAAAAACCGGTTGTGAGGTTGCCCTCTTGCGTGGCTGTCGACAGTGCCATAATTCCTTCTTTTGAGAGCACCATCAGCTGGTTGCCCACCAAGGTTACACTGCGGTGACTGACTGCCCCAAATTCGCTGCTCAATTTCTGGAGCACAAAGGTTTCAGCATCGTTGCCCGTCAAGAGGTATGTGGCACTTTCTTTAAAAATAACCAGTACCTCTTCATTTTCAATGGGCAGAAACAGTGTTTTTAATGCCGTAATTTTTTCACCATCCCCAGGTGAGACCTGAATGGCTCCAGCTGATGCACTGCCTGAACCGGGTGTAAACGTTTCCGGATCTTCAAGTGCCGACAAATAAATGACCGACGGATTGCTGTTGTCTCCCGAGAAAATCAGGCGGTTTGCAAACACTGCTGAAAAATTGGGTACCCCACTTGCAATCCCCGGAATAACCGGCGGCCATCCCGGCAAATCACTGACGGCATCGAGACCGTTCCACTGAATGGGCGGATCCACCCCGTTGCTGCCAATTAACAGGCCATTGAACGTGCTAAAATTCATGGCAGTGCCAGATAATCCGCTGTATTGTTCTGTGGCCTGCCCAGAGCCCGGCTCAACGGTATACAGTGTCCCGCCAGCGCTTGCAATCACGTGGGTTACCCCAGCCAGTGTGGTGAACGCGTACAAGGTCTCAATGGCCGTGCCATTGCCCAACGGGGTATCATTGATGTGTGTAAAGCCTACATTGCTCCCCGACCAGCGTCCGGCTGCAGTGGCATGTAGGTTTACGATGTCTTCGGCGTCGTTGTTGTTCAGGGTTAAGTCGCTGACTTCCTGGTTAATGCCGCCGGTGTTGTTAAAATAGTAGAAGGTTTTCATGAGAGGTCTCCTTTTGGCTGAAGCGGCGCTTCAGGTTCCTTTTTAGAATGCTTTTTTCTTTTAAAACATATTTTTTTCATTTGTTCCGTCAGGGGCCCTGGCTGGCCCCGAGTTTAATTTTTACTTTTCGACTGGATAACATCCAGTAGCCCAGCCGTTTTTTTACACTTTTGGAAAAATCTGAACCCGCCACGGCTTCAAACATTTTTTAAGTGGCACAGCCTCCAAGGCTTCGGCTGTGTACCCAAAGGGCATCCACATCTCTAAGGCCTTACGGCCAAGAGCTGCGCACGTTCGTTTTAACTTGCCTATCTCAAACAGCATATTTTTCCGCCAGTGTAAAGCCCCCGTAGTAAGTTTGGGAAATAGCAGAAGTTGCTGTTTCTTATAACGCGTGAGATTTGAACCGTGAAATCATTAGGCTTTCTGGTTTCGGGGTGTAAACTGGCGAAGCTATCACCCCGAAAACCGGTTTTTCGAGTGAGCATACCCGCAGGGTAGCACAGCCGCAATTCAGGTAAGAAAGCCGGTTTGTATTTCTCTTTCGGGGAGTGTTAAGCGGGGGGTGTTCTCCCGCTTACGCGGCGAGGGGTTGTTAGGGGCTACCCAAAGGGCATCCATATCCCTAAGCTCTGAAGGGCAAGGGCTACGGAGACGCTGCGACCTCTCTCCCCTAACGGAACAAAAAAATATGTTTTAAAAGAAAATCCTGCCTTGACGCAAAAGACCCCGAAAGGAAAAATTTTTCCGCCAGTGCAAAGCCACCGAAGCACGCTTTAAAAATAGCAGAAGTTGCTGTTTCTTATATAACGCGTGAGATTTGAACCGTGAAATCATTAGGCTTTCTGATTTCGGGGTGTACACTGGCGAAGCCAACACCCCGAAAACCGATTTTGCGAGTGAGGATTGGCGTAGCCAACCACAGCCGCAATTCAGGTAAGAAAGCCGGTTTATATTTCTCTTTCGGGGGGTGTTAAGCGGGGGG
>JBCDLA010000055.1:0-17273 GCA_038745945.1 Cyanobacteria bacterium P01_H01_bin.74 | reverse complement strand
TTTAAAATTGTTTTTATAATTTAATTTTACGGAGGTTTACGTATGAGTGTTAATAACCCATCTAATCTTAGTCCTGAGCTTCAGGCAATAAATCAACTCACTAAAACGCTTGAACAAATGGCTCAACCGGCTTACATTATAAAAGCGCTTGAACCACTGAATACACCAGAGAGAAATGCTATAATAGAATTTTATTACGATAAAGAATATGACTTACCAGTTTCTCTAAATACACTGGACCTTGCACTAGATTACGAGGCTGGGATGACAGCTAATAGTAATATTTACGATAACTCTTTTGATGATCCTATTAGAGGTGTTGAGGATGCAAGGCCACATTTCCCAACCCCACCGTGGACTCCGCCACCCGATTTTCAGCCTTCAGATAATAATGTAGATCCTGCTCATCAGGCTCAGAACGGAGGGTAAGACGACCCATCAACTGGTTTTTAAAGATATCAATTTGTGACAACCAGAAGATACATCATTAGATTACAGAAAGAGTAAAATCATAAATTACCCTGTTACTATCTATTTATTTAGTAGTCACGGGGTAATTTGCTTTAAAAACCTATGGCTTTCTTGCCCAAATTAATCTGAAAGTATTTTTGAGTTTGTGTTTGAGCAAAAAGCCCAACAGCAATTTCTGTTATAGCCTTGGAACGAGAAATAATAACCTTGCAGTGTCGATCGAAAAGTATAAAGTAATGTTCTAATTTTCTGAAAGTGCTTTTAATGCTTATTGTCTAGCGTTTACTTTTCACCAAATGGTGTTCAGGGATCACTTTTTTTGTATGCCTCTCAGTATTTTGTGCAAAAAACTCATGGGTCAAAGCGTTTAATTCTTTGAAATAACTCAGTTCATGCAGCTATAATGAGGTTCTCAATTTCTACAGTGTATTGCAATCAATAGCTATCTAGCCAGACCCCGCTTTTTCTTGCTAAGCTTTTGGCTTTATTCAAGATGTTTTGAACAGGTTTTTTCAACGGGGCAAATCCCACATTTAGGAGAAATTGGCCGACAGATTTGCTGGCCATGCAAAACCATCACCGTGTTAATCATTTGCCAGTAGGGTTTTGGCAGTTTCTCACGCAATGCATATTCTGTATCATCTGGTGTTTTTTCATTGAGGTATCCCATGCGCCTGCAAATGCGATGCACGTGAACATCCACACATATGGCGGGTTGGTTATAACCCAGACTCATCACCAGATTGGCTGTTTTTCTTCCGACCCCAGTGAGTGTGAGCAGTCCATCAATGGTGTCGGGGACTTTGCCTTCAAACTGATCGAGGATAACAGTTGAAAAATTCAGGATATTTTTTGTTTTGTTTTTGTAAAATCCCACCGGGTAAATTAGCTTTTCTATGGTTTCAGCAGGCAAGGTTACCATTTTTTCAGGGGTTTCTGCATGAACAAACAACCGTTCGCTTGCTGGTATACTCACTTCATCTTTTGTTCTGAGGCTTAAAATGCAAGCAACAAGCACACGGTATGGGTTACCCCGTGTTAAGTCGCCCATTGGGTGAACAGGGTAGGTGTTTTTTAATACAGTCAGCATTTTTGTAAACTTTTTTGTTTCAATAAAGTTATTTACATTTTTTGTGACAGGGCTAGGCTTCATGGCGGGTAAAAATATCCTGGTTTTGAGGTGTTTTTTAAATTGAGGTTTATAATCAGTCAAAAATTATCAATGACACACTGGTACATTAGTGTATAATTGTACACAAAGGGAAACTGCAATTTTTTTTACAGTATTTATTTTTTTATATTTTTACAACCTGCAATTTATAAATTCTATTTGAGTCTAATGTAGCAATATTTTTTTTGATTGTTGTTGTAAGACATGTCGATGATAACAACCCGTTAACATGGTCTTGTAATCATGATGTTAAACCTTTTAAAATCTTTTTTTCAATCTTTTGTAATTGCGTTTTATTTTCCTTGTGTATTCCTTTTTTATATAGCCAATCTAAACAGTTAGGTGCATTGTGATGACCCCAGTAACTTCTACTTTTGATGAAGCTGATACAGACTTAATAAAAACAGCATCAGTTCTTGACACCACGCAGCCCCTTGAAACAGAACCCATACAGTGGGCAGATTCTGTTGAGAAACTTTTTTCATTCAAAGCGCAATCAACTGGCTTTAAAGCACAGCAAGCCTTGAAAAGGCTCATTGATATTGTTTGTGCAAGCTTAGGGTTAATTGCTTTAATGCCATTGCTGTTGATGGTTGCGGCTGCTGTAAAGCTGACTTCAGAGGGTCCCATATTTTATAAAAGCAAGCGCATTGGTAAAAACTTTGAGCCTTTTTACATGATGAAATTCAGAACCATGGAAGTCAATGCTGATGCCAAACGGGCAGAATTAAGAAAAAAGGCTAACTTAGATAATACCCTCTTTAAATTAGAAAACGATCCGCGAATTACAAAAATAGGGCGCTTCCTCAGAGCCTTTAGTCTGGATGAGTTTCCGCAACTGCTGAATGTGATTAAAGGGGAAATGAGCCTGGTTGGGCCGCGCCCCTTGATGCCGGATGAAAGCGAGTATTTTGAACGCCCTTACACCATGCGGTTTAATGTTTATCCGGGTATTACTGGACAATGGCAAGTCAGTGGGCGCTCAAACCTTAATTTTAATCAGCTTTGCCAGCTTGAAATGAATTATGTCCTTCAGTGGAGCCTGTTTAACGATTTCCGGATTTTGTTGATGACGTTTCCTGCCGTGCTTGCAAGCAAAGGTGCTTATTAGCAACGCATTTATCCGCCACTCACAATATTGCCCATATCAAACAATGGAATGTAGAGTGCTAGAGCTACACCTAGCAACAAGCCGCCTAAAACCACAATCATAATAGGCTCAATCATTGTGGTTAAGGTATCAACCGCGTCATCCACCTCTTTGTCCAGGTAATCAGCGGCTTTATTCAGCATCTCTTCCATGCGGCCAGTTTCTTCAGCAATGCCAATCATTTTGACCACCATTATTGGAAACACCTTGCTCTCTTCCAGTGGACGCATGAGTGTACCGCCCTGTAACAGGCTTTCTTTTGTTCTGTCAAAGGCGTATTTTAAGACATAATTGTCTATGGTTGCTGCCGATGTTGCCAGTGCTTCAATTAAAGAAATGCCAGAGCCAACGGTGCTGGCCAGTGTGCGGACAAAGCGGCTGACATAGACTTTTTTAAACAACGGGCCAACCAGTGGAATGGTTAACAGCCATTGATCAACCAAGGGCTTGCCTTTGCCGGTTCTAAAAATCTGGAACCAAAAGCCCAGTGAGCCGACCCCCAATAAGATGGCCCACCAGAAACTCACGGTAAAGTCACTGGTTGCCATTAAGACTTGTGTGGGCAATGGCAGTTCTTTGCCAAAGCTGCCAAAAAGCTGTTGAAATTGCGGTACAACCACAATCATGATGATGGCAATGACAACAAGAATAACACCAACCGTAAAGGCGGGATAAACCATGGCCCCTTGAATTTTTGATTGCAGGGCCATATTTTTTTCCATGAGGCTTGCAAGCCGCTGACAGACCATTTCCAGTTCACCGCTTACCTCGCCTGAGCGAACCATATTGATGTACAGGCTTGAAAATTGTTTGGGAAATTTAGACAGCGCACTGCTGTAGGAATCCCCTGCAATAACATCTGCGCGGATTTTCTTTAATATGGTTTTAAGGGCTTTGCTTTCAGACTGCTGCTCCAGGAGGTAGAGGCCTTCAATAAGAGGAATCCCGGCATTGAGTAACGTGGCCATTTGCTGGGTCATAATAACAATTTGTTTTTGGGTGGCCTTTGGTGTCAGTAAATCACCGACAACAGGAACTTTGGTCATCACACTTTCAACGGTGACATCCTGCTCTTCTTGCTCGATATGGGTGAGAATATGGCCCATATCCCGGATCTGCGCCTTGGCATCCCGCAGGTTTTCGGCCTCCAGTTTGCCTTCTGTTTTTTTATTGCTGCCCGGATCAATGACACTATAAACAAAAACAGCCATTTTAACCCTCAACTCCTACAATTGCAGTTCTATAATTCAAGGCCCAAAATTCGGGTTACTTCTTCAATGGTGGTCTGTCCTGCCAAAATTTTTCGTTTGCCGTCCATGGCCAAGGTCAGCATGCCTTGCCGGATTGCCTCATCCTCAATCTGGAATGTTGAGGCATTGGCTTCAACCAGTTCACCAATTTCACGGCTAATGCTCATAATTTCATACAAGCCTACCCGGCCAGAGTAGCCAGTGTTCTTGCAGCTTTCGCATCCGCCACCCCGGAACAGCGTCAGTGGGGCCTCTGGATTGGATCTCATTTTTAGGGTATCCAGCTCTTGCTGGCTTGCCTCATAAGGCAGCTTGCATTTTTCACAAATCCGTCTGACAAGGCGTTGTGCAAGAATGCCAATTACCGCAGAGCTAATGAGATAGCTTGGTGCGCCCATTTCAAGAAGCCGTGTCACTGTTTTGGCCGTACTGTTGGTGTGAAGCGTACTGAATACCAGATGGCCCGTTAGTGCCGCATGAATAGCCGCTTCCATGGTTTCTTGATCCCGGATTTCACCCACCATCACCACATCCGGATCTTGCCTTAAAATAGCCCGCAGGCAAACCGCAAACGATAGCCCAGACTTGTGAGAAACCTGTGTTTGGTTTACCCCGCTGAGCGGGTACTCAATGGGGTCTTCAATGGTGGTAATGTTCAGGGCCGGGGTATTGATCTCTCTAAGGCTGGCATATAGCGTGGTGGTTTTACCTGATCCTGTGGGTCCTGTAACCAAAATAATGCCGTTGGGGGCATGAATCATTTTATTCAGCTTGCCAATTTCATTTTTGGGCAAGCCCAGTTTTTCAAGCCCGCCTGTTGTGGCTGTTGGTCTTAACAGACGAATACAGATCTTTTCACCGTACTTTATGGCCAGCGAGTTAACCCGCATATCAATTTCTTGGCTGCCGGCCTTAATTTTCATCCGTCCGTCTTGTGGGCGCCTGCGCTCTGCAATGTCCATGCCGCTTGCTACTTTAATGCGTGAAGTCACTGCTGCGGTCATTTTTCGGGGAATTGATTTTACTTCACGCAAAATGCCATGAATTCTAAAACGAATCAGCAATCTGTTTTTTTGTGGCTCAATATGAACGTCAGAAGCGTCTTCGTCAATGGCATCCAGCAACAATGAGTTAACCAACTGAACGATGGGTGCATCATCGGCCTCCATTTCGGCTTCAAGCGCATTGAGCATGTTGACCGGTTCTGGCTCGTCCTGGGTTTCTTCTTCAATTTTGGCCAGTGCTTCATCTGAGGTTGTTCTGTTTTTGTAGAATTTATCCAGCAGGTTAACCATTTCCTGGTGGGTTGAAACACGAGGCAAGGGTCTTAGGCCGGTAATCAGAGAAATTTCATCCAAAACATGCAAATTGTCGGGCCGGGCCATAATGACTTCAATGCGTTTACTCGCATGATCCACCCGGTAGGGCACAATCATGTGGCGCTTAATAAACTCAACAGGAATCAGGCGCATCACATCTTCCTGAAGTTCAATATGGTGGGTTTCAATGTATTGCAGCCGGTGAAATTTTGCCAGTGCCCGGCCCAGGTTTTCTTCGGTGATAAAGCCCAGCTTTAAAAGCGAGACCCCCAATGGTGTGCCAGACGCCCGTCCTTCTGACAGGGCAAGGTCAAGTTGCTGCCTGGTGATAAACCCTTCTTCGGTTAAAATATCACCAATGCGTTTGGGCTGTCCCGGCTGATTATCGTTTTTTTTTTCATTTTTATTTTTCTCTAGTGCCGCAGCAATCGCATTTTGACCTTGTTTCATTGCATTTTTACTACCGGCTGTTTTATTGATTGAAACAGGGTTGTTCAAATCAACCTGAGGCTTTTCCTCAAATGGTTTTGCAGGCATCTTCTGGCCGCTACGGCTGTGTGATTTTGGCTCCGTGGGCAAGCTCAAGGCAGGTGTCTCCTTCAAACTGCTAAAGACGCGGGGATACCGGAAAAAGTAAAATGATTGGGGCAGGGTCTAGACAGGCAAGTTGATCTGCTTTACAGTTTTTCGAACAAAAACCTGTTTTCTTGAATTTCAATAAAGAAAAGCACTTTTCTGAAAATCAATTCTAAAAAATGACCCAACCCACCATTTCAGATGCCATTCACCGTTGTTATAAAGCCTTAACTACGCTGAAAATTCCTCGCGGACAAATTGATGCTGAAATCACATACATACTGGATTATATTCTGCGTGTCTCTCCAGATTGTCGGTTCAGCAAGCCAGAACAACCCGTCGATCCTGCCTTATGGCCTAAACTTCTGGATTGTCTGAATAAGCGTGTTACCCAAAGAATGCCCATTCAGTATATTGTTGGAAAAGCCCATTTTTATGGGCTAGTACTGACGGTAACACCCGATACCCTTATCCCCCGGCCGGAGACAGAGAGGCTTATTGAAATTGTCACGCAATGGCTCAGAGAACGTTTAAATTTGCAACGCATTCAAAACAATCAGCTAGAAACCGCTGCAAACAACAAGAAACCATACCGCATCCTGGATTTAGGAACAGGCTCTGGTGCAATTGCACTGGCCATTGCGCACAAACTGAAGGCACTGATTGCTGAAAACCAGGTGGAAATTTATGCCACCGATTGTTCTGAAAAAGCCTTGGCTGTTGCTCAAAAAAACAAAGAAGACCTCCAGTTACCCGTTCAATTTTTACCCGCGGGTCATTTGTTTGAGCCTGTTGAACAGCAACAATTGCCTTGCTTTGATAGCATTGTTTCAAATCCGCCTTACATTGACAGCAGCCTAAAATCGACTCTTAGCCCGGAGGTGCTGAAACACGAGCCTGTTATAGCACTTTTTCCGCCAGAAAAACCAGAAAAAAAAGATGCCCTTTACTTTTATCAAGAAATCGCAAAAAAACTCAAAATCCATTTATGCACAGACGGGCTGTTGGCCCTAGAAATTGGAGACACAATGGCAGAAGCTGTGCAGGGGTGTTTTAAAGCCAGTGGATACAAGAACGTTCAGTGTTTGACCGACTATTCACAACGCCCCCGGGTGGTTACGGTGGAGTCATTGTAGAAAAGAAGGCCGTGTTGACACTTCATTTATTGAGTTAGGCCTGTTTTAATGCAGTTTGCTTTAATCCGGTCTGTTTCACCCCAACAGGAGGCTGAAGCCAGAACAAGTTAAAGGTTTAGGCAAAAATGCCAAAAAAATTGAGCGCACTGAAAGCCAATTAACATATAAAAATGATAAAACGTGTTTTGTCAAAGACAAAGACTATATAATATTTTCTTTCAGCGCTTTAATCGCTGCCTGAACCCGGTCACTGACACAAAGTTTGTTTAAAATATTGCCCACGTGGGCTTTTGCCGTATGAATGCTTATGCAAAGGGCTTCTGCAATTTCGGGGTTGCTTTTGCCATTGACAATTAATTGCAAGACTTCAATTTCCCGATCGGTCAAATCTGTCACCGTTGTTGTGTCTGAAGCCGGTTTTTCGTTTGATTTTGTGGCGGTTTTTTCCTGGGTGGTCAGTGTCAGTATTGCTGAGGCAATCGCTGGATCCAGCCAGATGGCACCGTCATAAACAGTCTCAATAACCTGAATAAGCCGGTCTGGTTTAATGTCTTTTAAAACGTAAGCATTGGCCCCAGCCCCCAGGGCTGCAATAACTTCTTGGCCTTCCTGATGGGACGTTAGAATAATAATTTTAATGGCAGGCCAGGTTTGCTTGACCAGCGTTGCCATTTCAATGCCGTTCATACCGGGCAAGCCCAGATCCAGCAGCAGAACATCGGGCGGATCGGCTTTGATTTTTGGCAACGCTTCTTCTGCCGATTCCGCTTCCGCAATGCTGTCAATTTGTGGGTATTGTTGCAAGACTGCAACCAGGCCTAGACGGGTTAGGTGGTAATCTTCGGTGATAAACAGTTTTACTGGTTTTCTGCCAGCCGCAGGGGCTTCAACGGTTTCAGTGTGTTGTTTTTTAAGGGGGCTGACTGGTTTATCGGTATTTTTTTTTGACTGTGGCATTGTTGAATAACTAGAGATAGGCTTGATTAGGGGCTTTTTAAAAAATTAAAAATAAGAAATTTAAAAAAAGGAGAAGGCGTTTATCATTTCGCAAAGGGGTGGCTGTTGGTTTCACAAATTTACAGCTGGCTTTCGATCGGGCTTTGTACTATGATTGTATTTTAGGCAGTTTGGCTGAAACATAGTATTTTAGCAATCTGCTGACTATTGATTGATTTTTTGTGTTGATTTTTTTTGAACGCTCGGCATTCATAATTTAGTTTGTGGCAATTTTTTCAATTTTTATCGTTTTCGAAACTTGTTTAAATGAAACTTGGTAAAACTGTTTAAAAGTAAAAACAAACTAAAAAATAAAGCCAAGTCTGAAATCTAACCGGGAACAAAAAATAATACCCAAGAAATACTAAATAGTCATGCAGGGCTGCCCGCTCGTGTTCTTTACATGTAAATACCATTGGCATTTACTTCACACAATCGAGCCGATGTATGCGATTTATTTTCTGTTTTATTTGTATTGCTATTATTTTAATATCCCCACCCTGCCAGGCGGCGAGAAAATACTATCCGCCGGGTATTACTTCGCCTGACAATCAGCAGCCTTCTAAAAGCCCTGTTGATGAAGACACAAAAACAAAGGTTTCATATCCAAAAGCGGGTACTCGATCTTCACAGCCCCAGCATGCGACCACCATTTTGCGGGCCACCCCAATCCGAAAATCTGTTCCGCGGCCTTCAATTGCAAAAAAATCAAAGCCCTCAGCGATTTCAAGCTTATCAACCGTTAATACATTAATTAAACAGCGGCAATACTATGAAGCCCTGCGCATTATTGAATCAGCGTTGCAAAAAAAACCTGTAAACGTGTTTCTCACCTTGAAAAAAGCGCTCATTCTGAGAAAACAGGGAGATTATGAGAATGCTGTCAGCTTATTAAAGCCGCTTATTACAAAACAGCAAGCTGGTGAGAAGTCTACCCCGCAGTTAATGGCTGCCGTTTACAATGGTTTAGGGTGGACTTTCCTTGAAAAAGCCCAAGCGGCCCAGTCGAATGGTAATACGGTGGCTTATCAAAGGGGGCTTCAAAACGCAGAGATTAATTTCCAGGCAGCGCTTTCGTCAGAAAAAAATTATGGCTATTCGAAGCTTGGTCTTGCTGAGGTGGCGCTTCTGCGGAATATGTTGCCTAATGCAGACAGCTATTACAAAGAGGCTTTGGAATTACTGGGTCAAAATCCGCTGGTTCAATTAACCCGGGGAAAACTGCTACTGGCCGAAAATAACTTAACACAGGCTCAGGCTGTATTGTACAAGCTGAATCAAGCAAATGAGCAAGAAACTGAGGTGTTGTACTGGCTGGCCAAAGTTGCATCTGTTCAAAAAAATACAGACAACGCAATGATACACCTCAGGCAATTGCTTGAAGTGGACCCGGAGCATACCGCTGCATTGAAATTGTTAAGCCAGCTCTATGATGAAAAAGCACAGCCTCAGCCTGCAAAAAAAGCCCTTGAGAAAGTAGTTGTGCTTGATCCTGCTGATGAAAGCAGTGTGCAGGCATTGTTGGCTGACTATGAGCAGCAGGGGCATCCTGAAAAAGGCTTATTGCTGCTTAGAACGGTTGTTAATGCTGCTCCAGCCAATACCCTGTATCAATCTTTGCTTTTTGAACGGCTGTACCAAAATGAGGCGTGGGATGAGATTTTAAAGCGGGGTGAGGCATTGCTTGCAACGGCAGCGTTTCAAAACCAGGGCATTCGCTTGCCGTTGGAGAGAAATAATCCTGCCTGGCAAGCTTACAACCGGATTGTGGGTATTGTGGCATTTGCTCTGTTTAAAGCCCAGAAGCAGTATTTTTACAGTGATGCTTTTCTCAATAAACCGGGGGCTGTTTTTGCAAAGTGGTTCTCAAAACGGCAATTGGCTTTATTAAACCAACTGCCTATTGAGCAAAACCAGGCCTTGAGTAATGAAATTGCTTTAAATCTTCTTTTAATTGATCCATTACAAGAAGTAGGCAGGCTGCCCGCTTATTATGTGCCTCAGGATCCTGCTGACTGGGTAATTATGCTCCAAATTACCTTACTCCAAGGGGACCATAACCGTCACAAACAACTGCTGGAAATGATTCGAGAAACCCCGCGATGGGCTGAGGCTGCATTGCCAAGACTCATGCGTTTGGGGGATATTGACAGCGCCCTGGATATGTTGACAATATTGGGACAGACGACTGAAAACCCAGTGGATAACGTTGAATCAAACGGACAGTCTGTACAGATTAGCCGGGATTTACAACCCTTGGCAGTACGGCTAAAACAAGCACAAGTGGTTCGTCAAGAGCAGCTGCATGCTTTGAAAAGGCTGTCCAAAGATGCTTCAGACGGTTTTCTTCGGCAACTGGTTTCTGATGCACTTCAAAATGCCACAGCTGACGCCAAAGCGCATCGTCTGGTTGCAAAAACCTTAAAACGCCGGAAATCTCTTCAGACTGTTGCAGCAAGGCAGTTGAAGCTGGCCCAGCGTTATGCATCGCACGCTGAAAGAAAAGAAGCCAACTGGTTTGAGTCGCTGTTTTAAGGAGCCAGGGCCAAAGGTAAAGTGCTAAACCGGTTTGGCATTGCATTGGATTTTTGTTGTATTCAGTTTAAAATTTAATAATTAATTTTGTTTATTATTTGTGTAAATTGTTGAATCTTATAGGATGTTTTGAGGCTTGAAATTGTATTATTTTCGTTACAATAATACCGGTTATGGTGGTGTAATTGTATCAGGCCATTTAAAATATAATTGGATATTTGTATTCTTTTCTTATCCTTTTTTCAACTGGTTATCTGATTCATTGGCTATTGTGAAACGCTACACTTGTTAGTACAGTAGTTGTTTAAGATGATTTAAGAAGCAACCTTCACCAAAGCATTGCAGAAGTTTTATTCGATAAAGATAAAATCTAGATTCTATTGTGCAATCCATTGGCAATTTAACCCGTAATCTAAAAAACACTTAAAAAAGAGAATAAAAGGAGATAAGCCAATGGTGCTTGCCCAACCTCCAGAAAAACAAGATCAACCCAGCAAAATTCAGGCCAAACAAGTTGAACTCAGTCCAGTTCAGGAAATTGACGCACGATTTCCGGGTATTCCAGGAACAACAGACGGCTCAGGCATGGTGGTTCATATCGAAACCCGGGCTTGTGAGGCTGGGATTGCATATCCCATTACCCCGTCCACCTCGATGGGTGTTGGCTATCAGGTTGCATTTTCAAATGGGATGAAAAACCTTTGGGGAAAAGATATTCAATGGCTTCAGCCAGAATCTGAACACAGTTCCGCCTCTGCAACCGAAGGGTACGCGGTTGCAGGTGGGCGGGTCACCAATTTTACATCCGGACAAGGTTTGGTGTTGATGAAGGAAGTGCTTTACACCATTTCTGGAAAACGGCTTGGCTTGGTTTTCAACATTGGTGCCCGGGCATTGACTTCCCATTCACTTAATGTTCATGCCGGTCATGATGACGTCATGTCAGTGGCCGATGTGGGCTGGGGGATGTTGTTTGCACAGAATGCCCAGGAAGCGGGCGATTTATGTCTCATTGCTCGTAGAGCAGCTGAAGAAACCAAAACCCCGTTTATGAATATCCAGGATGGATTTTTAACCACCCACACCATTGAAAATGTTTTGTTTCCTGAAGATGAGTTGATTAAGCTATACTTAGGCAGGCCAGAAGACAAGCTAAGAAAACTGTTTGACCCGGCAAATCCCTTAATGAGTGGGGTGGTTCAAAATCAGGACAGTTATATGACGGGTAAAGTGGCCCAACGTTTTTTCTATGACCGTGTGCCAGGGGCATTGCAAGATGCTATGGATGAATTTTATGCCCTGACTGGCCGTTATTACAGTATGGTTTCCAAGTTTCAGCTTGAAGATGCGGATTATGCCATCGTGGCATTGGGCTCAACCGCTGAGACAGCGTCTGTAACGCTGAATCACATTCGCAGTTTAGGTCACAAGACGGGCAGTCTCACCATTACCTCATTTCGACCATTCCCTGGTCCACAAGTGGTTGAGGCTTTAAAAAATGTGAAAGCCATTTCTATTATAGAGCGGATGGACAACCCACTGGCCATATCCAATCCACTGACCGCTGAAATTGAAGCAGCTTTTGCAAAGGCTGCTATGGGAACTCCTGGGTACGCTAAAATCAATCATATGCCAGTGATTTTTACAGGTGTTGGCGGCCTTGGAAGCCGTGACGTTACAGCAGGCCATATGGTTGCTGTGGTTGAAAACATGATTGCCGGTGATGCAGGCAAACGGTTTTTTAGTTTGGGAATTGATCATGATAGCGCATTAACCGTTACGGAAGAACCGGATGTTCGTCCGATTGGGGCGTTTTCGATTCGTGGTCATTCCGTTGGCGGATACGGGTCGGTAACCACCAATAAAATTATTGCCACCTGTTTGGGTGATATTTTTGATTGCAAGGTGCAGGCCTCTCCCAAGTATGGCTCAGAGAAAAAAGGGTTGCCAACCAATACATACCTCACCACCACGCGTCAAGGTAAGATTGGAACGCACAGTGAACTAATTCAAGTTGAATTTGTGCCATTGATGGATGCTAATACCTGGAATATGGGTAACCCATTGGTTGGCTTGCAGCCTGGATGTACTCTGTTTCAGCATACACCCAATGAAGATCCCCAAGAGCTTTGGGACTCCATTCCGGTATGGGCCAAGTATTTTATAAAGGAAAACAACATTCGCTTTTACGGTGTTGATACCATCCGTATTGCGCATGAGTGCTGTAAATCTGATGATTCACTGGTACAGCGTTTCCAAGGGATTGTACTACTCGGTGTATTCTTACGCTTGACGCCTTTCCAGAAAGAAGCTGGCCTGAATCAGGAAGATCTGTTTAAACGGGTTCGCATTCCCATTGAAAAATATTTTGGTAAACGTGGTGAAGCCGTTGTTCAAGACAACCTTGCTGCGGCTCAGAAAGGGTACGAACAAGTTTTTGAAGTGCCTCGCTCTATGATTGAAACTACCCCTGCCGATATTATGGAAAAAGGCCGCCTAGAATGGGATGCGAAAGGTAAAGACACCAACGCATTCTTTATTTAAAATTATTTTTAACTGATTATCTTTACTTATTTTATCTATTCGTTACAAAGTCTGTAAAATTTACAGATTTCTCTTATACAGTCAATCATTTTAACTTGCACAAACGGTTACCCATTTTACCTGATGAGACACTGCGTTTGTTGTAATAAAATAGCTTGACAAAAAACTGATTAACCCAAGGAGTATGTGTCACGATGAGTACTTCAAATGATACAAAGCAGGAAAATAAGCATTGGTACGACTATGATCGGGCCCAGGAAGTGCTTGATTCTTATAATAAAGGGGCAGGTTCTTCATTGGTGGCCGATGAATTTGTTGCCCAAAGCGTACTGCCTGCCGGAACCGGTGGTGAGCGTGATTTTAGTTATATTGCGCCTGAATTGCCAGAATTTGAAGCCAGTAACTGCGTTGGGTGTATGGACTGTGTAAACAACTGTCCTGATACCGCCATTCTGGGACGTGTTGTTATGCAGGCAGATCTTGATAAAGAATTGGCCAATGTCAGCAACGAAACTGAGCAAGACTATTTGCGCAATCAGTTTGCAACAACCATTAAATATCACGGGCAATTTGAAAAACGCCGCGCCAAAAAACCAGACGCTGGTATCCCTGAAGGGGCACTGTTTGGTATTTTTATCGACCCCACCAAGTGCAAAGGCTGCGGTGAATGCGTTGAAGTTTGCGGCAACCACAACGCTTTAAAAATGATTAAGAAAACACCGGAAAACCTGCCGACTTACTTGCAGGCATTTGGCTTTTACAACAGCTTGCCGCCTTCTCCTGAAAGCCATATCAGCAAGACTGACATGCGGGATTTGATGCTGAAACTTGGCAACCTGAACATGTACAAAGGCGGTGCTGGTTCTTGTATGGGCTGCGGTGAAGCGTCTGTGATTCGGCAAATGCTGGCAGCAACCCATGAGAAAGTGGGCACCAATTTCGGGATTGTGGCTTCAACCGGTTGTAATACCGTTTACGGATCTACATACCCGTATAACCCGTACACAGTCCCCTGGACGAATTCATTGTTTGAGAACGGTCCAACCGATGCAATGGGCATTCGGACTTATTGGGATCAAAATGGAAATACCGACTGGGTGCTTTGGAACATAGGTGGTGACGGTGCCATGCTGGATATTGGTTTCCAGGCCCTGTCACGGATGTTGATTTCCGGAATGAATATTAAGGTTCTCGTTCTGGATACTCAAGTTTATTCCAATACTGGCGGGCAACAATCAACCTCTTCTTATGTAGGACAAGAATCCAAAATGGGCGCTCACGGTAAAAGCAAGTCTGGTAAGGTTGAGCGCCGCAAAGAGCTGGGGCAGATTTGCATTATGCACCCCAATGTGTTTGTTGCGCAAACCATTGGCGTGAACGCGAGCCATTACTACAAAGTCATCAACCGGGCCCTTGAGTTTGACGGTCCTGCGGTTATTAATGTCTACACCACCTGTCAGCCTGAGCATGGGGTCGCCGATGATATGGCGGCAGCACAAGCTCAACTGGCAGTAAAAAGCCGGGCTTTCCCGCTGTTTATTTATGACCCTGATGCGGGGCCAACGATGAAAAGCCGCTTTAACATGACCGGAAATCCCAACCCAGACCGAGATTGGGCGCAAGTCAAAGGACCTGACGGCCAAATGAGAAGCTTGACCTTTATCGATTGGGCGAAAACGGAAGGACGTTTTAGAAAACATTTTGACAAAGACGGCAATCCGATTGACCAAGGTATTCACAATGCTGAACAAGACCGCTTGCTCAACTGGCGCTTGCTTCAAGAGCTTGCTGGTATTGATAATAAAGACATGCTGGCAGAATTTGAAAAAAAGTCGGCTTAAAAAATAGCCGTTTGTTTACATCTTAAAAAGCGTCGAATTCTTTATCATTACGTTTCGACGCTTTTTTTATTGAGTAATATTAATGATAAGGTTTTAAAAAATAAGTGCCCCGAGCCTCGAAGCAATCGTGGAACAAGAATGATAGAAATATTTATTTCGTGTTGTTTTGATGTCAATTAGCTTTCACTGGCCTACGAACTGTTTTATCTCGGGACTGTTTTATTTGGGTATTGTGGAAAATAGGCAACAGGTGCAGTAAAAAGCAGTGGGCCACGGGTCTGACCAGGGTTTGGATTAAACCCGTAGGGCTCAGGGCTGAAAGGGTTCAAGGGCTTTAAAGCAACAGCAGAACTTGTGGCAGGGATAATCCGGTTTGATAATTGGGGCTGGTAAGCAGGAGAATAATTTCTGTAAGGGGCAGGGGATGAGGGGTTGTCCAGTTTTTTAACAGGGAAAACATAACGGGGCACCTCATTTGCAGTTGCAGCAGTGGAGAAAGAAGAATAGTAAGGGTTTTTTGAAAAAACACCGGGTGGTTTCAGGCTTATCGCTGGTGGCAAAACAGGCAGCTGTATGTTTTTTTGCTGCTCTTTTACAAGTAAGGGACTTTGGGAGGCAGAGATCTCTTCAGAGGGCTTGGCACTATTATCAGCGGAACCATTGGCCCAGCGTTTTCGGGTCTGATGATACGTTAAAGCGGTGAAGCCAGCGCCTGAAATGAGTGCACCCAATATAAATTTGCCCCAGCCGATTTGGTTTACTTTTCGAAGTAGGGCCTCTTTGGTTTCAACGGGAACCGAAAATCCTTGCTTTTCAAGAGCTTGGACTGTTTTTTCAATATCAGCTGCTTTTTTAGAATGCTCCAGGTCCAACAGGCTATCTGGGTTGGTAAATTGCTGCCACAAATTATTTGATTGCCGGAAGCTAAAGGCAGGCCCTGTTTCATTGCCAGGTGAGGATAAATGTTTAAACACATCTTTAAAGAAAACACGTTCACGGCTGCCATCTTCGTTTTTCTTACCCAGGCGAACTGGCAGCCAGTTGAAGGCACTGGCCAGCAGGTTGCCTGCCAGTTCTTTGCCAAACAGCAGATAAGGCACAACCATTGCAAGCCTTGACGCTGTTTCTTTAAATTCCAGGCGGTCCCGAGCTGCATCAAGGTAACTGACCACACCCACCCCAATCACTGAAGCAAGAATGGGTTTGGTTAAATCAAACCCGTCACCGAAGTTAAAAGTATGCAGAAGCCGGCGGGCTGTTTTCTCAGCAATTCCTGAGTGTCGAACAAGCAGGGGGGTTAAACCTGCCAGAGTCAATCCTCCCAAAACGGATAACCCAACTGCAATGCCACGGCTTTTTGTTTTTTCAACGGGATCGTCATTGCCCGCCTGAACCTGCAGTGAACGATTTTCAAGGCCTGCAACGGCTTCAAAATTTTTGGTGGCAAACAATTTGGCCGTTAAAAAGTTCTTGGACGGCTGGACCATATACTCCCAGCCAAACGCCAAACTGAGCACAGACAGCAATGTGGCTGCTTTTGCACCAACCAGGGTTTTACTGGCTAGTGAGCGCCCCTCTTGCTTCAGCGCTGATTGGCCCAGTGTTTTCCAGGATAAGCCAATCTCGCTTGGGGTTGCTTTGTTTTCGTTGGCCACCGCAAATCTTCGGGCCAGCAGGGGTGCTGCAACTGGAATCAGCAGGTAAAACGGAATATTCTCGACCCACTCAAGGTAAGCATCTTCAAAAAATCCTTGCTTACTGCGTGTAAACGGCAGCTTCGGGCCCCAAACCCCCAGTGTATCAGCCATCAACTGCCTGAGTGCGTTAGCAGGCAAGCCCATTCCGAAACGGAGTGAAGCGTTGCTGCGGTTTTTGGGTTGCGGGGTGGGTGGCTGAAATGAAATGGTGGGCATTGGGCGGACTCTAAGAAAATGGTGTTAATAATACCGGTCTGGGACAAAAATAAAAAAACCGCCGGTCTCTTCTAACGGGAACCAGCGGTTTTTTGATGTCTTGATTTTTATGGTTATAACCAATGCATCAATGCGGCAGTCCCTTTGGGCTGGGCATGCACATCATCATCATTGCAATTGGGATAATATAGATTGTTTTAAAAGGGCGTTGCAAAATAAAAAAGCCTGCACTGCGAGTAAGTAAGAAACTTTAAGGCGACGCGGAGCATGCAGTCGCAATAGAATAACGTCCAAGTGGTAGCGACAGCCTGAGCATGACCTGACGGAGAGTCGCATGATAACTCTACCCTGCACAAAGACATGTTCCAGTA